>JAITIR010000089.1 GCA_031279285.1 Spirochaetaceae bacterium | reverse complement strand
GGCTGCCTTCAGGGCTTCATGACCCTTAACCACTGTGGTGGTTTCGCACCCCAAAAACAACAGTAACACACAAAGGAGTCCTACCCCCCCCCCCCCCCCCCAGCCGAATCATCGCTCCAATGCATGAAAAAAAAGATTTTTTTCTCATAAAATCCTCCAAATAAATAGCGATATATTAGCAGAAGCTAATTTTTTTTAGTATAACCAAACTATTCACCTCCGTCAAGCCTCTTTAGGCTATAGTACCTCACTGCTTTACGAATTTGCCGAAAACGGGTATAATGTCATGATGAGACGGCTATATCAAACGATAGCGGACCCGCCGGCGGGGAAACAGCCTGTCGTCGTGCTTGCCGGACGGCCCAATGTGGGTAAATCGACCTTGTTTAACAGACTCCTTCATAAGCGGCGCGCCATTACCGATCCTACGCCGGGGCTCACGCGCGATCCCGTGACCTCCGGCGCGATCATAGCTGGAAAATCGGCTCAGCTCGTGGATTCAGGCGGCTTCAAGTTGGACCGCCAGGCGCCAGATTCACCTGAAAGCCTGCTCGACAGCCTTGTCGTAGAGCGTACGCTGCGGATGATAGAACGGGCCGACGTCGTTGTGCTGATACTTGCGGCAGGGGAACTGACGCCGGAGGATGAAGAATTTATCGCGTTGCTGCGTCCGCTGCGCGATAAACTGATCGTCGCTGTAAACAAGACTGAGGGCGGGCGGCTTTTGGCCGAAACATGGAATTTGGCGCGCTTTGGATTCGACAGGATATACCCGATCTCTGCGGAACACGGGGACAATGTCGGGGAACTTGCATCCGCGATAGCTGATAAACTCCCGGCTTTCGGGGAGGCCGCCGCCATCGCGTCTTCCGAAACTGCCGGCAGTACGGTAAGGCTCAGCATTCTGGGAAAGCCGAATACCGGGAAGTCCACGTTGTCCAACAGGCTTTGCGCGGCGGCGGCTTCGATAGTGAGCGAGATACCAGGCACGACGCGGGACGTTATCGAAGGACGCTTTCAGTGGAAGGGCAGAGATTTTGCCGTGATGGATACCGCCGGCATCAGGCGGAAGAGCCATGTCAGCGAAAATGTTGAGTACTATTCGGTAAACCGCGCGATAAAAACGATGGACGAGGCCGATATTGTTATCCTTTTGATAGACGCGCCGGAGGGTTTCTCCGTCCAGGACAAAAAGATAGCCGCCCTCGCCGCCGACAGGGGCCGCGGCCTCATATTCGCGCTCAACAAGTGGGACGCCATGCCGGATACGAAAAACACGTTTGAGGCGGCGCGTGATTCGCTCCATTATTTTTTCGGACAGATGAAGTATGTCCCCGTGCTGCCGCTAAGCGCAAAGACCGGCGAGGGCGTCGGGGTACTGCTGAATACTACCATAAAAATGTATGGGCAGCTTAACCGTTTTACGGAAACATCCGTGTTTAACGACTTTTTGGGAAATATCCAGGCGGAGAATCCGCCGCCTTCCGGCCCGGATACCCGCTTCAAAGTAAAGTACGGCGTCCAGGTTTCGGTGAACCCTGTTATTTTCCGCCTGTTTGTATCGCGCCCCGCCGCGTTCACCCAGGCATACAATTCGTACATTTGCAATAAAATCAGAAAAGATTTATCCTACGGTATGGTACCGGTAACGCTGGAGATACATCCGTCCGGCGGAGGAAAGAGACGTCCACGATGATACGTTGTACAACAGGAGATTTGGAAAAACTGCTCGGTGTAAAAGGACATATAATAAGGTATTGGGAAAAACAGATACCGCTGATACAGCCGCAGAGGGACGGTACCGGCAACTTCGTATATTCCACACGCGACATTCAACTATTGATGCGGGTTAAGCATCTCCTGTACAACCGCAAATTTACGATTGAGGGCGCGCTGGAAGAGCTTTACCGCGAACTTTCCGGTGGGCGTGAGGACGAAAAGGCGTTGATAGCGGAATTGCGTTCCGGCCTCATAAATATTTATCTGATAAATCGTAAGCGAATCTAGAGCCATCATGGACCAAAACGGTGAAACAATAGATGTACCGCTTAGTTTTAAGTTACTATGAGTACTCAGATGGTTCAAAACGATGATTTACCGGTTTACGAGGGCCCTATCCCGCTGGAAGAGGTGCGGAAGACGCACAAGCGGATTCTCGAACGGGCGGAGGAACTGCTCCGCGGCGATGAAAGGGAAGAGCAGGGTGAGGAGGACTTTTCCGGGGAGGAGGATATTGGCCCTTACGCCGTTTCCAGCGGGGATTTGGGTGTTTACGTTGAGCCGCTTGCCGTCCCTGAGCCGCCTGAGGACACAAACGGAAGACTTCTTGATGACGGAGAGGGCAGTGAGGAGGAGAAGAGCGGCGGAGAGGCGGAGGCGCCTGAAATTCGTGATGAGCCGGTGGAAGAACATGTGGGTGAGCCGGAAGCCGCCGGAGAACAGCCCGCGCCCGATGTCGAAGCCGAAGGTGAACCTCACGGTGGGACTGAGCCCCTTGCTGGTAAGCCGGCGCCTGTAGAAAAAAAATCCGCGGAGGGCGGAGCTTGGAGTGGACGGCAGGCGGTAAAGGTAAAGATGCCGATAGCCGTTAAGCTGGTGCTTATTGTTACGGCGCTTCTTGTGTTGTCGCTGGGCGCGTTAACGGCGCTCGTTTCCGTTCTTGTCAGCGCGGACGTGAGGCTGACCGCAGAGGATAACAATTTCAGCGTGAATCGGCGTACCGCTGAGGCGGTTCAGACTAGACTGCACGGTATCAGTGCGGCGGTTACCGTGCTTTACTATGACCTTCAGATGATTATTTCTTCCGGAAGTTCCGGCGCGGTGGAAGTTTTTTCTAAAAGCGCGGCGGCGCGCTATTTCTTTGAACAGAATCCGCGGATTGCCGCGATAATATACGACAGCGATTTTTATATAAACGAAACTTTTTTTGCCGGCGCAGGCGTCAATACGAATATGTTGCGTTTATGGAACGAGACGGAAGGCGCGGATATTGCGGATATGCTTCCCGGCAATATTCTGCTACGCAATGTAACGCCGTTTTTTGGATGGCCCATGCTCGTTATGCGCCTGCCGCTTGGCGTTTCTACAGCCAAGGTGTTTTTTGATTCGGAAGCGCTCAATACGATGCTTGGAGAAGGCGACAATATTTCATTTTTGTTGAATGAACAGGGAGACGTGATCCTGCATCACGATATTAACGTTCTGCGCGGCGGCGCGAATTTACGTCATATTCCGTTTGTAAAAAATATTTTGGATAATTCAGTTACAAACAGACAGAGTATATATACTGACGATTACGGGGACGACTATTTTGGCGCGGTACAGCGCCTCAATATCGGAAACACAATACTGATCACCATTATACGCACGAGTATTGTTTTTAACGGAATTGTGAAAACAACTGTCCGGAACATTGCGTTAAGCATATTTGTACTTTTTGTATCGATCTTTTTTATAGTTCTATTTTCAAGGACCATGAGCAAAGCGCTGCGCTCCCTTACAGGCGCGGTAAGAAAAATAGAGGACGGTAATTACGATTTACAGCTCAAAGTAATGAGTAATGATGAACTGGGCCTTTTAACGGAGAGCTTCATCGGCATGGGAAACAATCTTGAAAATTTTGAAAAATTTACAAACAAGACGATAGTAAAACTGGCAAAACAGGGCAAGCTTTTCCGCAGTGGTGAAAACAAGAAAACTACCGTATGTTTTGCCTTTATCCGCGATTTTCACGAAGTATCGGATGGGCTTGATGCCGATGCCATTGTTGATTTTGTAAATGATTATTTACGCATGATGGTTCCCTGCATAACAAGGAACGGCGGCAGCGTTGATAAATTTCTTACACAGGGCGGCGTTATCATAATGGCGCTATGGGGAACGCCGGAAACGGCGGGCAGTCCTAAGCAGGATGCCCTTAACTGTATACGGGCCGCGCTTTCGATGCGGGCCTCGCTGCGCTGCCTGAATGAAAGCCGTATTCACAGGCTGGGCCGGCATATTCCGCTGATAAAGCTGGGCTGCGGCGTGAATACAGGCGAGATTGTTGCGGGACAGATCGGCAGCGAAGAACGCATGGAGTATACGGTTATAGGAGACGCTGTAAACCTTGCCGCCCGTCTGGAAGGCCCTAACGATCTGTTTGATACGGATATCCTTATATCAGAGGAAACGTATAGGTATGTAGGCGACTATTTGATTACAAAAGAGATGCAAAGTATTAAGGTAAAAGGCAAAGAAAAACCGCTGCGTATTTTTGCGGTTGTAAATATACGCGACCCGGAAATCGGAAAGGCCATACTTGATGATTTGGAAAATTTTGACGGTGTTGATATTGTAGTTTGTAAAAAAAGTATAGGATCAGACGGCCCCCGCAATATAGGTGATGTCCGCAGAGGATGGCAGGCCGGCGCCTGACAGTTTTCGGCAGGGGAGGGGAGGGGAAACTATTAAGGCGGACAAAAATCAGGTGAAAAGAAATATCCGCGCCACCAGTGGCGCCACCGATGGCGCCGCCGCTGTTCTTCAAAAATATAAAATTTTTACGGTATGCGCCCTGCTTGTCCTGATGTTTCCGCTCGCCGGTGTCCAGGTGTACGCTCAGGGTGAAGGGCTTGCGGACGATCCGCCCGGCGGCTCTGTTGAGGATCCCTCAGATGTGCCGCCCGACGCGCCGGAAGATGACGCGAACTCCGCCCTGCGGGAAAACCTTGTGAATGTGGACGCGCTCAGGCGGGTAGTTACCGATGAGGCGCCGCCCGCCCTTGCCTCTATCAATATTTTTGACAGCGATGTTTCCCTGTTCCTGTCCGGTTTTTGGAAAGGCTCTTTCACGGCAAAGTGGGGAATTTCAACGGGGCCGCTCGGTACAAGTGTGGCGGCTAACGATAGCCCCTTCCTGTTTATCCAGGAGGCCGATCTGAATCTGGCCCTATGGATACGTGAACGCTGGTTTGTCGAGGCATCTTTTGAGGAGGATTATGCGGTAAACACTTACAGGGCGGGTTACCGGGGAAAGCCTGGAGAGGCGGTTCAGTATGTGGGCATAGGCAACAAGGGCCTTGATTTTCCCGAATTCCCGTACCTGGACCTGGGCGGGGATTCCGCCTCGTCATTTGGGCTGTACGGACGTTTTGGCGGGGGGCCGCTACAGATACACAGCCTGTTACGCTGGGACGACGCGGTCCGTGAAGAACGTACCTTTGTCGGCGGCAGGGAACGGACATTCTCTTACCTGGAGGCATCCGCCGCCATGAGGGGCATCTCGTTTGTGCTGCCGGACGAAAACATCCCGTCGGAAATCATCGTTTACTTTGAGGACAAGGATGGTTCCCTTGCCGATGGCAGCGGACGGCGTTGGCGTGAAGCCCTGCCGAGCGAGTATGCGGTAAGCTCCCGCCTGGGACTGGTCGAACTGCGGACAAGCCCTGATGTAAGGGTTGCCGTCTCGTACTCAGGCGGCTATTCGATGGGGGACTACGGTACATCCGGTACATTTTTGGGAAATGTACAGGCTGTTTTTAGCAGTGTAGAATTGAAGGACTATCCTCAGCCCGGCGGCACGGCGGGCGAACCCGCCGTGATAAGCATCGGCGGCCGCAGCTCACTCATTATCTACGAGAAGGGTACGTTTTCACCGTTTGAACGCCAAAGCCGTTACAACGCGCCTGACAGCACATCGGAAAACGTCATCCTGATCGATTCGTCCAACGGTGAACGTGTGCCGGGCTTTGATGTCAGCCCGCTTACGGAAACATCGTTTTATTCCGATCTGCCGCTCTATGTTTCGGAAGAGACGGGGGATCTGATCACACAGGAACGCCGCGTGTACGAGATTATCCGCTCCGATGTCCGCACGGACCCGCGCGACCCGCTCGCTTGCTGGCCCCTCGCTCTGGATTTGAGCGGAAACCCCTGGAACTACCAGGTTTATCTTGCGGGAGGTGAATCTTTCGCGCCGGATGTACGGCTGCGCTTCACGAATTACGGCGCGTCTACGGACTATAACATCGGCACGGACGTTGTTCCAGGTTCCGTCAAGGTGTTGAGGGCAGGCCTTGACGACACTAATTTTTCGTTCGATCCGGCTTCCGGCACCGTCAGGCTGCAAACGCCCGCCACTTTTAACGAGACGATACGCATCAGCTTCCTTAAACGTTCAAGCGAGCGGCGTAACGGCAGCCTTGCGGTGGGTCTGGGCACGGTTTACAGCGCGGATCAACACTTCAAGGTGGAAGGGGCGCTCGGCTTGCGCTGGAATTTGGCGGCCGATTCGTTTTCTGAAGAGGGCTCTTCGAGTCCCGGTACAGTCGGCTTTGGCGGCAGAACCGTCTGGAGCTACGAAGACCTTAACGCCGACCTCCGAACGGGCTTCGCCTTCGTCCAGCCTGATACAACAGGCTTGTACCGCATCGCCGGCATGGAAGGCAGCGAACAGATACTGCCACTTTCCGAAAGCGCATCGTTCATCTCTGAAGCTCCCGCTGATCTATCGTACAACCAGTCGCAATTGGTAAGCGGTTTAACCATATCGGGCCGCGCCCCCCTTGTGTACCGCGCTTACAGGAACACGGACGCGCTCGGCACGGTTACGTTGATGAACATAGACTGGAACGGAGCGTCCGTGGTAAGCGGGAAGGACGGCCCGTACTCAGCCCGTGACACGCTTCTGGGCGGTGAGATTCTGGCTGCCGAATTCTCACTTGATGGCGATAAAAACTGGACGGGCTTTCAGTCCTCACTCGGAGACGGCAGCGCGTTGGCGGAGGCGCGTACCATTGAGGTGCCGTTCCGCTTTTACAACTTCTCAGGCGATACATCTAAATTGCGAGTCGTAATAGAGTTCGGCGATCTGGCGGATAAAGACAGGGGCGGATACGAGAATCCGGCGCTGACGGTAGGTGTGGAACTGTACCCGCTCACCCAGCAGGTATTCCACGAGCAGCCGCGTCTGGTAACGATAAACCTGGACGATGCGGACCGGCGTAAACTGGGAAACGCAAAGTATTTAAGGCTTCTCGTCATTTACGATGGCGCCGCCGCCGTTTCGGGCCGGGTGCTGCTGGCCCCGCCCATAGTGCGCGGGGCAAAGTTCGCGGCTCTGTCCGTGGTAAATGGCGAGGTAAAGAGTAACCCCGACGACAAAGTCTCTACGCTTGAAACGGTTGATGAAAGCCTGGGCGCCCGCTACCCCGATACCATTAAGCGCCTCCATCCCGATGGGGAGCGCCAGCGTGTACTCAATGTTTCATGGGAGGGTTTACCTGCCGGCGCATCCTCTGTGGGAGCGGGCGGCAGAGTTGGGCGGATTCCGTTTTCCAGCTACAAAACGCTTTCCTTCTTTCTAAAACCGCACGCCTTAACGGACAGTGAAACATTTGATTTTCTGGTACTGCGCGGACGCTCATCGCTCGGCAGGGATTCGGAGACGGCGATCAGGGTCAGCATACCTGTACAGACTTTGAACTCGATAAGCGGTGGGAATTGGACAGAGGTGGAACTGCGCTATGGCGGCGGAGCTAACGAGGTGTACGCCGGAGGCCAGAGGATAGACGTTCCGCTGTACTACAACCCGCAGGCCCTGCGGGACAGCGGTTCCGCCAATGACGCCGCCTATACGGGCGGCGATTACACGGCCGATTCCGCCTATATAATGGCCCTCATCTCGAACGGCGGCTCCGGTACCGGACCCGTAAAGGATGGCGGATTCAGGCTGGACGAAGTCATCCTGCTGGACGGCGTACCTGAGTATTCGCTCAATGCCGGCGGCTCATTCAGTTGGCATTCCGACAAAGCTGTAATCCGCGTGAACGGCATTGACATCCTGGACAGCCCCGCTTTCGAGACTGCGCTCGAAAGCGGGGCGCGGGGCGACCCGTGGGACGAGTACGCCGAGCCTTTTTACGCTGTGGTAAACCGTTCACGGGCCGGCATAAGGCTTTTCGGCATACAACTGGACGGAAATGCGGCGTTTTCAAGCGGCTCAAACCGTTTTTGGTGGAACGCGGGGCACAAAATTTCCAGGTCTTTTGGGCCGCTAAGCCTCCACGAAGCGTTCTTCCTCGACCCGTACTCAAATCTGTGGAATCACGAAGCGGGCATATCGCTTTCCGGCCTCGTTTCTTCATCATTTAGCGCGGAAAGCGACTTTGGAAACGGTCAGAAAAACAGAGTCTGGCGGGCAAGCCTCGGTATGGCGTCAATTCCAGGTACACCGCTACGTTTCTCAATCGGCGCGGACGGAAATTGGTCAAACACAGAAGATACGGATGGCCGGCCTTACGGCGATTACGGCGAAGTGTGGGGTATTTCCTGGCAAAATATGGCGCCGGATAACGGCGAGCAGGCGGACAGGCGGCGGTTGGGCGGTCGTTTTGAAACCGCGGTAAGCACAAAGCCGCTCGGTTTTAACCTGTCGCTTGACGCGAGGAGCGTGGCTGACCGCGCCGCCAACAGCACCGAATCGTCCGGAACGGCCGCACTCGGCTTCCCGTTCGGTCTTGGCGGCTTCTCCGGCTCTTTCCGCGTGGAACGCGCATACAGGCGCTTCATCTTTTACAGCGGCCCCAACGCCGGACACGATCTGGAAAAATTTGCGGAAACCTTTGCGGAGTCGCACGGCGTCTACGGCGCGTTCCCGTTCTACTCGCTGTTCGATCGGGAACTGGGCGTTAAGCTGCGCGGGAGTCTTGCGGAGTCGGCCTCGTCCGGCCTCGTCCGGGACGTCTCTTTCAGCGACAAGTACCAGCTTTCACTGCAAATGCCGGAAACTTTGGGTATCTCCTCGCTGTTTACGCCCCGCAGCCTGGAGTCGCACATCGACCGCAGCCTGAATCAAAAACTGGATACCCAGACGGACACGCTCGGTACGGGCGGGACCCTGCGTTTTTCGTCCATAAACATATTCGGGGTCTTTGGCGCGGCGCCCCTATTCAAGTTTTATGAAAATGATGAGTACAACACGTCGTTAAGCGCCGCGGTAGCGTTCCCAAAAGGCGAAGAGGTCTCCTGGCGCGTACAGGTCGGCCAATTGCTGATCTTTTACGGCTTCAGAGGTGCGATGCTTCAGTTTGAGGACCTTATCACGGTACTGGCAAACGGTTGGACCGGCGTCTTTAAGGTTGACTGGATCAGTCCGGCTGAAAAATCCCTGCTTGGGACGCTGTACGGCTGGGTCTTTTCAAAGTTTTCGGGCCAAAGCACGTGGCCTGCACTACGTGAACTTGCCGTCACGGACATTGAACGGATCCGGCAGGAAAGTTTGGAACTGAGCCTTGACGAAACGGACGGTTCTGGCAGCCTCACACTGTCCGTCCAGCACAAGTCGGTGGTGCGTATACTAGGACGCCTCAACCTTGAGGTTTTTGCCCGTCTGGATGTATCGCGCAGCAAAGTGTCTGAAACAAGCAGCTTCATCGGAACGATCGGCACAAGCCTCAACATAAGCTATTAGCCGGCAGGCTCAACTCTTCGCAAAAAAAACGCGAATGAACCTCCCCGCCACAAAACAGCGTTAAGCTTTTTTGCCTGACGTTTTGCCGCTTGCCTAACCCGATTAAAGAAGATTAGGCGGGGTATTAAACCCCATGGCAGAATAGCATAAACATACCCAATATAAATTTCTTGGCGGCAGGTAAGGCAAGTTGCCTTAACGATTACTTTGATCCCCGATTATTAAAAACGAGGACATGCGAAATCGCAATGGCATAAAGTTAAGGAAGCAACAAAAAGTGTGCCAACCAACCGGCATATTTTTTGTTGTTTACCATACGACCAGTTGGATCACCTTTAGCGCCGCTTAAACATTCTTAATCAGCCGTTCAATTTCCTGCTTTAGCTGTTGAATCTCTTGTCCAAGATGCTCTCGCTCAGCTTCTCCTATATCTATAACGTCAGCTTCTCCTTTGACGTGGCCTTCCGTGAAGGCTTGTTCAAGTATGTAGTCCTATATGGCCCTCCGTCTTTTTTGGATTGTATGCGCGGAGCATAACAGACTGCCTGGAAATTACGCCACCTTACTATTAAGAAATCATTCACTACCTGGAAAATCTCACGGGTGACTACACCGCATCTTGCGCATGAAAATTCACTGTAGTTGGATACACCGGCGTGTGCCTTGAGGAATAAGGGGGCTTACGCTATTGTTTTGTAGGACACTACTATGCATGAACGATCGATTTTTCAGAATATATCTCCGCTTGACCACCGGTATTCGCTGTCGGAGAAAGAGGTCTTCCACGCGGTAAGCAGGTGGCTTTCGGAGGACGCCGCGGTGCGGGCGAGCCTCAAGGCGGAGGCTGCCCTCGTCGCCGCACACCTACGTACGCGTGGCAGCCTGACGGAGACGGCGCGGCGGAGCCTGGACGAGGCGGCCCGCGCCGTCACACCGCAGGAAGTGTACGACGAGGAAGAAAAAACTCACCACAACATACGCGCGCTGGTCAACGTACTCAAACGGAAGATGCCGGACAAGTTCAAGACGCTCGTCCACCTGGGGGCCACGAGTGTGGACATCCTGGACACGAGCCTCGCTTACAGGATGAAGGGCGTATGCGCGGCCGTCGTGCTGCCGGAACTGCGCAGGCTGGAACTGAGCCTATGTGATTTTGCCGAACGCGAGGCGGAGACACCGCAGGCGGGGCGTACACACGGACAGCATGCCGTTCCGATCACACTCGGCTTCGCGATGGCGGAGTACGTCTCGCGGCTCGGTAAGTCGATACTGGAGGTGGAAAGACTTTCATCCGGACTCCGCGGCAAACTTGCCGGAGCGGTGGGCGCGTATAACGCTCTCAGCATGATAACGGCAGACCCACAGGAACTTGAACGGGTCTACCTCGCCGAACTGGGCCTTGAGCCGTCGGAACATTCTACGCAGCTTGTCGAGCCTGAGTACATGCTGCGCTTACTGCTGGAGATAAATACCGCGTTCGGCATCATCGCAAACCTGGCGGACGACTTGCGGCATCTACAGCGTAGCGAAATTGCTGAACTGCGCGAGGGCTTTGCCGGCACTCAGGTCGGCTCGTCAACGATGCCGCAGAAGCGCAACCCGTGGAACAGCGAGCATGTAAAGAGTTTATGGAAGGCTTTTATGCCCCGTGTGGTAAGTTTTTACATGGACCAGATCAGCGAACATCAGCGTGACCTGTCCAACTCCGCCAGCCAGCGTTTTATCGCGGACTATGTCTGCGGTTTTTGCATGGCCGTCTCGCGTATGAGCGGCGTGGTGGAAGGGCTTGACGTTGACAGGGAACGCCTCCGGTACAACCTGGAAGGCGGCGGGAGCGGCGGGATACAGGGCGGCGTGATGGCGGAACCGGCCTACATACTGCTTGCCGAAAGCGGCGAAAGCGAGGCGCACGAGATCGTACGCCGCATAATCCTTACCGCCGAAAAGGAGGGTTTGAACTTCCCGCAGGCGCTCCGCCGCGAGGAGGCTGTGTTAAGACGCATTGCCGGCAAGATGCTGGGCCTCGGCCTCATCACGGATGAGGCCGAGGCGCCCTCTTTCTTCGAGAACCCGGCCCGCTACCGGGGTCTTGCCGCCGATAAAGCTAGGACTATAGCCGCCAGGTACAGGAAGCTGATGGGCGGTTAACAGTGATGGGTATGTTAGTTTCGACCAGAGGCGGGGTCTACTGAGACGTATTGCAAAACTGAACCAGGGCCGTTATAGTGAATCAGTCGCCAAGGTAGCTCAGTCGGCAGAGCAGCGCACTCGTAATGCGCAGGTCAAGGGTTCGATTCCCCTCCTTGGCTAGACAGTATCCAAATAAGAGTGGGGAATCGAAGGGTTCAGTCCGCCGACCTACGGGAAGAAAGGGGCTGTAAAAGAAGTCCTCAATTCGGCGGGAGGGCGCCGTAAGGACTGAACCCCGGCCCGGAGCGAACAAACAGGATGTTTGTGAGCGTAGGACGATTCCTCTCTCTGGTTAAAAAGAGACAGTGGCGGAGCGTACTCGCGTGAGCTTACGCGCGTAGTTGAAATCTTGGCGGTTTTGTTGTACAGTTGTTGTAACATGCTTGATAGAAGCGCCTATTTGGATGTTATAAGAAACGCGGGAAACGAGCAGCGCGCCAAAATGGTCGCAGGGATCAGACATAGCGGCAAGTCGTTCCTGTTTTACCGGTTCATTTCCGAATTGAGAGAGGCGGGAATTGATGACGACCACATAATACACTTTAACTTTGAAAACAAGGTTCTTGACTTGCCGCGGACGGCACGTGAGATTGAGACCGTTATCAGCAAAAAAACCGTCAAAAGCGGCAAATATTACATATTCTTTGACGAAATCCAGGCCGTTTCCGGCTGGGAAAAGGCGGTGAATACACTGTTGCAACGGCGGAAATTTAACATTTACATATCTATATCAAACGCGGCGGTACTGTTGAGCGGAAATACGGCCATTCGTGAAAAAAAATATGTTTTAATAAACTTTAAATCTTTGTCGTTCGCCGAGTATAAAAAATTTTTTGCGCCGGAAATCAAACAGGGCTGTGGTTTGCTCCACAAGGCCATGGCGATAAAAAATTCGAAATGTAACCATTTCGATAACTATATACGTTACGGCGGCTTCCCCGCAGTTTACAACGGTTTATACGAACCCTATGCTGGTTTATCCGGCATAGGTGCGGAAGGAATAGAAACGGTAAATTTTCGCCTTAACGGTATATATTCATCAATTTTATTGAATGACGTTATACGGCGCGCAAATATCCGCAATGTTGAACTGCTGGATCACATAATAAATATTATTTCCCTGAACATCGGAAAAGAAAATTCCGCGAAAAAAATAACCGAAAGTCTGCGCAAAAAACACTATAAAAAGAATCTGAGCCTTGTACATAAGTATGTCAAGGCTCTGGAAAATGCCTTTGTAATAAAAAAAATGTACCGGTGCAACCTTTTAACAGGCAAACTTATGCGCACCAATGTAAAGTACTTTATGGGCGATCATGCCTTGTTAAACGCGGTGATAGGCATACGTGACAGAGTTGCGGATGGAATTCCCCAAAACATTTTGCTGCACGATCTTGAAAGACGCGGCTATGCCGTTTATTCGGGAAAACTGGGGAGCGGCAGTATAGATTTTTTTGCGAAACGTGCCGATACTTTTCTGTTTTTGCAGATCATCGACGGGGCGGCCGGTGATGAAAATATCTTAAAACAAAAAATCGAAACGCTTAACCTGCTAAACGATATAGAAATGTTTTCGCGACAAAAAAAATATGTGCTGTTTTTCGATGCGGACGCTCAGTTCAAACAGGAAGGCGAACGTATCCACTATGTTTCGCTTGAGAATTTTCTTTTGTTTACAGACGATGTTTAACTGATATTTAGTGTGCCGCCTTGAACTTGTCCTGCCGTACAGCCCTGCCGCGGACAAGCCCCTCCCTCAGTCAGTAAGCGGTCAAGCGCCCGGTCTGGTAAAAATGGTCCATGCCTGGGTTCCGATTTCCGTGAATGATGGTGTAAGAACGATGCCTTCCCTGTTTTTTAGAGCGCGCACAAGTCTGACGCGCTTACAAGGGTCGCAGTAAATCATCATGAATCCACCGCCGCCTGCTCCTGAGATTTTTGCCGACTCGGCGCCGTTATCCAGCGCGTACCGGTACAGTTCATCAAGGAACGGGTTTGTAATCGACTCCGCGATCTTTCTTTTTGCAAGCCAGCCGTTCAACAGGCAATCCGAGAAACTTTTCATGTCGCCCTTTAACAGTGCTTCTTTCATGGATACGGCCTGTTTTTTTAATTCATGCATATTATCCATGCTGACCTTGTTTTTTTTGTTTGTATTTTCTATTTGTTGATTTATTATGTTACTGCTCTCGCGGGATATACCGGTATAGTACAGAACGAGGGACGCTTCAAGCTCGTTCCGTATCCAGCGTTTCAGGCGTAGCGGATTCACGATAACGCGCTCGTCGTTATAGAATTCCATAAAGTTAAAACCACCAAAAGTCGCTGCGTACTGGTCCTGTTTGCCGCCTGCCAACTTTAAATCCTCACGTTCGATCTTATACGCAAGCGAGGCGATGTCGTACTCGCCCAGCGGCAGGTTGAGCCATTCGACGAAGGCCTTGATCACGGCGACAACCATAGTGGAGGAGGAACCCAGACCGGAACCGGCAGGCGCGTCGGAATAGCTTGTCATCGTGAATGAAAGCGGCTTGTGTTTGTTATAATCTGAAACGATTCTGTTGTAAACGCCTGAATGTAGTGATAAAACATTTGTCGTAATTATTTCTTCCGAAGAGTACTCTTCGATAACGTCAAGGTCTGGCGCTTTGAAAACAATTTTCCGATCATCGGAAGGTTCTATGATGCAGTATGCGTACATATCAATTGTAGCGTTCAGCACATTTCCGCCATAAATGCTGTAGTATGCGGCTATGTCTGTGCCTCCACCCGCAAGCCCCAGGCGGAGCGGCGCCTTTGCCCTGATTATCACACCACAAGCCTGCCATAAACGGTAAAAAAAAACAAGTGCGATACAGTCTGTGGGCAGAATTATCAGCCGGAATTTTTTGCGGGGGCCTAATGATTGACGGCTTTTTTAAAGGCCACTTCCCGTAGCTGACGGTAGGCGTCAAGTATCCTTTGCAGGTTTGCCAAAAATGAATCGCGGGATGGCAGCCTTGACGGATCGGCGGCGGAAAGGTTGTCAACCAGGTAATCAATTTTTTGCATATCCCCGGTAAAGGCAAACATCGCAAAATCGTCGTCCAACACACGCCGCTCCAGGCCTTCAACCTGTACTCCGTCCGTGCCGTACACGCCGGAAATGTGGCGTACCAGCGCTTCAAGGGACTCGTCCGTGTCGTCTGTGAAAATAGAAGCGTCGTTGTACAGTGTCCATTCATTAATGGCGGCGGAAACGCTTTTGCCGGTAAAATCAAGTTTGACATGAGGCTTTTTATCTGTAGATCCTTTAGTTCCAAGCGAGGCGTAAAGTTTTGTCCATAACGTTTCAAGTTTTTTCAGGTATGATTTTTGCTGCATCTCGTTGAACAAATTTGTGCCGAGTCCGACAAGTCCAAAAACCATGTTCAGCATGAGTGGCCCGTAACTGTCTACTGAAAGCCCCTTGCACAAAAATGAATGTGTTATTTGGTACAAATAGTAAATAGTCCTGCCAGTGATAAAATTGTAAACATACCCGGTATCACTTTCATATATGTTGTTGTACATCTGGTTGTTGATATCGACGGCCGTCCTCTCCCCGTCGTTGAACGACTCGAATACTGCCGCCCACATGGCCTTTAATCCTTCGCGCAAACGCGCCTTTGTTTCACCGTTTACCGCCATATCCCTGTAGATCAGTACATCGTCCTGACGGCTGCTTTCGTCCTGTAGAAACTCGTCAAAAAAGGCGACGTTACTTTCGTAACGCAGGTTTACGATACAAAACCGGTTCAGTATCGGAGCCATGATGTTGAAAACAAATGGTATGTTCTGCTTGTAATTTGCCGCCGATACGACAATGGTTGAGGCCGGCAGTTTCTTCCCGTGTCCTATCGTTCTTTCAAAGACGAGTTGCAGCATCGCGCCCTGCACGTTTTCCTGCACGGTACTCAGTTCGTCAAGAAACAGCAGGGACGGGATGTTCTGTTTTTCATGCCGGATTATGCTGCGGTACCAGTAAGGTTCAAGCAGTTCCAGGCGGCTTTCACCGGAAGATTTGTCCTCAACACGCGCCTGAAAACCTAAAATTTCTTCCTGTGTAAAGCGGGAACCTATCAGCGTTTCCAGGTGGTAGCCGTTACGGGCGGCCCAATTGCTAACAATCGTTGATTTTGCGAGTCCGGGGTTGGCCAAAAGCAGAATCGGCACCCCGCTGTGGCCCGAAATGGTGATGGCAAGTTCTATCGTGTCGCGGATTATGTTTATGCCCATGACCCATTCCAACGCAACACAGCGTTCTTGTTACTGTATCAGCCAAAACAGGGCCGGCCTGCGGGCCTGAGACCCTCTGTCAGCGCGAGTTCCATCTGCTTCATGCGTCCCAAAACACTAAAATCCTCACGTTTCCCGCCTATGTTTATGCGGTAGCCGCCCAAAAGTTCGGGCCTCAAAACGGTTGTTATCCGCACATCGCGCACACCTTCCCGCTCTTTTAGTGTTGTTTTTATCGCTTCCAGAAAGCTGTCGTCCGGCTTTTCGGCGCAGTCCAGCAAAACGGTCAGGATGTTCCGTTTTTCCAGCAGCAATTCGTCGATTTTACTTATTAAAAGACCGGTATGCTGGAAAAGGTCCCTTTGAATCAGCAAAAAAATCACGGCGCAGGCGGCCTCTACTCCGCTTTCCCTGTCCGTATAGCCGCATTTTTTCAGTGCCGTACGCAAAAAGCCGTTGAACCGGGCCGCTGCCGCACTTCCTGACACAGGGTTGTGCAGGTGTGAGAGGCTGTAAAAGGCTGCCTTTATCACGGCAAACCCCGCCTCGCACCGCCCGATCGCATCGTCATTCATAATGCCGGTACCCCCTTCGCAGGCTTCTATAAAGGCTTTTGCCCAGCGGCCGGCGGCGAACATCAGCGCCGGCCCCCAAGCTCACGCAGAACAAGTTCCGCGTGAGCGCGGGCATCCTCGTCAGAAAAGTCGCGGCGCAGGAGCCGCCCCGCCGCGGCAACAACGAGGGTCGCTGCTTCCGCCCTGAACGCGATGAAAGCGGCCTGACGCTCCGCCAAAATCTGTTTACGGGCGCCCCCAATTATGTCTTCAGCCTGGGCCTTCGCGTCCGATATGATGAGTTCCGCCTGCTTTTCCGCCGCCTCGCGCGTCTTCTTCGCAAGCTGTGCTGCCTCTGTACCGGCGTTTTTCACCTTTTCCTCGTACGCCAGCCGGAGAGACTTAGCCTCGTCCCTCTCCTTCGCGGCGTTTTCTATTTCAGCCTTTATCTTTGCCGTCCGGCCTTCCATAAATTTTGTGACGGGTTTAAACAGAATCGCCCGCAGCACGATGAAAAGAACGGCAATATTTACAAGCGTGAAAAAAAAACTTACGGAAAAATCAAGCATGGCGCGTTCAGCTTACCTGTTTAACGATCACAAGGATCGCGACAACAAAGCCGTAGATCGCAGTTGCCTCCGCTAGCGCTATGCCCAAAAAGAAGGCGGTCATGATCTTGCCGGAAGCTTCCGGCTGCCGCGCTATCGCTTCGGACGTGCGCCCGGTCGCTATGCCAATTCCGATACCGGCGCCAAGACCGGATAAAACGGCGAAACCCGCCGCAAACAAATATACAAAGTCCATGAATATCTCCTGCTTTTGTTACAGTCAAATTATATTGGTAAACCACAGCCAACATCAAGACGTACTGCTTCTATAAGCCAAACCCGCTACCAAACGCTCCGCGGCTACTAAGGGATACACCGTAAACCCAACGGGTAGGTTCGGAACGTTTACAGATATAGCCCTAAGGAAGCACTGATTTATTCAATCGAGAATGCGCCAACCGCGTTGGCGCATTCGGTGCTGCTTTAACGCAAGGTAAACAAAGTTTACCCCATTTGCGCAATGAAATGAGCAAATACATTAGGGAAACGCGATTAGCGTCAAGTTAATCAGCGTTTCCCTAAACGTTGAAAGTTATGGATTA
>JAITIR010000087.1 GCA_031279285.1 Spirochaetaceae bacterium | reverse complement strand
GTCGATAGCCTTACGCATGTTGTTGGGGGCAATGTATGAAAAACATGATAAAAGTTTTTTTATTGGCGGCTTATGCGGTGGGTATATTCTTTATATCCAATTTTTGGGCGATAGGCGCGCTCGCCGTTTTTAATGTTTGCGTAATGATTTTTGTGCGTCTTTCTGCCAAAAACGCGCTGCTGTACATGCGCGGTGTAATGCCGTTCATTGTTTTGGCGGCGCTTATCAACCTTATCGCCGGCACATGGCAGGAAGCGGCGCTGATCTTTGCAAGGCTTGTCCTTGTCTGCAATATTACCCAGAGTTTCAGGAGCATCGTCAATTCCATGCAGCTTGCAAACGCGGTGGAAACATTTTGCCGCCCGCTCAAGATTTTTAAAGTTGAACCGCGCGATGTAAGCCTTATGGTGTGCATCTGCATAGCGTTCATTCCCGTCCTGCAACGCGAGTTCGAACAGATTAAATGCGGGCTGGAGGCAAAGGGTATGCTGGTAAGACCGCGCAACGTCAAGTACATCCTGAAGCCATTTTTGTACGGGATTTTCAAACGGACGGACGAGATAAGTAACGCGCTGCGGGCAAAGGCCTACTGTTAAAATTACCTAAAAAAGCGCCGGAAAACGTTTTGCCGCGGTTTTCGGCGCCGCTAACGTACCGTTTCGCGGTACATTTCACGGTTAAGTACGGAAAGTACCAGGATAGAACCCTCAGGCAGCCTGTACGGAAAGCTGAAATTGCCGCCCGGGTGATCGAGGGATACGAGGGTCTTGCGCTCGCCGCCGGGCAGGATCGCTTCCAGCGTCGCGGGCAGCGGGTAAGGGTTGTCGGGCAACCTGTGTTTGAACAGGCTGAACACTTCGTTTTCTTCGAGGTCCCCCTGCGTGGGGGCGGCGACCGTGATTTCGGCAACGGCGTCGCCCTTCATGCTGACGCCCGCGGCGGGGGTCTGGGCGATGACGGTTTCCGCGCTCCTGCGGCCCTGTCCCAGCCGGGTGGAAAAATTGAAGCGTATGCCCGCCTTGCCGATCTCTTTCATTGCATCCGCGATGCCGAGGCCCACAAGGGCCGGCATATCGACCGTCTCCTCTTCCTCCCCGCGGCTTACCACGAATTCCAATTCCATAGGTGAAAATATGTTGACGCCGGGCACAGGGGCCTGCTCCAGTATGGTGCCCGCTGGTTTGCCGGAATACTGGTAGAGGAAAGGTTCTTTGAGTGTTAAAAGCGGCTGGGGGTTAGAGGCAAACAGCGTTTGCAGTTCCATGCGGACATCATCGACGTTGCGCCCCACATAGTCCTCTACAACGCTCAGCACCATTCCCTGGCTGACCACAAGCCTTATACGCCTGCCTGCCTTTACGATTGAACCGGCGCGGGGAGACTGCTCCAAAATCCGCCCTTTGTCCGCCGCTGAGCCTGAATACCGCAGGTCAATGCGCGGGTACAGTTCCTTTTGCTGAAGTTCCAGCAAGGCCTCAACCAGGTCTTTGCCGCGTACTTCGGGAACCATGGTCTGTTCAGCGCCGCGAAGCGCAGCAAAAAAACTTATGGCGGCAACAGCGGCCATAAACGCCATAAGCCCGATGCAGCATAGCGCAAAGAGCTTGGGCCGGTTAAAAATATTCGTGTTATTACGATCCATAAAACATTAATAGCATCTTACAACAATTTTCTTACCTCCGCCACCCACAGCCGGCAGGTTTTTCCCATTGCCTTAAATACGAAAAGTTTGGCTATGTCACTAGTATCCAGACATAATTCAAACTGTGGGTAGGGCCGTTTCAGTTTAATACGGGCATCAGCACTGGAAAAACGCCGGTTCATTTCCGCGGCACACCGTAAGCATAACTCCGTACAAGAAATTAGATCTTATAGCGATACCGCTAAAACTTTTATCCACACCGATCAGCCTTCCGGTTTTCGGATCGTATACCCGTAAACCGTTGCCCTCCGCTCCGGAATCGTTTTTCTTTTGATGGCGGCGTCATTCTTAACTGTTGTAAGGTATTACTGTGGGTTTGCCTGCGATTCCGTAGCATCCGCATTTATTCTTACATGGTAGTGCGGGGCGTACATACTTATGTTGGCGGCGGTAAAGCCGTCCTGTATATTTTTGTACAGTTCGGAATATACGGCGGGCAGCTTGCTTACATCCTTTGTGTAAACATTTATCTCGTACCAGCAGTAAAAATCGTCAAGTTTGGTCTGATTCACGAAAGGGGAGTGCGTTTTTTCCGTAAACTTCGTCTTTAACGCCGCGTTGATAAGAATGTCATGTACGGTCCGCCACGGAACATCGTAGCCCATCGTAACTATCGCGTGCGCGATATACCCATCAAGCCCGGCTGCCGTTGATGAATTAAAGTTGGTGACACTTGTATTTAGCAACATTTGATTCGGGAATGATACGAATTCATTTTTGTGCGTACAGACTCTCGTATTCATCGGACCGCGTTCAACAACAAAACCAATAACGTCATTTATTTTGATGCGGTCTCCCACCTTGAAAGGCCGCATATACGTCATAACAATACCGGCAATCAGGTTGCTTATTACTGAACTTGAACCAAGCGAAAAAAGCACGCCGACAAGAACAGATATGCCCTTAAAAATATCCGAATCTGAATTGGGCAGGTACGGGTATATGAACGCTACTGTAAAGGCATATATAAGCACACGCAGAATGTTGAATGTCGGCTGTGCCCAATCGGGATAAAAACCGGGCAAAACCAGTTTTTTACGTTCAATCTGCGTAGCAAAAAATTTTACGGTACGCAGAAAATACCTTGAGATTATCAGGATAATGGCGATGGCAAACAAATTCGGTATGTAATTTATAAGGCCAAAGGCAAATTGTTTTATCGGAGTAAGTATGTAACCAAACAGCTTGGATGCTATATCCCGTGTCGCTTCAAACAGATGGAATATTATCGGTATTGTGATGAGAAGCTGGAACAGGCCGGCAATAAGTTTTACTATGGATATTAACTGGGCTGAAAGTTTAAGTATCTGATCAACATCCATCAAAACAACTTTCTTGATTTTCACCGGATGGAAATGCTGCTTGCCGTAGGTCTGCACCTTTTTTGTGATAAACGCGAAAAATTTCCATGTAAGCCATATCAGCAGAATCTGTAAAAAGAATATGGCGGCGGCAATGCCTATTCTGACAAAAAGATTATAGTTATCCGCTCCCAGTATGCCGACAGCGTTTGCCGCGGTATCTCCCAACGTTTCTTCAATTGCTTCCGTCACCGCCGTGGCGTTTGCTTCCAATTTTTCCGTAACGCTGATACTGCCACCGTTATCCTGGGCGGAAATTGCCGGTAACCGGAGCATAAATAAAAACGGTAATAAAAAAAACTTGTTTTTCATTTAATAAATCCTTTTTTGCATAATACGCATTTTCAAATATCAGGTTTATCGGCATTGCGTATTATTTTTATTGTGTTGATCTTGCGTCCATCGATTTCCTGCACAATAAAATCCAGGTTATTGAAACTGATCTTTTCGTAACGCACGGGTATGCGCCCAAACAGATCGAAAACAAAGCCCCCAAGTGTATCAAAGTCATCTACAGGGAGCTGCACATCTAGCGTTTCGGCGAGGTCTTCCAGGTTAAAACGGGCATCGCACAACCATGAATTGCCGTTCAGACTGATAATTTCTTCACGTTCATGATCGAATTCGTCCTGAATATCGCCGATTATCTCTTCCAGGATGTCTTCCATGCAAACAATGCCGGAAACACCGCCATACTCGTCAACGACAATCGCTATGTGGACACGGTGGCGCTGGAATTCCCTCAACAATTCGTCTATATGTTTGGACTCCGGCACAAAAAACGGCTTTCTGAGTATGTCCGTTATCTCGAAATCGCCATTTTCTATCAGTTTTTTGAGTACATCCTTGACATAAACTATACCGATAACGTTATCTATAGTGTCGCGGTAAACCGGAAAGCGGGAATGTTCGCTGCAAGCTATGCGGGACAACAGTTCCTCCCTTGGGAGATCCGCGGGCAGCAATAATGTATCAACGCGGGGTACCATTACCTCCTTCACGGTGGTTTCGCCGAATTCTACAATCCCGCGAATCATTTTCCGTTGGTCGGATTCAAGCGCCTCGTAAGTTTTGCGTTCGAAGTCGTCTTTCTTAAAAAAATGTTTAAGATAGTCCGGTATGTTCACTTTTTGCGGGCCCGGCCTGTTTAAGCCCTAACCCTAGGAACATCATAACATAGCGTTCAAAAAAAATCTAGTCCAGAACCACGGATTGGGGGTAATGGAAGACCCGCGTAGCGTAACTGGAATTGTTGGGGCGTAGCAAGAAAGGCGGCTGTATACCGGCTTAGGCGATACACCGGCCAAACATAGCAAAAGCACGGACAGTAAATGTTTTCTCAATAGAGGCTGTTCCAAAATTTCAGTTTTGGGGAGACAAGCTCTGCAAGGCCGGCAACCTCTAAAAAACGCAGTTTTGTTACTTTAGCTTATGGCTTTTAAGCCACAAAAACTGCAATAGCTAGTAGCTACGCTAATAGCTACGCTAACGGCTCCAGCCTGTTCCATCGAACCGAAGGTTTGCACCGTGCTTTCGGCTATGACGGGGCCGTTTAGCGCACGCTTGATTAGTTTTGGGACAGGCTCAATATATTGTTTGCACTTCCACTCATATAAAATCTGCCTCAGGACCCAAGTCAGCGTATTTCAGCAATTATCTCTTTTATTATACGATCGGTTTCATCGTAAGCCGTCTGGCAGGTGCCGACCTGACGGTGGCCGCCGCCGCCATACTTCAACATCAAACTGCCGATATCCGCCTTTGCCGTCCTGTTTATTATGCTGTAGCCAGCGGTAATGACACAGTTTACCTTTTTCTTGCCGTCCACCACCCAAACAGAAACATTTTGCTCCGGAAACAGAGTGTAAATAAGGAAGCGATTCCCGGCGTGAATCGTCTCGACGCCTCGAAGGTCAATCAGAACAGCTTTGCCATCAGCTTCCGCGTGCTCTTTGATCATCTTTATAAACAGATCGTTCTGTTCAAAATATACATCAATACGCTCTTTAACGTCCGGCATCGCTAGTATTTCTTCGATGGGCTTGTCCAATGTAGTGCTGGCCAGTTTCTTCATCAAATCCAGGTTGCTTATCCTAAAATCCCTGAAACGTCCCAGCCCTGTGCGTGGATCCGCGATAAAACCAAACAGTACCCAGCCGGAAGGGTGCATGATCTCGTCAACCGTAAGGTTGGCAGAATCCATCTTGTCGGCATACCTCACCACTTCGGCAAACTTGCCCAGCTTGGCATCGCCACCGTAATACTCGTAGATTACCCGCGCACAACTGGGCGCGGGCCGTGAAACGCCGTCAAATTTTATGTCCGAACCAAGCCGTTTTTTTTCGCTTGAATGATGGTCAAACCAGAGTCCGCAACCTTTTATGTATGGGACATTTGCGACAATGTCGTTTTTTGTAGCTTCAACCAAACCATCCTGAATATCCTTTGGATGGACAAACAACCACTCATCAACCAACCCCATCGTTTCCAGCAAAGCTCCGCAGACCAATCCATCAAAATCTGACCGTGTAATTAAACGCATAAACCATTACCTCCAACACATTATACAGAAAAACTTCTGCCTGGTAAATACCATTGCAACCAACAAATAAGAAGGGTGGGGTGTTGCTATGACCATTGAACAAACGGTAGAAATACCGGCGAACTGCCGTATTTTCTTTCATTCTGTCTTTGGGTTTGATCTCCGCCTACCCTTCCTTATCGGGTTAGACAAGCAGTAAAACGTCAGGCAAAACAGATGTCCCTTCGCTCGATATAGAAGCTTTTTACGCCCCTAATTGCTAATTGCTAATTGTTTGTGGTAGTATAATTCCATGCTTTATCTGTTTATAGGTTCAACGGCGCTGTCGAAGGCGCCCGGGATTTCAGCGGCAGGCGCGAACCCGGATGTAACCCCCTACACCGCGCCTGTGGACGCGGACCTGATCCGCTTTGGGCATTCCAGGGTTTTCAAGGGAGTCCCTGTCGATCCCCAGGGGCATCCCACGCCCGCCATTATCACCAGGGCTGCGGTACTTGAAGCGGGTATACCGGTAACGGTGGTGCAGGCAGGTTCATGGATAGCGCCATCCCCTCCCTATGTCGAAACCGGCGCGCTTCCGGCGGGGGATCCGCGTTTAGGCCCTGCCGTACCGGACGCGGTGGAAATCATGGAAAGCGCGGCGGAGCTTGCCCGTAATGTAGCGAATGGGTGTAAACCTTCCTTCGTGATGGTGGCCGAGTCGGTGCCGGGAGGTACGACTACGGCGCTCCTTGTCCTCCGCGCCCTGGGATACCGGGAAATGGTTTCTTCGGCGGGGCCGGAAAACCCCGTGAACCTGAAAGAGGCTGTCTGGGTGGAGGCGTCCAGGCGGCTTGGCATAGGAATTGGGGGACTGGCGAACGATCCGCTCCGGGTCATATCCGAACTGGGAGACCCGATGCAGGCTGCCGTGGCAGGCTTTGTCACGACTCTGCCGCCGGAAACGGAACTGGTCCTTGCCGGCGGGACGCAGATGCTTGCCGTGGCCGCGTTGTTACGGGCCTTGGGCCGGAGGAGCGGAGCGTGGGGAAAACTCCCGCTGGTGGCCACCACGAAGTACGTGCAGTGTGACCGTAACGCTGACTTTACCGCCCTGGCCCGGTCCATCGGCGTTGAAACCTGGGCCGCGCCGCTCGATTTTTCCAATTCCCCCCACCGGGGCCTTGCCGAGTACGAAAATGGCTACGTTAAGGAGGGGGCCGGCGCGGGCGGCGCCGTGTACTACGCGGAACGTTTGGGCGTAGCGGCGGGGCGGGTGGTGGAACGAACCAACGCGCTGTACAGGGAAATGATGAATGAAAAAGTTTAAGGCATGGCTGTGATGTTATGACGGCGCGGCCCCGTTAGGCTGCCGCCTTTTTTTTTATGCGGCGTCTGGGTAGCATGGACAGGTGAATCTGATCCTTTTCGAAGAAAACGAGACCACCCTTCCGCTAAAAAAACGTGATACCCGCGCCTTACACCTGGTAAAAATCCTACACAAGAAAGTGGGGGATGAATTTGACGCGGGAATTCTGGGCGGTAAGCGCGGTAAAGGCCGCATTGAGGCTTTTAACGGGGAAGGAGACCTGTTTTTTTCGCTAAACCTGGCGGAAGACCCTCCGCCGCGCCTGGATGTAACGATGCTTGTCGGCTTTCCGCGCCCGATACAGATGCGCCGCCTGCTCCGTGACCTTTCAAACATGGGCGTTCTAACAATACACCTAAGCGGCTGTGAACTTGGTGACAAGAATTATCTTAAAACAACGCTGCTGTCGGACGGCGGGGCGCGCACGGCGCTGCTTGAAGGTGCGGTTCAGGCGCGTGACACGGTGCTGCCGCGGATTGACATGTTTTTCTCGTTAAAGGACTGGCTGGAAAAGGCGTTGCCGGAAGTGTTGAGCGGCGGGGGAAACCTCATCGCTTGCGACAACGTTGATCCGGACGGTAGTTTTGGCGACGAACTGCCGGCGCCGGGTCACGCTGTGCTTGCAATAGGCCCGGAACGCGGATGGTCGGAGCGGGAACGTTGCCTGCTTGCCGGCGCCGGTTTTAAGCGCCTGTCCCTGGGCAGCCGTCCCTTGCGTACCGAAACGGCCTGTGTGGCCGCCGTCACCGCGCTGGAAACCGCAAGACACTCTCGCCACCGACAGTGAATAGTAACCCCGGCTATACGCATGGGTCTTGCCCGCGCTACCTATTCCTGCGAAGCCGGCATGGGGTCAGCGCCAATCGCCCATTCCGCCGCGATTACAGACCATCCTGTACGCAAGTTCAACCCGGGGCGCCAACTCCCAAAACGACAGAAAAATGATGATCGCGATGCTCTTCCGGTAGTAAAAGAACAGGCGTTGCCCGGTTTCTTTCTTTTTTTCAAAGCCCATAAATGTTCCTTTGGTTAATACCTAGTAATAATATGTATTTACTATAAAATGTTTCAAAAAACATGTCAAGCGGAAAATTCCAAATTTCGGGGTAAACTACGACACACAACTTTTGGAATAAGGTGAGTGAAATTACTGTATTGCATAGCAAATGCATGGTATGGTAAAAACATCAAAAACAGGTACAATTCACTGTTAAGGAACGGTAAATAAAGATGAAACTGGCAATCATTGGAAGCAGGACTATAAGCAGCCTCAATCTGGATCGTTATATCAAGGAAAAGCCCGATTGTGTAATCAGCGGTGGGGCGAAGGGAATAGATACCCTGGCATGGAAATGGGCTGTAGATAATCATATAGGG
The DNA here is from genome assembly GCA_031279285.1 of Spirochaetaceae bacterium. Classification (GTDB taxonomy): domain Bacteria; phylum Spirochaetota; class Spirochaetia; order Treponematales; family Breznakiellaceae; genus JAIRMY01. The sequence goes on along the minus strand of JAITIR010000087.1, from coordinate 399 downwards.
ATTATTGTTCACAGGCCGGATTATAACAAAAACGGTAGGTGGGCCGCTTTGAGAAGAAATGACCTCATTATACGGGAGGCTGATAGAATCATCGCTTTTTGGAACGGCAAAAGTACAGGGACAAAATATGTCATTGATAATGCAAGGAAGCTGGGAAAACCGCTGGAAATCATCATGATTGAAGAAAATGGAGATGCCAAATGAAAACAGAAACGGAACTGCTTGAACTTTATGCCGAAGCGTGCAAAACAAGAAGCGTCAGGGTTATTAAAGAGTATGTTCCCGCCGTTATACAGTATATTCAGCCGGGCAAACGCCCTTTGATGATGGCCAAAAATGAATTTCCTGAATACCTTCAGGAAGAATTTAACGGGCAAAGGATACAGGTACCTATTGAAA
>JAITIR010000061.1 GCA_031279285.1 Spirochaetaceae bacterium | reverse complement strand
CCTGAATTGGAATGCCGCTCTGTCAGGCATCATAGGATCCTCCTTGGGTCGGTCCGCAATTTGCGGAAATTTCATCAAGGCATCCCCATCCCCGAAGTGTGGTCCCGGAATATGATGCCCAGTTTGCCATCGTCCGCCTAAACGGATCAAAAGCTGTTAGTACTATCATAATACCCCTTCTCAGAAAAAGCAAGTTTTTTTTAGGCAGTTTTTTTTAGGTAGACCTCCCAAAAACAAGCGCCCTGGCCCAGACATGATGGCAAAATCTCCCTGCATATCGGGAGCGGTCTGGAGAAAAGGTGATTGATGCCCTTGCGTTACAACGCTCGAGGAACTTGCGCACTCCCATTCTCTATTGTAGAATTACTGACGGTTTGGCAGAATAACACGGACATCCACGAATCTACAGGCGTATGAAAAAGCAACAAAATACTGAAAATGCCGATATATTAGAAGTAGATAATATGGAACTGGAATGAAGAAAATCATTCATTTTTTCTGTCTTTTTTCTCTTGTACTGGCCGTGTCCTGGGGACTGGACACGGATTCGGACGCTTACGGTTCCATAACGGATTACTTGAACAGCATATACGGGATAGACGATAACGCCGGTTTGACGGCCTTCCCGATCCTTAATATACCGATAGGCGGACGTTCCGAAGGCATGGCCGGGGCATATTCCGCTGTCGCGGACGATGTGTCATTCATCGAATTCAACCCGGCCGGCTCTTCCATGTTGACAATTTCCGAGTTGGCTTTCTTTCACAACAACTGGATAGCGGATGCAAAGATCGAGGCCCTAGCGTACGCGGCACGTTTTAACAATTTTGGTATAGGGGCAAGCGGCAAATGGCTGTATGTGCCGTTTACGCAGTACGGATATTTTGGCGACAGGCTGTCCAAAGGTTACTATTCCGAAGCGGTTGCCGTGTTGAACGGCTCGTACAACCTGTTCCCCGGCTACTATTTTGGCGGCTTATCGGTGGGCTTCAATTTGAAGGGCGCCTTTCGTTCAGTTCCGGACTTTGCCGACGTTACAGAAGTGCTAACATCAGGCTCCGGAAAGGAACAGTCGGCGGCATCCGTAATGGCGGATGTCGGCCTCCTTACCCGTTTTAACCTGTTCAAATTCTACAACTCGCGCGACCGTAACATGTCGGCAGCCCTTGTTGTGCGCAACCTGGGGCCCGACGCCATCGGCGATCCGCTACCGACGGTTGCCGTTGCCGGTATTTCGTACCGCCCGATCCGTCCGCTGCTCATGTCCTTTGACTTTTCGTTGCCGCTGAATATGCTGGACCTTAACTTGTCCGAAAAACCTTACTGGGCGGCGGGTGTCTCAGTAACGGCAACCAGCTTTCTGTCCATGCGGGCGGGACTGTTGATGAAGGCTGGTAACATACGCGCCGTAATAGGCAGCGCCGTTGCCCTCAAGTACATCAACATTGATGTAAACTATACGCTTGACCTGCTTACACAGATACAGCCTTTGAACCGCGTCGCTCTGGGCATACGCTTCGATCTCGGTGACAATGGCCGTAAATCAAAGAGCGACCTTGTGGACGAGTATTACCTTGCCGGCCTTGATGCATACTCTGCCTCAAGGGATGCCGAGGCCCGTATACTGTTTGAAAAGGTGCTGGAAATAAATCCCAACTTTGAACCCGCCATTGAAGCGTTGAAATCGCTGGACAACTATGAACAACTGAACAACCGCATCAACGAAATGCGCCGTCTCCAATACTAAAAGACGGCGGCAGCGGCACCTTGCAGATGTTCCTCCTCGTCCCGGCTGTATCCCCACGCCACTTCGTCTATCGGTTCCTGGCAATACATGAACGGCTCCCTACTGGGACTGCCTGCGCAACCTTAACTACACGATCCGTGTCAAAAGTACAAATATATAAACATGGAGCCTTAATGCTGATACGCGACTATCTGGATATAGATGAAAACATCGAATCCTATGAAGAGTTAAAAAACAAATTTAAGATACATATCCCGGAAAATTTTAATTTTGCGTTCGATGTGGTTGATAAATACGCCGCGGAGGAGCCGGAGCGCCGCGCACTCGTATGGTGCGACGACGCGAGCGAGCGGATAGTAAGTTTCGCCTGCCTTGCAAAGGAAACGAACAGGGTGGCCAACTTTTTAACGGCGCTTGGCATAAAAAAGGGCGACGCGGTGATGCTAATCCTCCGGCGGCGCTATGAATTCTGGTTTTTCCTGCTCGCCCTGCATAAAATAGGCGCTATCGCGGTACCCGCCACAAACATGCTGCTGGAAAAAGACCTTGCTTACAGGAACAACGCGGCGGGCATCAAGATGATCGTTACGCTGGACGATCCGCACCTACAGACCGAGGCGGAGGAGGCCATTCCCGCCTCGCCTACTGTAAGGAATCTTGTTACGGTGGGGCCGGAACGAGCAGGCTGGACGCGGTACAAACCCGCCTGTTTTTCAGAAATTTTTGATCGTCCTACGGGTGATGACGCGACGCGGAACAACGACATCATGCTGCTCTACTTTACATCCGGCACGTCCGGCGATCCAAAGATGGTGCTGCATAACTTTACCTACCCACTTGGGCACATCGTTACCGCAAAGTACTGGCAGAATGTGCAGGATAACGGGTTTCATTTTACCGTGGCGGAAACCGGCTGGGGCAAGGCAATGTGGGGCAAAATCTACGGACAGTGGATTGCCGGCAGCGCGGTGTTTGTCTACGATATGCTTTCGTTCATGCCGCAAAAACTCCTCGAAAAAATCTGGCGTTACCGCATAACCACGTTCTGCGCCCCTCCCACCGTGTACCGCTACCTTGTAAAGACAAACCTTAAAAAGTTCGACCTGTCATCACTTAAGTACTGCACAACGGCGGGCGAGGCGCTCAATCCTGAGGTGTCAAACAAGTTTACCGAGATGACGGGACTGACGATACGGGAAGGCTTCGGGCAGACGGAGACAACACTGATAATAGGGACATTCCCATGGATAAAGGTTAGGCCAGGCTCCATGGGACGGCCCGCGCCCGGTTACGATGTCGATATTGTTGACAGGGAAGGCCGCTCCTGCTCCGCCGGTGAGCTTGGCGAAATCGTGCTGCGGCTGGACAAAGGGCGCCCTTTCGGTATGTTCTCCGGCTACTACAACGACGAGGCGCTTACTGGTGAGGCCTTTTCCGGCAATATATACCATACGGGCGACATAGCGAGCCGCGACGAGGACGGCTATTTCTGGTTCAGCGGACGCATGGACGACATGATCAAGAGTTCCGGCTTTAGGATAAGCCCCTTCGAGGTGGAAAGCGTGCTTCAGCGGCATCCGGCGGTTTTGGAGTGCGCCGTTACCGGTGTCTACGACCCGCAGCGTGGGCAGGTGGTCAAGGCAACGGTGGTAGCGGCCCCTGGTTACGAGTTGAATCCGGCGCTTGGCCGCGAACTTCAAGACTTCGTCAAACGCGAAACTGCGCTATACAAGTATCCGCGCATTATAGAATTTGCCGATGAACTTCCAAAAACGATAAGTGGCAAGATACGCCGCAGCGTTATCCGCGCGGAGGAGGCGGCCAAAAACATAGGCAGCAAGGTCATGGAAATCACGAAAAATATACGTCCCATACTGGGTTCCCAGAAAGCAGGCAAGCCGGCGGGACTGGGTGATCAGCCTGATCGGGTTTACAGTTAGGTCGTTTCAGAAGGGAAGCGGGTCACATACCGCGAAGTTTGTTGCCAATGTTTGTTTTGACAGCCGCTATTCTGGCGTTAAATTTGTTTGTATCTTCTTTGGCGGCCCCTTTTTCAAGGGGCTTGTTTACATAGCGCCGGTTGAAACCATATTTTATGAAATTTACACCATGCCTGCTGAAACCGGCAATGAATATAATGAACCGCCCCGCCACAAAACAGCGTTAAACTGTTTTGCCTGACGTTTTGCCGCTTGCATAACCCTATAAGGAATGGTAGGCGGGGTATCAAACCCAAAGACAGAACGAACGCAACGAAGGCGGCGACGAGAAAAAGCGCCGTTACCATAAAGTGAATGCCCCACAACCTTGTTCAAAACGTCACAGACGGTCATGTTTCATCCTAATTCTTGGTTGACTATGAATCTATCCGTGAGTTCAGTCAATAGAAAGTTTGGCCGGCTTACCGTTCTTAACAGGCCGAAAACATAAGCCCAAATGAAGCTGTACGCAAGCGGGAGGGCCCTAATGCATCAGCAGCATAGGGTTTACGGTTAGGCCGTTTTTGTATACCTGAAAGTGCAGGTGGGAACCCGTGCTTTGGCCGGTATTGCCGACATTGCCTATTGTATCGCTGGTACTGACGTATGCGCCGACATCGGTGCGTATCACGCTCATGTGGCCGTAAAGCGTGCGGTAGTTTGAATTATGCGATATTACGACAAAGTAACCAAAAACATCATTGTACCCCGCCGATATTACCCTGCCCGCCATCGCCGCCTTTATCGGAACGCCCGTATTCGCACTTAAATCAATCCCGGAATGAAAGCTTCGAAGGCCGGTTATCGGGCTCTTCCGGTAGCCGTACCCCGATGTGATTCGTCCGCGTATCGGCCATATAAACAGATCCCCGTTTATTTCCTGTAACCTTGTCGAATCGAGTTTTGCGTTAGGTATGAAAACTTCTGTACCGGCGTTTGCCCTTTCAGAAAACAGTTCGTTTGCCGTTACTATCGCGGCGGTATGCACCTTGTATTTTTTTGCGATTTCGTTCAGCGTTTCGCCCCGCAACACCTTGTGCATTATGCCGTCCTGATTCGGTATCAAAAGTTTTTTACCAACCCGAATCGAACGTGTGTTTGAAATACTGTTTACGGAAATCAAGGTATCCTGATTCAGGCCGAAAGTAGACGAGATGAAGCCTATCATATCGCCGGGCTGCACCGTGTACGATGAATATATCAGCGTTTGAGGCATGGAAAATTCTTCAGGTTCCGGTATGCCTTCGACAAGTCTCGTCTCAAGTTCCGAATTTGTGGAAATAATTTGTTCTATTTCTTTTTCGGAATAATCCATGCCGCCAAGGCCTCCCGCACCGCCAAATTGCGCGAGGCTTACTTTTTCATGCATTGTTTTCGCGAAATTCGTGGCGCTTGGTGGAAAATAATAAAATATACAAAATACAACAAGCGCGCGTACTATATTCCGCCGTCCGTGAAGCTGTTCAAACATTTCTTACCCCGGTCAATGAAAATGCTATGCTGTTAAAACCAGTCCTTCTTTTGCCATAATTATATTTATACCGGAAGCATCTTTTGAGTATTTTTCCGCCAGATCGCGCAACGATGCATCCGTTCTTGAAGGTTCATGGTGATAAATAACCAAATTCTTCACGTCTGAGATTTTCGCGTTTTCTATCGCGCTTTCATAAGATGTATGGCCCCAGTTTAGTTTGCCGTTTTTGTATTCTTCTTCCGTGTAGGCGCTGTCGTAAACAAGAACATCGGCGTTTCGAAAAAAATCCGTCAGTTTTTTATTTTCAGCCTCTGCGCCTTTACGTCCTTCGTAATCCGCTTCCGCGCTGTACATTGGATGCGATTTGTCGTCGAACATGTTCCAAAATGGTTCAGTATCGGTTGCTACCACTATCGATTTTCCCTGGTATTCGAACCGGTAGCCCAGCGTGATTACCGGGTGGTTAACCATTTTGCTTGTTACAGTTAGGCCCGACCCCAGATCGATCGTTGTTTCAAAGATATCAATGAATGTCAGCTTTGCCGCAAATTCACAAATACGTACGGGCCAGAAAGGATAATCCGTCATAAGTTTCAGCGCGCTACGGACGTTGAAGCCTTCAGGCATGACGGGTCCGTATATGCGTAACTCGCTGGTAGGGATAAAGAACGGCGCAAACAGCGGAAAGCCGATAAGGTGGTCCCAGTGGGTGTGTGTAACAAAAATGTCCGCGTTTATCGGAGCATTTTTCAGGTCGTTTGCCATGAGGCTCCCGCCGAGCGCACGTATGCCGGTGCCAAAATCAATGATGACAAGTTTACTGTCCGCCCGCAGTTCCAGGCAGGAGGTGTTTCCGCCGAATTCAACGGTTTCTTTGCCCGGGCTGGTGACGGAGCCGCGTGTTCCCCAAAAACGTACAGAAAGCATCAGTCATCCCCCAGACCGATAAATGCCGCTGTCTTTTTAAATTCAGCCTCAAAAGACTCTTCGATCCCTTCGAAGATGCCTTTGTCCAGGTTGAGCAGTTTAAAAAGTTTATCGGAAGCGGACGGTTGTGAGAGGAACTTTGCGCCGCTTTTCGCCGCCCATCTATCCGAAACCGAGACCGCCAGCGCCGTATGGCACACCACGTCGGAATGTTCCTTCGTATAATGCTGATAGTCCCCGTGAAACGCGATCGCATCGTGAAGAACGGACGGAAAGCCCCAAAGATTTGCGGTAAGCCGCCCGGCAGTTGGCGAATCAATAAGGCCGACGGCGCCGTCAAACACGGCTCCGCTTCCTTTCGAAAGGACAAAGTTGCCTATGTCGTGCAGGAGGCCGGCGCAGTAGTATTTTTGCGCGTCAGCCTCGCTAACACCGCGCCGTTTTGCCAGCAACAGCGAAACGATGCCGGCGGCAAGCGAGCGCCTCAGAAAATCCGTCTGTGTTTTTATGATTTTTTTGCCGGTTTTTTGTGGCGGCATTGCGCGTTCCGCCGCTTTCAGCACGTTGTTTTTTACCGTATTTATGTTTAGTTTGATGATTATGTACGGAATCCCGAAAAAATCCTGCCGTACTTCCGGGAAAAATTCATGGTACAGGGCGTACGTTATGCCCGTCAGTACCGGATCCGCGTTGATTATCGTAAAAAGATCGTAGGGTTTTAGCGTGTTGGTTTTATAAATGTCGTAAAATCTCAATGCCGCCGGCACTGTGGCGGGGTAATGCCTGAAGAAAAATCCGTTCCCCGCATTTTCAGCCAGCCTTGAAACGGTAGATTTGACGTTCCTTGTCATTCAGTCATCCTAAGCGGGCGCGCAGATATTTCACGTGAATAATCACCTGGCCGTCCTAAATAATCGTAAGAACTCACAGAGAAATAATATAGAATACCGTTGGTAAGGCTGTCAATGCTGACGGAAAGCCGCTTACCAACATCGATCGGCGAAGGACCGGACGAGGAGCCTTCGCCAAAGTAATCCCCGGAAGCGGTTCCGTAGTAAACGATGTAGCCCGCCGCGCTTTCATCCTTTGACGACCTCCATGACAGCTCTACGCCGCCGTCTTTGGCCGCCGCCTTGAGATATAGCGGCGGTTCCGGCGCGGCTTTCCTAGCAAACACGATGTCTATCTCTTCCAGGTAAGGCGTTGTCTCAGAGTCCCCACCAGGGTAGAACCGCGCGGCAAGCTCAATGTAGCGGCCCCTCACAGTACCCAGCGGTTCGCCCGGTGTAAAAGTACGCCAGGCTGCGGGGTTCCATCTGTAGGGCGAGTCGGAGGCGCGTATGAAAAACTGAATCTGCGCGCCGCCCTGAAATTTAAAATCGCCCGTATGTACCGATATGTTTTGCCGGTTCCCGCCGCTAGTATTGTACGCCCCGCCTGCCGCGTCAACACGCAAAACAGTACTGTTTTGCGCGCCAAGGTCTATTGGCGTACTCTGTACCCTGCCGTTTTGCGGATAACGGCCCAGTCCGGCCTCGTCCACAAAGCGTCTGTAGATGCGAAAATTGTCTATCATGCCGTTGAAGCGCCTGCCCAGGGAAAAACTGCCGCGTTCCCCAATGACGGGTAGGAAAATATTCCCGCCTTCCCTGCCAGAAGGAGTAGTGTATGCAAGATCTTCCAAAACGCCGTTCACAAGGTACTCAAGGAGTCCTGTACCAGCATCAAAACGGAGCAGGTGATGGCTCCAGCGTTTGGGGACGAGTGGATCGGAGGCGGCAAGCCTTAGGTCCATGCTTTCCGCGGCCGGTGCAAAGAAAAAGTTTTTTATGCTCCATTCTGTGCGGTTTTTTGACACTGTGCAGCTAAGACTCTGGTTTTTGTAGGTGTCTGTGCCGGCCCCCACCGAGGCCGTCCAACTTAGCGCTTCTTCGCCGTTTTCCATGCCGCCCGGGTATAGCCAGAATTCGATCGAAAAGTCGCCGATATTATGGCCCGCGGAAAAAAGCGCGCCGGGACGCCGCGCCCTTACAACTATGGGCGCTTCGGCAGCCTCTCCGTCATCCACCGTACCCAACGCGCTCGAAAAAACCGCAGCGCTGCCGCCAAACCGGGCCCATGCGGTTTCCGCCGCGTGTACCATCCCGGACGCGAGCAGCTTGTAATTCCCGGTGCTGTCGATAAAGAATTCCCCGCCGCCCTCGTCGAATGAAAGCGCCATATCGAGCGATCCGTCATCACTTTTTTCAACAGAACTGAGCGCGAGTACCTTGCCGGCGCGTACGTTTTCCAACTCCGTAACGCCGTACCGCAAGCCGAACTGTTTCCAGCCGACCTTTCCGCCGAATTTCAGGGCATCCTCGCCCAGTCCGAAGGCCGATACGGCGGCCATAAACATTGAGGCAAGAACGAGGCGCCCTGTCCGCGCACAAAAGATCAAGATAGTACCCTCCCCACACTAAAATCGCTTGTTCAGCGCGCCCTGAGGCACTATGAAGGCGACACGGCCCTCGTTCAGCAGGCGCTTGTTCGTTTCCGACGAAAGGATCGTAACGGCGTCCGCGCGGTCTATTATCGGGTCGGTCGGGTTTATGCCGAATACGCCACGCGCTATGATCCGTAGCGGCTTGTCCCCCACAACCCGCTGCAAGTCCTCGCTGATCCCGGAAGGGCTGTTTTGGAAGATGTTTTCCATGCCGGTATAGTGAACCATTGAAAAACCGGAGTCCGATCCGGGGCTGGTCATGCTTCTGTCGTATATCAGATTCATTTCCGTGTCCCAAATCCTAGGAAAAAGGCATGGCGAGAGTCCCGTGGAAACTTTTCGTCCATGGACGGGCAACTCTCCCTCCGCGATTATTACTATGCCCGTGTAATCCGCCGCGAGACTCGGGTTGACAAGGCGGGCTATATGGGCGGCCTGGACATGCCCGGCAAGCCGAGAACCGACATTTTTAAGGTCAATAGTGTACGATGAACTGATCGCGCTGAAATCAAGCGAGTACCTGGGTGGTTTGCGTTCCGCCTGCAACGCCAGCGTGTCTATCAGTGAAGACGGAATTTTACCGGAACGTACCAAATCGCCTATGACCGTGGACGAGTCGAAACTGATAGAAAGGATAAGGGGCTGTATGCTGTCAAAATACTCGGAAAACAGGGCCTCTTCCGCCTGAGTCCTACCGGACGGCAGCCTTATGCCGACATCCGCAAGGTTTACGCTCAGTTCCGCGTCAATGCGCATTTTTTCCCAGTCAAGTGCGCCGGTAACGCCGCCCCTTACTTCCAGCGCCCGAACTGGCACGCCGAGACAGACGACAAGCATAAGGGCCGACACAGTATTACGTTCAGTAAAAAGTGAGACAAACATTTAGTTTTCCTTATCCATATTTCTATATCGGCGGTTCAACGTGAAGCGTTGAGCCCGCCTCCCGCTTCGCCTTTGGAAAGTTTTGGGTACTCTATGCGGGAGTGGTAAAAGCCGACAAGTACACGGACAAAACAGGACTTTATCGTTTCCAGTTCGCGGAATGTTAGGGCGGACTCGGCAAGCTGACCGGTTTCATACTTGTCTCTGAACAGGTCGTCTATAAATTTTTCAAGGCGGGCTACCGTTGGTTTTTCGAGCGTGCGGGTTGCGGCCTCCGTAACATCGGCGAGCATCACGACGGCAGACTCACGGGAGTGCGGCGGGTTGCCCGGGTAGCAGAAGTCCTCCATGTCAACCTGGCCTTCCTTTTCGAGCGCGGCATTGTAAAACCATTTTATTAGCGAATTGCCATGGTGTTCCGTGATAAAACTGATCACTTCCGTTGGCAGTCCTATCGTCCTTGCCTTTTCGAGCCCAAGTTTTACGTGGCTGCGGATAATAGTGGCGGAAAGCCGCGGGTTCAGCTCGTTATGTTTGTTGTAAAGTTTTTGATTCTCGACAAAGTATTCGGGATGGTCTATCTTGCCAATATCGTGATAGTAAGCGCCTACCCGTGCAAGAAGCGCCTTTGCCCCGATCTCGTTGCAGGCGGTTTCCGCAAGCGTAGCGACCATCATGGAATGGCTGTACGTTCCCGGCGCTGAACTTTCCAGTTTCCGCAGTACCGGTGCGCCGGTATCAAGCAGTTCTATCAGCTTAAAAGTCGTGGCAAGGTGCAGCGCATTTTCTATCATCGGCAGTATGCCCAGAACCAACATACCTGATGCCAAGCCATTCACGGCCGCCCAAAATATGATGAACGGGTAGAGTCTAACAGGGCAGTTCTGTAGCAGCATGATTGAAACAACGGTAATGATATTTATTACCGCTATTACCGCGCCAGCCCTTACCATATCCATGCGCCGTCTCGCCCTGCGCAACGACAGCGCACTGGAAGCGCTGGAGGCCGCCGCCATCAGGTACGAGTAGCTGTCTATCGAACCGGACAACAGAGCGCCCATCGGTAGAAGCAGCGCCATGACCATGCCAAGGCGGGAATCTATCGATATGGAAACCAGCATCGTCACCAGCGCGGTAGGCAGCGCTATGGAAACCGGCATGTACCCGTCGAATATGCTGATGTTTCTGGTAAAAAAAACGGCGATGAAGTAAGTGCCGCTCAGAATTGAAAGAAGAATCACCTCCGCTTCTGTGCGGCGACGGGTACCTCTTGAACTTAAACGACGGCCTGTAAAAAATATAAGCAGTACAAAAAACAGTAAAAAAAGAAGCAAATGGCCGATAAATGTATGCGTTTCCGAATTTTTACCGGAAAGGAACGCGCCGGCGGAAATTATGAATGAAAGCAGCACCGCAAGCGACTGCTTTATTGTGAAACCTGTGGACCTTATCGCGTCCATTGCGGTTTCAAATATGTTTTTCTTCGTCATAAGCCTGTATTATCTTCTTGATAAGCGTATTTCTGACCACGTCTGTGGTATTTAGGTAAGAAAAATGAATGCCGTCAACATTTTTCAGGATGGAAAGCGCGTGTAAAAGCCCTGAATCTATCCGTTTCGGCAGATCGATCTGGGTGGTGTCTCCCGTTATCACTGCCCTAGATCCCTGCCCTATGCGGGTAAGGAACATCTTCATCTGTTCCTTTGTCGTATTCTGCGCCTCGTCAAGTATGATGAATGCCTCGTTCAAACTGCGCCCCCGCATGTACGCAAGCGGCGCAATCTCGATGATGCGGTTTTCCTCCATGCGGCGTACCACCTCGTAGGGGACAAGCGCCTCCATCGCGTCGTAAAGCGGGCGGAGGTACGGATTTATCTTTTGCGCAAGGTCGCCCGGAAGGAAACCGAGGCTCTCCCCCGCCTCTACAACGGGACGGGTAAGTACCAGCTTGCGAATTTCTTTTGACAGTACCAGTGAGAGCGCGTTCGCTATGGCAAGGTAGGTCTTACCTGTACCGGCAGGTCCCACACAAAAACAGATGTCCGATTCCCGCATTCCCTGAACGTAGCCTGCCTGGTTCCCGCTACGAGGAAAAACCCTGCCAAAACCATGCGGTATGTTTATACACCTTGAGCGTATTGCATCCGCATGACGTACCGCACGGCAGTTTTCCGCGTCCAGATCGCCGCCGGCAAGCGCTTTTACAAGGTCCGGCGAAGGCGATTCACCGAGCCGCGCCACGCTGATCAGGTTATCCATCACACTGCGAAACCGTTCAGCGCCCGTCTCATTCAGGCCCTCCATACGCACCTCGTTACCACGCACGGCAAGTTTACCGCCAAGTGTACGTTCAAGGACTTTTAAGTTACTGTCGTTGGAGCCACACACGGCAGAGATTAAATCTCCGCCCTCCAGTACAATAGTTACACTGTCTTCCAAGTGGGCCTCTGTCAACAGTCTAAACCCCGTTTTACCCACCCGTCAACCCACCGGTGGATTTTCTCCATTGCTCCATGTTGTAGATCTATCACGAAATTCACCTTGTTAACTACACCAGCAGTATTCTTTTGCGGTACCCGGTTCCTATGGCGCGTAGGGTTTCGGCGGCGGATTTGCCAGGCCTGGTTTTTTTGTGCAGGTCTATAGTAAACTGATTCATCGAAAAATGACGGTACAGAAACAGGCTATCTTTATCTATCGTGCCGCGCCGTACCAGGTCTTCCAGGCCGGCTGTGTAGCTCTCAAAAACTCCACGCTTCCTCATTTCTGAATAACCGGTTATCCAGACCGGAACACAGAACGCACGGAAAAAATCCGCCAAAAGGCGCGCCATTTTTGTTTGTGAAGCGTCAACGACGCGGCGCGTTTTTTCACCACCAAGTCTGCATAAGTCCCGCAGATCGGCAGTGCGCGGCGTATGTATGGGAGTCTTGTTCAGAATAAGCACGTTTTTCCGAAAATCGATCCCAAGTGTGGTCTCATTTTTGAAAAAACTTTCCGCAATTTTGCCGGAAGGCCCCACAAGGTAACGGCGGTTTTCAGCGGCCTGTTCACGCCGACCCGGATTGTCCCCCACAAGGATAAGTTTTACCTCAGCGTTGCCGTCAACATCGTCAAGCGCCTTGTTGTACACGACCGGCGTATCGACATTGTAGCGCGGGCCGGTGCGTTCATCTATCAAACGCTGCTGAACTTTCCGTAAATCCGGCAGCTCGGCATCTATCTCTTCCGTGATCGTGCGGAAACTGTCCCTGCATACGCAAAAAGCCTTGTATTCAACCTGATTCACAGCGGCCTCTTTTTATAAACCTTGTAAAAGTTTTCACCGGCAATACGTTCCAGTTCGGCCTTTGTACAGGAACTGCCCCGTCAAGGTGCTGCCGGAACAATTCGTCCCGCAATTTTTCCGTGGCGCGGAATTCCTCGTTAAAAAGATCGAAGCCCGTCCCACCCACCGCGTCGCTACGTTTTTCCGCGTCAAGTTCTCCAACAACGACAGCGAGTCATGTATGGTTTTTAAGACGCGCGCCCCTTCACCGGATGCCTCGTGTAAAGCCCATTGGCTGGGAAGTCGGGGGTGGACAGCAAAGCACAGGGCCATCGGGAGAACCGACGCGGCGCTTTCGTTGTACAAAAAATCTTCCAGGCGCAAGGTGCTTGCAACGCAGACTAAATTCAGCTTAATCCGTTCCGCTTCCACGCCGTCGTACAGTTTTGACAGGTCAAACGGATGTGAATGCGCATCGAACGCCATCAAGTTTCCCCAAGAAAGGCAGCCAATTCCCGTTGAATGCCGGCAGCGGCGGAAAAGACCGCCGCCTCACCCTCCGCCTGTGGCTCTTCGTGAAGTTTGATCCATGTGACGCCGGAAACTTTCTTGAACCATGTTATCTGCCGTTTTGCGTACCGGCGGCTGTGCTGAGCGACAAGGGCCTGGACGCCGGCAAGGTCATCTGAAAAACGCCATGCGCCGTCATAGTCGCAGACAAAGAATTCCTTGTAGCCGATTGCCTTTAAACCGGGGTCTTTGGGCGTATAGCCCCTGTCAAACAGCCGCCGCGCTTCGTCCGCAAGCCCCTCGGCGAACATCTGCGAACAGCGCCGGTTTATGCGCCGGTAAAGCTCTTCACGTTCCCACCCAAGTCCGACGAGCAGGAAGCGGTATTTGTCGCGGCGGCTCTCCGCGTTTACAGCGCGGGAGCAGAGGGCGCGGCCCGTCAGCCGTATCACTTCCAGCGCCCTTAGCAGCCTGTAATCATCGTTAGGGTGTATGCGCGCCGCGCTTTCGGGGTCAGCCTCGCGCAGTTCCGCGAGGAGCGATTCCCTGCTACCCGCACGAAGCTCCGCGCCCAGCCTTTCGCGGACAACGGCATCTCCTGGCGGGGAAGCCGGCAACCCCTGAATGAAATTTTTCAGGTAGAAACCGGAGCCGCCGGAAACAACCGGCAAGAGGCCGCGTTTGTGTATATCATCGCAGGCCGCGTCCGCACGGCGTACGAATTCACCGGCGTTAAACTGTTCGTCCGGATCGATTATGTCGATCAGGTGATGCGGCAACGCGGCCCGGAGCGCAACGGACGGTTTTGCCGTGCCTATACCAAGCCCGCGGTATACCTGCATGGAATCGGCGGAAACTATCTCCGCCTTGTATCCCGTTTTGCCGCAAAAAAGATTTACGAGGATGGCTGTTTTGCCTGACGCGGTGGGTCCAAACAGAACCAAAACGGGAACCGGCTTTTCCGGCATAGTGAGCGGCGCCTAATGGACCGGCAGAGCCGTGTCTTCCGTATTTTCCAGCAGTTTGAATTTCACTTTTCCGGTAAAAACTTGCCTGGCTGCCAGGGATACCACCTTGCCGTCATTTTCCTCCACTTCCGGGCCATTAAGCCTGGAAAGCTGGTATGAGCGCCGCGCGGACGCGCTTGTGATCTCGTACATATTGTTTTGATATTTAATGAGTTCTTCTAAAGGGAAAATCATACTGTTAATGATAATGCTTCACAATGTCGCCCGTCAAGTCCGCATTGCCTAATAATTAATCTAGTCGAAAAGGGGCGGCTGCCCAGAAACAAAAACCTGGTTGAAATGCTTTAAGTTGCTATACCGCAAGAAATTATAAAGGAGGGTAATTCCAGATAGGATAAAGACTTAAAAAAATGTGCGGAAGTCGTCATAACACTCAAATAAGCGCATTTTAAATCTATACAGAAATTAGACATATTTCGACTAGGTTTTATTTTTAGGCATCACGTGAAGCAAAATGGGTAAATTATAGCGATTTTTACAAGAAAGGTTAGGGTAAGGCGTGTCGTATAACGTTCCGGCTGTTGGCGACGTTTTGGCCGCCCTAATAAGGAAATGCGTAGCATTTCCAGGGCGGACAAACTGTGGCGGAGTTTTGGCGTGGGAATGGAGCACAAGCCGCGACAGCGGCTTGCCGCTGATTGGGGCGACTGCGGCGCGCCAATCACGCGGTTGAATACAGCCGGCGGTAACCCCGAGCCGCCTACTGGCGGCGAAGCGTAAACAGTCCTGTTGAGGCTGTCGAATAAATATACAAAACACTAATAGTGTGGTATAGTCTTCCCTATTATGGCCCGTTATAAATACTTTGATAAATCTCAGGGATTATTCCTGACCGTCTCCCTTGAGG
>JAITIR010000004.1 GCA_031279285.1 Spirochaetaceae bacterium | reverse complement strand
AAACGAATACGCCAGTTTTGACGCTCTCTTCGCTCATTTGGGTAATCCTGTCCGGGAGTTTTCACCGGAGCATTCTGATCGATTTTACGATAGACGGAAAGACGATGATGATGATTTTTATGATTATTCAAGATACGTGCAGAGCAGGGTTCGTGGTTTTAATTACCGCTATTACAGTATTATTTCCTATTACGCTCAAGATCAAGGGAAAGTACTTATATCGAAAATAATGCTGAATTCAAAAGAGGTAATCTACAAAGGCCCTAGCCTAAACAAAGGAGTTTTTATAGTAATGATTTCATCCCCGCTTCCGAAGCGGAATTCCTGACCTTTGCGACTGCCTTCAACGCCGGGATAAGCGCCCACGCGGCCCTCTTGAAACAACTCGGCAAAATTCATATTGAAGGAAAGCCGGGGTTACTGTACCGTGAAGGGAAAATCCTTGAATTGATCTCCTGTATTCTGCGATGGCATTCGCTCAAACAATAATTTGCTCTGGAAGGTATTCACGAAGATGACAAGGCGAGTATCCGGAAAGTTCTGTCATATATACAAAAGCATTATTCCGTTTCGATTGATATAAGCACCTTGTCGCGTATCGCCTGTGTGAGTAAAAGCAAACTGTCCTGCCTGTTCAAGCATATAACCGGAAATACCATATCGGTATATATTCGGGATGTCAGGCTGAATGCCGCAAAGGTATTTTTGGCCGAAAAAGAATACGATATATGCCAAATTGCCCGGACAATGACTCAGCTACCTGAGGCTGTTCCAAAACCGTGCCTCCACTACGCCGGGGCCCGGCTATGCCGGGACCGTTTAGCGCACACTTGATTAGTTTTGGAACAGGCTCACCTCTTTATGTTCAGTGCAGGCCGGCCCGCGTCAGTTCGATTGCCAAGCGGCAGGCGGCAAGCAGATCGTCCAGCAATAGCCATTCGGAGCGGCTGTGGAAATTACGGCCTCCGGTAAATATGTTCGGGGTTGGGATACCCAGTTCGGCAAGACGCGCACCGTCAGTGCCGCCGCGTATCGGCTTGAAGCAGTAATCAACACCCGCGTTCTTTGCAGCCTTCTCAAGGCGAGCCTGTATTTCTGGACGGGTCTCTATCGCTTCTTTCATGTTGTAGTAGGTGGGTTTCGCGTCTACCGTAACCTTACCGCCAGGAAAGGCGGCTTCTACTGCACGGGCAAAGCTTTCAAGCGCCGCGATACGCCTGGCGATCCCGGAGCGGGAAAAATCGCGGACAATAAGCCGCTGGCGCGCGTTTTCTTGGCTTCCTGAACTCTCCATCAAGCAGTAAAAACCATAGTAACCGTCCGTCGCCTCGGGACTCTCCGTCCGCGGCAGCATCGTTGCGAAGTTAGCCGCCATCAGAGCTGCGTTCACCATGACTCCGCGCGCCTCGCCAGGATGTATCGATCTGCCCTGAAACGTTACGTCAACACCGTAAGCGTTGAAACATTCGATTTCAAGCTCGCCGCCCGCCCCTCCATCCAGCGTGAAGCAAGCTGTTGACGTTACCTTCTCGCGGGGAAATTCGGGCAGCCCCCTACCGGTTTCTTCGTCCGGCGTGAATAAGAGCTCGACGGGACCGTGCTTTATCTCGTCGTGGGCGACGAGAAAGGCGGCGGTGGAGACGATAGCCGCGATGCCGGCCTTGTCGTCCGCACCGAGCAGAGTCGTGCCGTCCGCGTGTACAATCGTTCTGCCTAAAGCGGCTTCGCCGGGTTCAATCGTTACGCCGCCGCGCAGAACAATTGGCCGGCCATCGTAGTTGTTTACCACGCAGGGGCACACATCCTTTCCTGAAACTTCGTATGAAGTGTCCAGGTGGGCCAAAAAGCCTATCGTTTCGGGAATTGGTGTACCCGGAGGCAGGTTTGAAGGTATGCGCGCCACGAGGTAACAGTGGTTTGTCAGTTCCGATTCTATCCCAATTTCTGTAAGTTCGGCCTGTAACAGACGCGCCAAGTCCCACTGCCCGGAGCTGGAAGGTGTTTCCGCGCTGTCCGGGTTGCTCGTGGTCCAGATTTTTGCATAGCGGACGAAGCGTTCAAGCAGGGCGTCTTTGAGGGCCGCCTCTTCCGCATCGCTTACCAATGGCCGGTCTTGAAGATCGTATTGTCGGTTCACCTCATTACCGCCATGCAAGCCATCACTTTTGCGTCGCTCAACATATTTTCTACCAGGCAGTACTCGTTGGGCTGGTGGGCCGTGCTCTGTATGCGGCTCCAGACGACGGAGGCTATACCTTCGTTGCGCAGGAAGGCGCCGACCGTGCCGCCGCCTACCCCTGTGAGCCGCGTTTCCACGCCGAGAGTCCGCTTACAGGCGGCGGAAAGCATCGTTACGATCGGGGAAGAGGAGGGAGTCGGCTTTGATTCCATGCTTTGCGTGACGGTCAACTCGACCTGTACGCCGTACTCCTGTTCTACGCCAGTCTTGATCCGCCGCGCCTCCTCCAGAATCCCATCGACCGAATAGCATGGCAGCGCCCTTATGTCGATGTAAAACACATCATCGCCCGGAATCGTGTTGACATTGGGCACATTCGCTTCTTTTTTGGTAGGTTCTACCGTGGTATAGTCCGGTTCAAACAGGCAATCCCTGGCGGAAAACTTTTTCATCAAGCCGTTTCGCAGCCGAAGCGTGAGGTCCGCCCCGGCCAGGTAGGCGTTGCGGCCATGATCGGGACGGGAAGCGTGCGCCTGCTTTCCCGTCGTGTGAACCTTGAGCCACATCTGGTTCTTTTCGGCGATCTCTATCGTTTCCCCTAATGGGTCCCCTCCGTCAGGTATCAGAACAAGATCATCGTTCTTGAATAGATTACGGCGGTTTTTTAACAGCCAGTTAATGCCGAAGGTGCTGCCGCACTCCTCGTCCGCGGCAAACAACAGTTTCAACGTACGCGGAGGCTGTAGTTTCAGTTTGACGAGGGCAAGGGCGGCAAGCACGGACGAAACGAGCCCCTGCTGGTTGTCCTCAACGCCGCGCCCTATGAGCCTCCCGTTATTTTTGACGACGGTCCACGGGTCGCTGTCCCACAGGGAAAGCTCACCGACCGGTACAACATCAAGGTGGCTCATTATCCAGAGACGCGGCAACGCGCTGCTATCCTCCCCCGAAATCGTGGCTATAAGGTTAGGACGCACACCGCCTTTTGCACGCGGATCGGGGGCGTCGTGCCGCTCCAGCGCGTCTATCCCATGTTCAACCAGCCATTGTTCAAGAAATACGCATTTATCCAGTTCCCCTTCGCCGCCTGAAAGCGGAGAAATCGCGGGGCGCCTGGTCAACCCGGTCTGTAGTTCAACCGCAAAATCTTCACATCCGTCAATAAAATCAAAAATTTCCTGTTCCACTATACCCACCGGCGCGTCCCGCCCTGCCGCTCCACACGACAAATCGCTTTGACTCGCAACAAACAACATTATAACATTTTGATTTGCTGGCCGCCAATCCCCAATAAGCATGATTCAATGAAGCGCTTTGCGACAAACAAGTTTGCGGCGGGGTATTAAACCCATAGGCAGAATAACGCTTTTGGATATTCCGCATCCGCCAAGTCCTTAATAACTAACTGAAAGCCCCCAGCCGAGGTACAGCGGGTTGACGTAATCATCGCGGTTAGAAGTGGAAAGTTTCAGCGCACCCGTAAGGCTGAACGTGATCTTTAGCGGCAGAACCGTAATCGGAACTATGGAAACCTGACTATTTACGCTGAACGTGAGCGAGTGGAGCAGCCTGGAGTCGCCGTCCCAGTCGGTGTTTTGGTACAGTAGCCTCTCCTCTCCCAGATACACCCAGTGGTAGCCGACGCTTGCGTAAACACGGTTAAAGTACAAATGTGAAAGATTTTTCTGTATCTCTACGGAAACCGGACTCAGCTTAAACTCCCCGCCAAGCAGCCACAGGTACGGGTATACATAAGGCGGCCTGGTATATTCGTATACCGTGAACTTGTCAAATATCGACGAGTAGTAAAGCGACGAATGCCCCGTATGGTTTACGCCGTCTTTATCGTAAACGCCGTACGCGACACCCTGGAACGCGAAATTTTTTATGACCGGGATGTTGTGCAGGATGTACGGCGATTCAACTGATAATTTTAACATGTTTTCAAAACGCGGGAGATGGTAATAGTCCGGCAGGAATTTTCGTGCGTAGAATTGTTCAATAAATCCGTTGCCAAACCGTTCCCAGGACGAAAGAATTAGGTTTGAAAAATGGAGGCCGCCCGTTACGGACGAAGCTTCCTGCTGTAGGGGCCAGTTGTACGCGGAATTTTCGGCGCCGCTGCTGTTATAAAGGTCAAAAGAATACCAGACCTTGTTGAACATCCCCACGACAGTAAGTGATAAACGTCCATTCCCCAACGAGATACGGTACTGCCCCTGAATCTGCGCGCTTGTTTTCCGTATAGGCATGTTCACATCTACATAACTTACATCAACAACATCGGTAAAACTTGCGGTTATCGGAAACATAAGGCTAAAATTCATCCATGTAATGTTTACCGGTACAATGTCATTACGAAAATCGTAGGCCGGTGACAGAAAAATCAGGTTTTGGTCCATCGGATCGGATATAAACGAAAACAAACCGGCCCCGTCGAGACTCAGATTCTTAAAGTTGCCTTTTACGCTAAAAGCATCCGTTCCGTCCCAAAGAATTGAATTGATCACCGGGCTTACCAGCGGAAACGGGATCCACAAATTAAACGGGTTAAAGTACTTGACGGGGTTGTAAAGTTTGGCGGGTGGAAGCTGCTCCGCGTCAACCTTGTTGTACGTTTCTTCCGTTATTGCCGGGCTGTCCTGCCACCGAATCATTTTTAACGCCGCCGCGCTTACCGTTTCAAATTCCTGTACGCTTTGCGGAAATTTCATGATTCTGTCCCAAACGGAAAATGACGCACCGTAATAGATGGAGCCGCCCGCCGAAACCGGATAAAAAACTCCACCGGAAAAATCGGTTTTGCTGAAGTGGGCCTGTATGACGGCGGCGTCTTCGGCGCTTTCGCCGTCCCCGTCATGAAGACCGTTTACCGAAATCGAGGCAAGTTTGTACATCCTGTCATCATCGTTGTACGAAAAGTAGAGCCGCCCGCCGGAAAAGCGCAGGCCCCTCATATAGCGCCATACCTCCCCATCTGTTTCAAGATTTCCGCTAAGTGAGTATAAAGCGCCCGTCCTGTAGTTAAAGAGCGAGAGTTCGCGTACGCCGGATTTTGCCGAAGTAAAGGCTATCCAGTCATCGTCGAGCGGCGACGGGTTTGAAAACAGCAGCGTCTCGCTACCGCGCAACAGCACTTCTTCCTGTTTGCCCTTTCTGTCGCCACCCGGGCGGTATACAAGGTTGGATAGATGTGTGTCGGAATTAAGCGCGACGACGCCGTCCCTGAAGTAACGGGCGTTGTACAGGCCCCTCCACTCGCGGCCTGTCCGGAAGCCGTTTGAGGCGTTGTATTCGACAACGATTGCGCGTGAAAACTGCCCGCTAACCGCGCCCAGCCGTTGATACGATGATACGAGTATCCGTTTACCGTCCGCAGACACGTCAAGCGCGTAGGCCGTGCCGTCCACAAAAACGGCCGTATTTGTTTTCCCGCTTTCGGTGTCGTAGGCGAGCACCTTCGTGGCAAGGTTGTCAATAAAGAATATTTTCCCACCCGCCGCCGCCGTATCCTTTATGATGCTCCTTTCGCCGTAAATGGCGGCGCTTTTGTTTTCTTCGACTCCGTCAAGGGACAGGCTTTCCCTGAAATCGTTCCAGCAGTCGATTATGGAAACGCCGTACACCTTCCTGAAAATAGCATAAAAACCGGAATTGTAATGAATGATCGACAGGTGAAAATCCCTGCCCATCTCGCGCCACAGTTCGCCGTACTTTTCCATACCGTACTCTTTCTGAAGGTAAGAGCTAAAAAGGCCGCCGTAATAGTAGTACGTATTGCCGAGCGGCGGTAGGTCCCAGACACCCTCCGCCTGGAACGGCGTTTTGAAGCTGTTTTCAAGGATATCCTGCCTCAACTTTTGCTTTATCAGCGGATCGTTTGCCCTTCCCGTGCCATCCAGACTCTCGAAGCTGACCGCCGCGCCCTCTATCATAAACCAGGGGGCGGTAAGCCCGGAGGGGTAGACCCAGCCGCCGAATATGCGGTAAAAAAATTCCTCCACCCCGCTACGGGTGCTGCCGGTAACAGCATGCGTCATCTCGTGAAAAAAGAGCGCTTCCAGCGAATTCGAAAAAACCGTCCATTCGATAGACGCCGGCGTGTCAAAGATAACGATGTGAGGGTAGGGCATCGGATTCATGTAGCCGTTGTGTTGGTCCGTTTCCGGCGTTATCACGACGGGAACCCTCCGCGCAAGCGTAATGCCGGTAAGCGCGGAGGCTTCCTCATAGAGCGCGTCCGCACGGGTGGCCAGCTTTCGCGCGGTAGCCTCCGACCTCGCGGAATATATCAGCTCAAAATGCTCCGTCTGTAGCACCCGCAGAATCGAGTATGGTTTAAAATGCTGGGCCGCGATCGGGAATGCGACAATAAACAGAGGAATTAAAAAAATATACTTTTTATGACTCACTATGCGGTCCTGTAAACGATTTGATTCCGGCGCTTTCAATTCTAGCAGTTTATCGCTGCTTGTTTAAGTACGTGCCGGCCCGCGCCGGCGCACAAGGGCAGACGTAGGTATCCGGGAATTTTGCCGGATAGTGAAAGTGGACAGGCGCTACGCGGCCGTTTACGGGTTGATTTTTGGCGGGAAAAATGGTTTAATTATCTACCTGTTTGACATTCTGTTAAACAGATACAGGCGGGCTATAAACTCATCATGGAGGAAGGTATATGGGAAATACGGAATACAGAATCAATTTCAAGGTAGAAGGCGGAGACCCCGTATTGGTTACAGGTTTATCAAACGAATCGGCGCTTGACATAGCAAAACGCGCCGGCGTCGTGATAGACGCTCCGTGCGGCGGCAACGGAACCTGTGGCAAGTGCAGGATAAAGCTGTTGTCGGGCGATGTTTCAGGCGAAAAATCGGCGCATATCACGGACGAGGACACGGCGGAAGGCTGGCGGCTGGCCTGTAGCATCAAGCCGGCCTCCGACCTGGAATTGTTCCTGCCCGCCGCCGCTCAAGCATTCCAGAGCCGGATACGGGTAACGGACTTTTCAGGCTCACGGGAGAAAGCGGCCTTCGACGCGATGCGCGCCACGCTGAAAGAACTCGGCTTTGACGGCGATCACGGCCTGGAAAAGGTCGCGCTGGAACTGAGCGAGCCTACACTGGAAGATGCGATGGCGGACCGCGAGCGCGTCGAGAAGGCGATCTTCGATAAACTGCTCACCGCTCATGTCGCGTTCAGCCTTCAATCACTCCGCCGCCTTCCCCAGACGCTACGGGATACCTGGAACGTCATCTGCGTGCTGCGCCGCGAGCGGGATGGAAGCGAGCTCACAGTGCTGGACGTACTCCCAGCCTCGAAAGACTGTCCACTGTACGGACTCGCGATCGACATAGGGACGACGACCGTCTCAATGCTACTGGTAAACCTTGAAACGGGCGAGCCGGTTACCGCCGCTTCCGGCGGTAACGCGCAGATAAGGTACGGCGCGGACGTGATAAACCGCATCATCGAAAGTACTAAACCGGGTGGCATACAGCGTCTCCGTAACGCGATAGTAAACGAGTGCCTTGCTCCGCTGATACGGCGTCTCTGTATCGGCGCCGGGATAGAGCCGGAACAGATATACCGCGCCGCTATCGCCGGCAACACTACGATGACGCACCTCGTTATGGGCGTGCCGGGCGAGTTTATCCGGCTTGAGCCCTACATCCCGGCCTTTTTCAAGACTAACGAACTCAGCGCCCTATCCCTGGGCCTCCCGATCAACCCGGACGCCGGTGTGTTGCTGGCCCCGTCCGTCGGCTCCTACGTGGGCGGGGACATCACGGCCGGTGTGTTCGCGTCGATGATCTACGACAAGGACACGATGTCGCTGTTCGTAGACCTGGGCACCAACGGGGAACTTGTGTTCGGCGGCAAAGAATTCCTTATGTCGTGTGCCTGCTCCGCCGGTCCTGCCTTCGAGGGCGGCGAGATAAGCTGCGGCATGAGGGCCACGAACGGCGCGGTGGAAGCCTGCACGATAGACAAGGACACAATGGAACCGAAACTGAGTATCATAGGGGAGGCGGGCGAGAAGCCTGCCGGACTCTGCGGCTCCGGCCTGATCGACATAATAGGCGAGCTTTTCCGCTGCGGTGTGATCAACGCGAAGGGAAAGTTCAGCGCAGAAGGCAAACGGATAGTGAAGGACGACTACGGCGGCCATGGCTACATCGTCGCGTTCGCGGAGGACAGCGCGGACGGCAAGGACATCGTACTGTCCGAGAGTGACATTGATAACTTCATCCGGGCAAAGGGGGCGATCTTTTCCGCGATACGGACGATGCTTGCGATCGTGGATATGCCGCAGGAGGCTATAGATGACGTGTACGTCGCCGGCGGCATAGGGAGCGGCATCGACATAGAACACGCGATCCTGATCGGTATGTTCCCCAACTTACCGACCGAGAAGTACCACTACATCGGCAACACTTCGCTGTCGGGCGCTTACGGGATGCTTGTGTCGGCGAAGGCCGCCCACCAGGTATCGATCTGCGCCGACGCGATGACATACCTGGAGCTCTCGTCCCATCCGTCCTATATGGACGAGTTTGTGGCCGCCTGCTTCCTGCCGCATACGGATGCGAGCCTATTTGCCCCGCAGTGAGTGCGCAATTTGCGCGCAATTTGTGCGCAAATTGCGTGTAATTTGCGCGCAGCAGCGTTTGGCAATGAGTGCTTAGGAACTATACAGAAATAACATGACCGTTTGGTCATGTTATTTCTTAATTGCGTAAGCAATTGGACTTGTTCGACAAGCTTGTCGCTTGTCTTCCAAGTCTCATAAAATGCCCTGCATTTTATTTATGTACAGTTTCTAAACGTCGCGTCCTGGTCGGTTTTGGAATTACTGTTGCGTTTCCCCATGATTTCCCTCTGTTTCCCATAGACTTGCAACTTTTTCACGCGCTCTTTCAGCGTTTTCCGGGACAGGCCCGCTGTGGGCTATCACTGAAAATAGGAATTTCGGAAGTAGAAAAAAGACGCTGTAAGTCTATATACGATGAAGAGATAGTGACAAAGAGGCAGTGAAAAAACCAGCATTGAAAAATACGAAAAATCGAGAATTTCTGCAAACAGCTTTAGAACCCTTTAAATAGCTTTAAATCTATATGTGGTAAAAACTTATCGAATGAAACTGACGGCAGGTAAGACCAAAAACTAAGCGAAAACAGCCTAAAAGGTGGGACGCTGAAAAATGAAATTTGAAAAGGGGAGACATATACCGTGTCCCACTTTTGAGCGGAAAACAGGTAAAAAATGTCCCACCTTTTTTGTTCAATTATCGCCAGTGTTCGGATGAACCCAATAGAGAACCTGCCCGAAAATCGTAAGCCGTTCTGCTGCCGACATATCGCCCATATCAATCGTAGCAAGTAACTCCGCCTTTTCTAAATCAGCAACGCGGACTGAGTAAATTTTCACCTTTCTGGAAATGCCGTCAAACTCCAGCCGCTTGCAGTATACATCACCATCCAACGCAAAAACATAAACACCATCGCCTAAAACCCGGCCTTCTGTCGCGTCAAACAAGACATAATCACCATTTCGTATTCCCGCGCCCAGCATTGAAGAGCCTTCCACGCATAGGGCAAATAGCCGTTTTGCGTTTAAGCGGGGCAGGAGGTTAAAAATTTCAATGTAGTCAACTATATTGTGTTCATCTTGCCAGTCTGTTCCAGACTCGCAGGATACCTTTTGACGCAAAAGCGGCAACTTGAACCCTGTTTCGGTTTTTGCTACCTCGTTTACAGATTGAGCGTGAGGCAAGGTGGTAAAAAACATCTCTCCCTTGCCGGTCAATAACCAATCAATATTTACATTAAATCTTGTTTCAAGAGGTTTTAATACCTCAATTGAGACACTTTTGCCCGCTTCCCAGCCTACTAAAGTTGACCTCGGGACAACTAATTGCCGAGCAAATTCAGCAATATTGAGGTCTAAAGCCTCCCTAATTTCGCGAAGTCGTAAAGAATAACCCGTCTCAGACATTTATCAAATATTTAACCCTTTTTCATTAAAATATTCTTGACATGATAGCCCAATTGGGTTATCATCATATTATCAGTCAGTACTAAGACCGCATAAACCAAAAAAAGCGGGATTTCCGGCAGCCAAGCGAGGAATCCCGCATAAGGAGAAGCGCATGGCAAACTTAATTTTCAGACGGACGGGCTACTGGATTCAGCACCAACTGAAACTTAGCGCGCTCGGCCAAAAAGAGGTCGCCGGTGAAGCAAACGTCTCCCTCAGCATGGTAACACATTTTTTGGGTGGACGCAAGGATTCTGAGCGGGTCAGGACGGCACTCTGCAAGGTGCTGGGCTACGAGTCGTTTGGGGCGGTCATCGCTGCCAGCAGGGGACACGTCCCGCAGAAGGGGGCGCGGCATGAGCAAGTACATTCTGAATTTCAGCCATGAAGACGGCTATGACATCGTGGCAAATTACGACAACAAAAAGGCCCTCAAAAAACACTGGTTTAACGATTTAAGCAGCTATCTCACTGAAAACAGCCTGACCATAGATGACGGTACCGGATACTTCCAAGCCCTGAACAAGGACGGCGATTACGATGAGGTAACCCTTGTCGAACTGTTCGGGAGGAAGAGGTCATGAACATGATCATAAGCCCCACGGATTTTCTGTATAACGGCGTTCTTTTTTTCAGAAACACCGAGACCGGCAGATGTTACAAGCTGGTTGAGCCGTCCGGACATTACAGCAGGGCGGCCCGGAAGAACTTGATGGCAAGCAAAAGGGCCGCCCTGGCCTGTTACAACGAAAATCTGACCGCCTGCCGGCAGAATGAGACGAGAGGAGCGGCATGAACACGAGCATACAATACGCTCTTGATTTCAAAGATTACCTCCTGCCACTTCGAGCCTTGGAAAAATCCTTTAGAATTGCGGGCCTCAATATTGAGTTTGACGCTTTTGTAAATGACGGAATGCGGCTGATTGGAATTATCTATGATGGCAAACCAAAAAACTGCATATCTATTGAAGG
This sequence comes from Spirochaetaceae bacterium, assembly GCA_031279285.1. Classification (GTDB taxonomy): domain Bacteria; phylum Spirochaetota; class Spirochaetia; order Treponematales; family Breznakiellaceae; genus JAIRMY01. Next base: position 689 of record JAITIR010000004.1, on the reverse strand, counting down.
CGACAGCCCTGCCCAAGCCGTGAAGGATGTCGCGGCGGCCGTGAGACTATAGGGCCAGGCCAATGAACAGGAACCAACCGCTCTTGAGGCGGAAATTTACAGGATTAAGGAGAACCTATGGAAAAGAAAGAAATGGAATTCGATGAGGAACTGTACGGTAAGTTCTTCTCCCTTGTCGGCAGTCCCGACGAGGGAGCGCGTCCCGATGGGACACGACGGATTAGCCAGGCAAAGGCCGCGCAAACCCTCGGCTACTCGTCCGGCGTGGTGTCGGCCTACAAAAATCGCAGTTACAACGGCAACGTCAAAGCCTTTGAGGAGGCCGTCCGCGCCTGGCTTAAACGGGAAGAGCGGCGGATCGCCAAAATCGAAGTGCCGGTTGTGGCGACCGACGCCCTGGACTCGATTCGGAACAGCGTCAACATTACCCAGGACGAGCGGGACATCGCCGTTATTGTGGCGGCAGCGGCACGGGGAAAACGACCGTCCTGCGGGCTATCGTAAACGAAAACCCCAGCGCGATCCTTTTGGAAGCGGACTCCAGCTTTACCAAAAACGTGCTGGTCACGGAAATTGCCCGGGCGGTGGGGGTGGAAACCAAAGGCGGCATGACGACGGTCATCGGCAGGATTGTTGAAGCCCTGCGGGGCCGGGACACGGTCATTATGATTGACGAGGCCGACTATCTT
>JAITIR010000124.1 GCA_031279285.1 Spirochaetaceae bacterium | reverse complement strand
ACATACTGATCAAGGCCACGGACGTTTCCATAGTGTTTGGCGGACTGTGCGCGGTGAGCAATTTTTCCTGCGAGGTAGCGCGGGGCGAGCTTGCCGGCCTGATCGGGCCAAATGGGGCGGGAAAGACAACGCTGTTTAACATTCTGTCCGGTATATACGCGCCCACATCGGGCGAAATAAGTTTTTGGGACAGAACGGGACGCTCCCACAGGTTGGGTGTCTTGAGTCCGGCCAGGCTCAACCGGATTGGGATTGCCCGCACGTTTCAAAACATCAGACTCTTTGGGAATTTGAGCGTTGAGGACAATGTCAGAATCGCGCTACATGAGCAACGTAATTCGGGCGCGCTTGACGCGCTTTTCCGGCTTCCACGTTTTTACAACGACGAGGAGATTATGTCGGAGAAAACCGGCGGCCTTCTCGCGCTGTTCAAAATCGAAGACAAGAAATATATTCTTGCCAGGAATCTGCCTTATGGGGATCAGCGCAAACTTGAAATTGCGAGGGCTCTCGCGTCAAACCCGTCTCTACTGCTGCTGGACGAACCTGCCGCAGGGATGAATCCGCAGGAAACGGAAGAACTTATGAAGCTTATAAACACAATCCGCCATAACTTTAACCTGACCATTTTACTGATAGAACATGATATGCATTTTGTCATGGGGCTGTGCGAGCGGCTTATGGTGCTGGATTATGGCAGGATGATAGCAAACGGTCTGCCGCAGAACATAAAGCGCGATCCCGATGTGATAAAAGCGTACTTCGGGGAGGCGGCGTCCGTTTCCGGCTGAATTTTGCGGAGAAAACTATGCTTGTTGTAAAAGATCTTGTTGTACATTACGGATCGATCATGGCGCTGAAGGGTATTTCGTTTGACGTAGAGAAGGGCGAGATCATCTGTCTGATAGGCGCCAACGGCGCGGGCAAAACGACAACGTTACACAGTGTTTCCGCGATCATAAAAAAGACAAGCGGACAGGTTTTACTGGAAGGAAAAGACATAACACAGGCCAAACCGTACAGGATTGTCGAGGCGGGCCTTGTGCAGGCGCCGGAGGGCCGGCGTGTATTTGCCAACCTGAGCGTCAAAGAAAATTTGGAGATGGGAGCGTACACTCGCAGGGACAAGGCAGGGGTAAGAGAGGACATGGAGATGGTGTTCGCGATATTTCCACGCCTAAAGGAGAGAATTCACCAGGCGGGCGGTACGCTTTCGGGAGGAGAACAGCAGATGCTGGCTATGGGGCGGGCGCTGATGGCCTCGCCAAAACTGTTGCTACTGGACGAACCGTCAATGGGGCTCGCGCCGATGCTGGTCGATGAAATTTTTGCCGTTATACGGCGTATCAGCCGTAACGGCACTACGATTCTGCTTGTGGAACAGAATGCGTACAAGGCGCTTGGGATTGCGGACAGAGGCTGCATCCTGGAGACCGGCACGATAAAAAAAAGCGGCAGGGCCGCCGATTTGATGAAAGACGCCGCGGTAATTGAAGCATACCTGGGCGGTTGATGGAAACGCCTAGAAACGCAATTGAGCGTTTTCCGGCGTATCACTTTTGCGGGGTTATATTTACTATAACAGCCAATGTACGGTAAATTGAAATTATGACGGACATTCATAACGATGTGCTAGAGGATGATGATTTTGATACTGTTCTTTCGCCGGATATTGATTTTGCGGGGACGCTGACTTTTGAAAAATCATTTTTGGTACGCGGGAAAATAAACGGAGAGATTGACGCTACAGGCATCCTGCTTATAGACGAGAATGCGATAGTCGAGGCGGATATAAGGGCCGACAAAGTTATCATCAGGGGCCTGGTGAAGGGAAATATCACCGCGGCGGAACGTATCGAAATTACCCAGACCGGTAGGCTAGAAGGAAATATAAACTCGCCGGAAATCAATATAGAGACCGGCTGCGTATTCAACGGTAAATGTACGATGACACAAAAAACGCTGTTATAAAAATGTAAATGAAAAAATTAAATTTAATTATTTATTATTTTGTTGTTTTCGCTGTGTCATTGAGCGGGCAGACAAAACCGGACGCCCTGGTCGAATACAGGGCCGGTAACTACAGTACGGCGGAGGCGATTTGCCGTTCGGAAATAGATGCGGACAAGCAAAACATAGACGCGTACGTGGTGTTATGCTGGAGTCTTGTAAAGCTGGGACAGTTTGACGAAGCACGGTCCTTTGCCGAAACGGCTCTGGCTATGAATCCTTACGATGTACGCCTGATTGAAATTATGGGTGAGATTAGTTACTACCAGGGCCGGAACAACGCGGCCCTTAAATACTTCCAGGAATACATCAGCCTTGCCCCGGAAGGGCAGCGTATTGATATGGCTTACTACTATACCGGTGAAATATATATAAGGCTGGGGCGTTTTAGGTACGCCGATATAGCCCTGTCCACCGCGCTTCACTATTTGCCGGGAAACGCGCTCTGGCATTCAAGGCTTGCCTACGCGCGTGAAAATTCAGGCGAGTTTCAGGACGCGGCGGCGGCTTACGAAAAGGCTCTGGCCCTGGATCCGCAGCTTGCGGACGCCAAACGGGGACTCGATCGTACACGCGCTGCGCTCGGCGCGCTCTAGCGTCACGTGTCGTTTTTGGAAACGGGCTTGCCGTCCGTCGCGTTTCAAACGTTGGGATGTAAACTGAATCAGTGCGAGACGGAAACAATCGCCGCCGCCTTCATAAAGTCAGGCTTTGCGATCACTGACGATCCGCGCGACGCCTGGCTGTTCGTTGTCAACACCTGTTCTGTAACATCGAAGGCGGAGCAGAAAGGCCGCGGCACGATTCGCGCCGCGCTTAAGCAGAATCCGTTATGCCCGGTAATTGTTACAGGCTGTTACGCCGAAGTGGACAGGGCCGGCCTTGAGGCTCTGGACGCCGGCAACGGAGAAGGGCGGCGCCTGTTTGTCATTCCTGGTACCCAAAAGAGCCGTATCCTTGATATGCCCACCATGCTTGCCGCCGAGGGAATGGAAAGCAGGGCCGCCTTGCGGGACGCGCTGGCGCGGATTTGCCGCGTCATTCCCGGCGGCAGCAAGCGTCCCTCCGGTGAGTCCGCCGCCTTCAGGTTTGACGCCGCTACGCCGGTCCTGCGCTCCCGCGCCTTCTTGAAGATACAGGACGGCTGCAACAATTCCTGCACGTACTGCCTTGTACGCATCGCGCGCGGTCCAGCGCAGGCTCTGCCGGAGGAGACGGTTCTGGAACGGCTTTGCGAAGCGGAATCTGCCGGCGCGGCGGAGGCCGTGCTGACCGGCGTAAACATAGGTCAGTGGAGCGGCGCGGCAGGCAGGGGACTCGCGGAACTGATCGAGACTCTTGTTTCCGGCACAAGGGAGCTTCGCATAAGGCTGTCTTCTCTTGAACCTGACATATTCACGGAAAAGTTTTTTGCGGTACTTCAAAATACGCGCATCCTTCCGCACTTTCACATTTCCGTTCAGTCGGGCAGCGTCGAAATTTTGAAAAGGATGGGCCGTTTCTACGAACCAGAGGCCGTACTTGACGCGATTCGGCGGCTTAGGGAAATAAAAGACGATCCGTTTGTAGCCTGCGACATGATAGTCGGTTTTCCGGGCGAAACGGAGAGGCATTTTTCTGAAACATACAATTTTTGCGAGTCCGCCGGCTTTGCACAGATACACGTATTCCCGTTTTCAAGGCGGCGGGGAACGGCGGCCTGGGACTATAAACCCCGTGTTCCTGAACGTGAAGCGGAAAAAAGGGTAAATATTCTTAAAAATTATGCTGTTTTAAGCCGAAAAAGATATGTGGAGAAGTGGGTTGGCAGAGAAACGGGTGGAATCTGTATGTCGCTGCCTGTAGAAGCCGCGGCTACCGCAGGCGCTGTTAATGTTTTAACGGATAACTATATAAGGGTCTCTGCGCGGCTTCCGGACGATTCAAACCTTTTTCCGCAAAAGGGCCGCCGGATTAACTGCATAATAAGCGCGCCCGTAAATAACGACCGTGTAAACGATGGGACGACATCGCTCATTGACGCTTACGGTAAAATACTGATCTGATCGCGTTGACGGCTTGACTATAACATAGACGGATAGAATGTGAATGAAAAATGGAATCTTGACGTTTTTGTGCCTTTTTTCCGCTTTAAACGTTTTTTCCCAGGAACTGCCGTCCCGCGTAAAGCAGGTGGGCTTTCCCTTTGCGCGGGTCAACGCGCTTGGCGGGAACCATGTAGGGCTGAATACCGATTTTTCAAGTTTGTTTTCGAATCCGGCTCTCTTTGCCAGCGCGGAACCTAAAAAAAACTTTGCCGAAATATCGCTTGATGTGATATACGTCGATTTGATTTACAGGATGATATTCACTGATGATCCACTGTCCGAAATGCGCGATGCGTTCACCGATCGTTTTACGGCATTTATCGATCTGGGCGGCCCCATTGCCTTTGGGTGGATGGGCCGTAACTATGGCTGGGGTTTGTTCAACGTTTCAAGATTCGAAACCATTTGGGACAGGCAGGCAATCTATATGCTCACCCCAACGCTCAGCGAAGAATTCACATTTGCCGGCGCGTACGGATTCAGCCCGTATATGGGTAATACGGCGCGGCTAGATCTTGGCGTCACCACGAAGATTTTCGTACGACTGGGTTGGATATCGCAAGCTACCTATTTACAGGAAATAAAATACTTAATGAACAACCTGACGGAAATACCGTTTGAAATTCAGTTTGGATGCGGTTTTGATGTTGGTTTACGCTGGACTCTCTTTGAATCACTGTCATTTGGTTTTGTTCTGTACGATCCGTTTGCGCCTGTACTGGTTACCAAGTACAGCAGGGCATCTAAGGTTGCGGATCAACAGATGATAGACCAGGGCACCGTGCCTGTAACGCCCCGCGCAAGCGTTGGAATTTCATGGCGTATGGCATCGCCGTTCTGGCATTACTATTTCAGCGATATTACGCTAAGCGTTGACTATGTGGGTGTACTGGAAAATATGGCCGAAAATCCTCGCGATCCGCTCTTGAATATCTCTGCCGGCATTGAAGTTCGGATGCTGGAAGTCTTTTCTATAAGGGGCGGTTTTTTAGGTATGCAGCCCTCATGCGGTATAGGTATCGATTTTACATTTATGAATATTGATCTTGCGTTTTACATGAAAGAGTTGGGTATCCTTCCCAGCAGTTATCCAACCGCAGCGATAACAATAGACATCTCATTCCATAAATAGGCAGGCCGCCTTGCGCCAAACATACAAGGGTAACTGAATCAGGAACTGTTCAGAAATAACATGACCGTTTGGTCATGTTATTTCTTAATTGCGTAAGCAAGTAGTGAATGATTCTTTGTCTGGGAAGCATCCACCTTGAATTCTTTACCTGTTCGGGCTAGACTCAGTTTTAGTCAATCGTGTCCACTTTGTTCATTGTCGCAAGTCCCATCGGTAACTTGCAGGATATAAGTCTCAGAGCACTGGATGTGCTGAAATCTGTTTCGCTCGTAGCGTGTGAAGATTCCAGGCGTACTCTCAAGCTATTGACTCATTTTGGTATAAGGGTTAAGCTGATTTCGTGTAGGGCGGCTAACGAATTTCAGGCCGCGACACGGCTTATCGGGCGCCTGGATGGCGGGCTTGATATTGCCTATTTGACTGATGCCGGTACTCCGGTTTTAAGCGATCCCGGCGCGGTTCTGGTGCGGTTTGTATCTGAAGCGGGTCACAGCGTTGTTCCGGTACCGGGTCCTTCAGCTTTTGCCAGCCTTGTCAGTGTGGCCGGTGCCACCGACAGGACGCTTGTTTTTGATGGTTTTCTGTCGCCAAAAGCAGGTAAACGCCGTTCCCGCTTAAAAGAGCTTTTGAATGGCGGCGCCGCCTTCGTTCTGTACGAATCGCCGTTCCGTATTCTAAAACTTTTATCGGATTTAGCCGAATTTGATAGTGAGCGCTATATTTGTATTGGCCGCGAGATGACCAAGCTTCACGAGGAATACCTAAGGGGTTCCGTATCGGATGTTTTGTGCACCTTGCAGCAGCGTCCGGAACAAAAAGGCGAGTTTTCCGTTTTTGTTTCTGCATACCCCAACGGGGGAGTCGGAACAGCGGGGCCGTTTAGACCGTATTGTAGCGTTTCAGACGATTGAATCGGGCTTTGAGTGCTAATGATGGCAAGGGTTTTAGGTTTGTACCCTTATTTTTATTTAATAATTGTTGGTTTTTGCCGATAATTGATGTAGGTAGGATTTTAGTATGACAATCGGAAGGACAGGTCCAATAGAACAAACTCGACCCCTCAATGATGGTGGAAGAGTCACTACGGCGGGTAAAGTTGCCAAACCTGATGTTACGGTTACTATTTCAAAAGAAGCGTTGAAAAAAGCTGACTGGCTAAATGCGATAGAAATTGTTTCCGCCGTCCCGGATGTACGTGCAGACCGCGTTGCCGAGCTAAAGGCGAAAATAGACGATCCTGCTTATATCAACGAAACGCTTTTGAACGGCACGGTCGATAAAATCATCGACATTTTGTGGCCTGACGGTGGCGATACACTCAAACTCTAGTTTGTCTCTAGCTTTCCTTTTACTGAACAAGATTCCGGGGATCACTTCTTTTGGATCCTTGGCTCCGGTAAAAAGGGCGCTGGCATCGGGAAAGGTGGGGCATACCGGTACGCTTGATAAATTTGCGGACGGCCTTCTCGTTGTCCTCGTGGGCAGGGCTCTCAAACTTAGCTCTTTTTTCACAAACTGCAACAAACGTTACGAGGCACTCGTCCGCTTCGGCGCCGAAACGGACACGCTGGACATGGAAGGTGATGTGGTTGCCGAGTCGCCTCCACCGTCAAAAAAGGCTTTGGAGACAGCTATACGGCGCTTCATCGGGCCAATAATGCAAAAACCACCCGCCTTTTCCGCCATACACCTGGACGGTAAACGTGCCTGCGAGCTTGCCCGTAGCGGCTTTCCGGTAGATATGCCGCCGCGCCCCGTTACTGTTTATGAACTTACACTGCAAAGCTACGAGCCGCCCTTAGCAAGGATCGGTGTCTTCTGTTCTTCCGGCACCTATGTACGTGCGCTGGCCCGTGATATAGCGGTCGTGGCCGGTTCCCGCGCGCATCTTGCCGCCCTTACCCGTACCGAATCGGGACAGTTCAAACTGGCGGACGCGCTCAACCTGGAAAACTGGGAAAATCCGAATCCTGACGATATACGCAACGCGCTACGTCCGATAGACGAGGCCGTTTTTGCTTCCCTCTCGATTCCTGTCCTCTATGTTGACAAAAAGATAGCCGCCGCTATGCGTCAGGGTAAGCCGATAGACGCATCCATACTTCGGGGAGAAGAAGACCACGCAACGCATGCAGGGGACTTAACCGCCATATTTTGCGACGGCAGCCTTACCGCTCTTATCGAGAGGAAAACCCCAACCCTGCCGGATGAGCAAAAAAGCGCCTGCTGGCGCTATGTATTTGTTGTTTGAGGCTGTTCCAAAACTTCAGTTTGGGGGAGACAAGCTTTGCTTGGCGTTTGATACACTTGGATTATAATCTGTGAAATCTGCTTAATCTGTGGACCTTTTGCGGCACCATTCTCTTGCCGGCATTGCAAAAATTATTTCACCCAACCGAACGTTTTATGTACTCGTTATACTTTTTAGGGTCAACCTTAAAGGCTACTATCGGAAGGGCGCTATCGAGACGGGCTTTTTCAAGGGCGTGTTCCGCCTCGTTCAAAAAATTGATAGCGCCAACGCTTCGTAGCGAACGGGCCGTCATGCCGATAAGGAGCTCCGCATACACTTCCGGCGGCTTTTTCTCACGGGCATACTTGTGAAATTCCTTGACTCTGACAAAAACCTCATCCAAACTACAGTCCGGAACAGTTATATAGAGGCCCTCCTGTCCGTCCTTTTCAAAAAAGCGGCTGCCCTGCGCAAAAAGCGAGGCCGCCTGTTTTATAAGCGGTTTGCAGGACAGACCGGGTGTCGTCCATTCAATGTTTAACAGAACCAGGTCCTTGTCGTTTGCCTCTGCACTGCTCAATTCGTTCTGAAGAATGTCCGGAAATTCCAGGTCTTCGCCCTCACTGTCAAAACCATCCGTATCGTACAGGGCGCTCGCCGCGGCAAGCAACCCGGTACCGGAAGTTTCCTTTTTTCTGTCAGAGGTCAGGTCTTCGTCAGACGGAGGCGTCTCATGGTCAACTGCCAACTCGTCGTCAGCGGTCAACTCGTCGTCAGCGGTCAACTCGTCGTCAGCGGTCAACTCGTCGTCAGCGGCCAACTCGTCGTCAGCGGTCAACTCGTCGTCAGCGGTCAACTCGTCGTCAGCGGTCAACTCGTCGTCAGCGGCAAACTCATTGGCAACGGTCAACTCATCGTCAGCGGCCAACTCGTCGTCAGCGGCAAACTCATCGGTGGCGGCTAACACGTTGTCAGCGGCCAACTCATCGGTGGCGGGCATCCCATCTGTGGCGGTCAACTTGTCGTAAGCCGCAAACTCGTCGTCAACGGCTAACTCATCGGTGGCGTCAAGATCCTCAGTAGTATCAGTCTCACCGTTTTTTACAAACCCACTGACGGGTCCGCCGGCAGGCGTCATGCATACATCGGCGATCAGCGTAACGAACGCGATGCTTACCGCCGCCAGTACCGCGAACAGGGACGCACGCAGGGTGGATAGCAGGGTATTGAAGTCTATTAACGGGGAAATCGTGCCTATGCTTACATTCAGGTTACCTTCGGTACGCACCGGCGCACTCTGCGGGGCGCGGTACAACCTTGCCTTCCTGTTGAAATCGGGATAATTGTCCTTGTACAAAATCAGGCCGGCTCTCTTTTCAAATGCGAATATATTGTTATCCGGCCCATAGATTATCAGCGCGTCGAGGGCTTTTGACATATCAAGCTGAGTCTTTATGTCTTCTATGTACTCGTCGGTAAACAGACCTAGCGCCCCGGCACGTGACGCCAAATCCGTCAAATCAGCGAATTCCTCCCGCGACTTAAAACGTTGTTCATTTACAGCCTCGTAAATTTTTATTCCCGCAAAGGCTGCCGCGCCGATATATATAAGTATGCAAAAAAAAGCTATTCCCGATTTGACATTTTGCCACATACTTTGATTCTAGGCATTTTTCCTTATAAAATTAAGGGAAAAGTGAGGAAGCTATGGTACGAAAGATGAAACTGCCCGTCGGATGGTATCCGCGTAGCGCGGAGGAGATAGACGGGTACCTCCACAGCTTTGCCGCGGAACGATGCGGCGGGGCAAAGGCCGTGATCGCGCCACACGCAGGCTGGTTTTTTTCCGGCAAGATCGCCGGCAGGGCGCTTTCTTCGCTCAGACATGACGCGGACCTCGTTGTTATCGCGGGCGGTCATCTTCCGCCAGGGCATCCTGTCCTGTTCGCGGAAGAGGACGCCGCCTGTACCCCATTCGGCGAGCTTCCAATTGACCGTGAACTGCGCGCCCTAGTGAAGGATCAATTTTTACGTGCGGGATTCAGTTGCGGCGCCGATAATTATACCGACAACACTGTCGAAGTGCTGTTACCGGCCATACACCGCTTTCTCCCCGGCGCAAGTATTCTATGGCTCCGGCTGGGCGCCGACATCCGCGCGGTGGAGGCGGGGGCGCTCATTTACCGTGCCGCGACAGCGTTTGGACGCCGTGCCGTAATCGCCGGTTCCACCGATCTGACCCACTACGGTCCGGACTACGGTTTCTGCCCCAAGGGGCGCGGAAAAACTGCGCTTGATTGGGTAAAAACGGTTAACGACAGACGCTTTATCGAGGCGGTTCTTTCGGGGGACGCGGCGGCCGTCATTAAACGTGCCGGGTCGGAACATTCCGCATGTTCTGCGGGGGCGGTTCTTTGCGCGATGGGTTTTGCCGCCGAAACTCGTGCTTCCGTGCCGGTTGCGCCTACAGGCGGCGAAAATGGGCCGGAGGCGGCGCGGCTGCTTGACTACACGACAAGCGCGGACGTACGGGACGGGTATGGGGATGCGGCGGACTCTTTTGTAGGTTATGCGGCGATAGAACTGGCTTAAAGATATTGACTTTTTGTTACTTTTTTGATAATCTATGGTTATATGAAATATATGGATTCGCTTAAACCAAGTCTTACCTGTTTCACTGTTGTTGTATATTTGTGTTTGTTTTCCGCCTGCGATGGCCTTGTGTCGTCCGGTAATGGAGATTCTTCTCAGGATGATAACTTACCCCAGCCCCCTAGCTCTATTTCTAATAATAAGCTTATTACGGTCAAGTCATTCTTATCAACAGCGCCCTACAGTGGTGAGACGGTTCGGAAAATCTCCGGAAGCGGTGAGCAGACCCTCACTCTCACGGGTCTTGATAAGCACAGCTTGTTCCTTGTAACGGTGAATACGAGCGCCAACTCGGTTTCTGCGGAAAAACTAGGCTCTGTCCTATCTTACAAAAGCGAGAATACGGTTACGGAACCGGACACCGCCACCGTGCAAAGCCTCAAATCCACAGCGGATACGGTGGACATTACAGGTACGGTGTCCGGCATATTTACCGGCAACGACGGCCAGCGCGTTACGCGCCACGAAAAGGAAGAAAAAAACCGGGAGATCATGGACGCGATACGGGATGGGCGGCTCGGTCCGCCGGCCCCTAGTTCCGGCGACGGCAGGGTTCTGAGGAGCGTCTTGGCAGGAACGTCCCTTTCGGTTGGTGATTCCCGACAATTTTGGGTGCAGGACGAAACGTTTTATAAGGTTGAGGCAAAGTTGCGCGCCACAGGAACCTACAGCAACGTATGGGTAGCGAACGCGAATTTCATAGCCACCGGACACAATAATTCTACCAGTAGTAACGACGGGAATATAACAACGGACCAGGCGCAGACGCTTGCCAATAAATTCGATGAAATCTATATAAAGGAGACGCCTGTATTCGGCTTTGAGTACGGAGGCGGTGTTGGATCCTCAGATTTAAGCTACGGCGGCGCCGACAGCGACCCCAAGATTCATATACTGGTATACGACATTGATAAAGATTATTACCCCAGCCAAACCGGCGGGGTCTTTGGCTATTTTTTCTCCGGGGATGAGTATTCAGAAGCCGAGCTTAGTAGTCTGGGTCATGGCAATTATAAAACAAACCAAGCTGAAATTTTTTATATCGACGCCCATTTTACCGATTCTCGCCCGAATTTGATGTACTCTACGCTGGCGCACGAGTTCCAGCACATGATAAATTTTAATCAAAAAACAATTAAATCCGGCTATAACACGGTAGCGGGGGTATGGTACAACGAGATGCTTTCAATGCTTGCCGAGGACCTTATAGACCCGCTCATTGGTATACCCGCAACTGATCAAGCCCATCCCATCCAGTGCCGAATTCCGGACTTTCTTGCGTACTACTACTATGAGGATCCTACCGTATGGCTGAACAACACCAATACTGTGCTCCATTCTTACGCTAACGCGTACGCGCTGGGCGCTTACCTTGTACGCAATTTTGGCGGCGCGGCCTTAGTCAAAGAAATTATGTCCGGAACTTTGGTCGATACGGCTTCTCTCAACGCGGCGCTGGCAAGCAGCGTAAACCCGCTTAAAGACAGTGTAAGCAGTTTTACCGCCGCGCTGAAACGGTACGGCGAAGCGATGCTGTTCAATCAGCCGGACGATGACTCCAGGCCGGTCGGCGTTCTTTCGTTCAACAACACGGTAACGAAAAGTATCGGTGGCATGAATTATACGTTTAGCGGTTTTGATGTTTGGCAGATGAGCGGAGAAAATAAAAAAATGTATGGACCTTATGTTTATGATACGAATACTACCCGCTCGTTAAGACCGCGCACAATGTTGCTGCAATCCAACGACAACTGGCAGAATATTACTGGCAGCCGTACGATAACTTTGCGGCCTCCCACCGTTTCCGGCGTAGAGCTTTACATCATGGTCAGGTAGCCGGGTCCTGCCTGATGCGACGGCAACGCCTTACAGAATCAGCATCGCATCCCCGTAGCTAAAAAAGTTGTATCCTTCACGCAACGCTTCGTGGTAAGTTTCCATTATCAGTTTTCGCCCGGCGCTTTCGCTGCTTCCCGCTCCGGCAAACGCGCATACCAGCATCAGCAGCGTGGAGGCTGGTGTGTGGAAGTTTGTAAACAGCGCGTCCGCCGTCCTCCACCGGTAATCGCCATGGATGAAGATGTCCGTACTCTGTTCCCCAGTCTCAAAGCCGCCGTCACGCCAGGCCGATTCGAGCGCCCGCAGCGTCGTCGTCCCCACCGCTACCACCTTCCGCCCCTCACGCTTTGCCGCCTCTATCCTTGCCGCTGTCCCGCTTTCTATGCAAAACGATTCCCTGTGCATCCTGTGATCCTCCACATTCGCACTCCGCACCGGAAGGAATGTCCCAAGCCCCACGTGCAGCGTTATGAAGGCCGTCTCGATGCCGCGCCCGGCAAGCTCTGAAAGAATCTTGTCCGTAAAATGGAGGCCCGCCGTCGGTGCCGCCGCCGAGCCGTGCCCGCGCGCGTACACAGTCTGGTAGCGGTTCGCGTCCAAGGGTTCATCGGCGCGCCTTATGTAAGGCGGGAGCGGAACGTGGCCGTGCGCGTCGAGCCAGGCATCGTCAATATCCCTGTCGAAGCGCAGGAAGCAACGCCCCCCCTCGCACAGCAGTTCGGCCTTCACTTCACCTTCCGCTTCGCCTGTGGCGAAGCGGAAGCGTTCGCCGGCCCGCTTTGCCGCCTTTTTCGTGATTAACTCCCAGGTTGACGGCCCGGCCGCCTTCCCGATCAACAAAAATTCATGTTTTCTTCCCCGCCTGTCCGTCCCGAAAATCCGGGCCTTTCGCACCCGCGAATCGTTGAACACCACGATAGCGCCGCTCTCTATAAGGCCGGGCAGGTCCCTGACAATGTGATGGAAGCGTCTGCCGGAAGAACGCTCCAGTACGAGGAGGCGGCTCTCTCCCCGCGCGGCCGGGTACTGCGCTATCCGTTCGTCCGGAAGATCGAAGTAAAAATCGCTTGTTTTCACCGCTTAAGAAAAGAGGCCGCCGGACACGTGCGCGCCCGGCAAGGACTCGCCCTGACCGGCGGGGCGTTCCAGGTTCAGGTGTTTGTAGGCCGGCGCCGTTACCATTCTGCCTCGCGGCGTGCGCTGCAAAAGGCCGGCCTGTATCATGTACGGCTCGTAAAAGTCTTCCAGCGTATCAACCGACTCGCCCACTGATATTGCCAGCGTTTCCGCCCCGACAGGCCCGCCGCCGTAACGTTCGATTATCATCCGTAAGATCTCGCGGTCCAACCGTTCCAGACCGAGTTCGTCTATTTCCAGGCGTTTAAGTCCGCTCCTTACCACTTCAAACGTAATTGACGGAAGTTTCTGTACCTGGGCATAGTCCCGCATACGCCGTAGCAGCCGGTTCGTAACGCGGGGCGTGAAGCGCGATGAGGTGGACAGCAGGGCGGCGGCATCATCGTCGATGCTGACACCCAGCAGGGCGGCGGAACGGCGTATGATTGCCTCAATGTCTGCGCTTTCGTACAGAGAAAAGCGGCAGCTTATCCCGAAGCGGCTTATAAGCGGGCTTGAGACCATGCCGGCCTTTGTAGTGGCGCCGGCAAGAGTGAACGGTTTCAGCGGCAGCCGCATCGTCCGCGCCCCAGGTCCCTGTCCTATCACAAAGTCCAGTTCATAGTCCTCCATCGCGATGTACAGCTTTTCCTCAATTTCCGGGCGGAGCCGGTGTATCTCGTCGATGAAGAATACGGCGTTAGGCTTGAGGCTCGTGAGGATGCCGACCAGGTCCTTCGCCTTCTCCAGCGCCGGCGCAGAAGTTTCGGTAAAGTCAACGCCCATCTCGTTGGCGACTATGCGGGCCATAGTCGTCTTGCCGAGGCCCGGCGGGCCCGTCAAAAACAAGTGGTCAAGACATTCGCCCCGTTCCTTTGCCGCCGCGATAAAGATGGCAAGGTTCTCCTTCATCGTCGCCTGCCCCAGAAACTCCTCCAGCCTGGCCGGACGCAGTGCATAGTCTCGCGCATCCTCAGGCAGCGCGGTCTCAGGATGTAGTAACTTTTCTTCCCTGCCGGCATCATCCCTGCCGGCGGCGTCGCCTATGACAGCCGGTATCGTCCCTTTGGCGCTCATTTTGTCAGCTTAAGTATTGCCAGGCGGAACATCTCGCTTTCCCTTTCCGCTCCGATCCGCTGTACGTCCGCCTTGCCGGACAAGGATGCCTCCGCCTGTTCCAACGCCGCCGCCGCCGCCTTCCTGTCGTAGCCCATGCCGACGAGCGCGTCCACAAGCTCTCCGTAAGGAGAGGATGGGGCGGCCTTCGTTCCGCCGCCCTGCACGAGTCTGCCTTTCAGCGCCAGCACCATCTTTTGCGCTGTCTTCTTTCCAAGCCCCGGCACCTGCTCAAGCCTTGCCACATCCCCCTCCTCCAGCGCCCTCTCCAGTTCGGCCTGCCCTATCCCGCTCATTATCTTGAGCGCGGCCCGCGGTCCTATTCCCTCGACCTTTTGCAACTCCAGGAACGTAGTCCGCCTTTCGGCGCTCGCAAAACCGTACATGCGCATATCCTTTTCCGTATGGCAAAGCCAGGTAAAGACCCGCGCCTCGCAGCCCTGAGGGCCAAGCGCCCCAATATCGCTAAGCGGCATCATCAGTTCCCATTCCACCCCGCCCGTCGAAAGGTACAGCGTATCGCCCGCCGTGCCGCTAACATTCCCATTCAAACTATTAAACATGGTTACCTGCTACAACGTGTTTATAATCGCTTCCGCGGCGGCCTTGCCGTCCGCGAGGGCGCGGACGACAAGGCTCGCGCCGTTCCGTGAATCGCCTGCCGCCCAAACCCTGGGGTTCGAGGTGTGGAAGCTGCCTCGTGTTCGGATGTTGCCGCGTTCGTCCGTCGCAAGCTCAAGGTCGGTGACAAGCCCTTCCTGCACGACATGTGTAAAACCCATCGCGAGTAGCACGAGATCGACCTCTATCTTAAAATAGGAACCGGCAATCTCTCTCAGAACCGGACGGCCATACTCTATGGCGGACTCAACCCTGCAAGCCTCCACCTCTGTAACCCTGCCGTCCTTTCCGGCAAATGCCTTCGTGCTCACCGACCATAGCCGCTCGCAACCTTCCTGGTGGGAGCTTGATGTCTTGAACAGAGTGGGCCAGAGCGGCCAGGGCTGATCCGGACTGCGGTGTTCGGGCGGCTTAGGCATCACCTCGATCTGTGTAACCTTTTCCGCGCCCTGTCTGTTCGCGGTGCCTACACAGTCCGATCCGGTATCGCCCCCGCCTATAACCAAAACTTTCTTGCGGAACGCGTTTACCGGCTCAAAGCCGTCCCGCTCCGTCGCAAGCGTGCGGTTTTGCAGCGAGAGGAAGTCCAGTGCCTGGACGATGCCGGCCAGTTCTCTGCCGGGCGCGGCAAGGTCCCGTGGCTCCCGCGCCCCTATCGTCAGCAGTAACAGGTCGTACTCAGCCTCAAGCCTCTTCGCGTCAACTATTTCCGCACCGCGCCCCGTCGTTCCAAACGCGTAACGCCCGGAACCGACGCGGGTATTTGTGTTGAAAACAACGCCTTCCGCCGCCATTACCGCGATTCGCCTGTCGATAAAGTCTTTTCCCAGTTTGAAGTTGGGGATACCGTAGCGCAGATAGCCGCCTACGGTCCTGTCCCCCTCGTAAACGGTAACGTTAAAGCCGGCCCTGTTCAAAAAATAGGCCGCGGAAAGCCCGGCGGGCCCACCCCCGACTATAGCGACACGCTTTCTGTTTCGCTTTTTGGGCGGTCGCGGAACTACAAGTCCCAACTCAAAGGCTTTTTCGATCACGGCAAGCTCGTTTTGCCGTATCGTAACAGGCTCGTCGTTAGCGCCCAGCACGCAGGACGCCTCGCAGAGGGCGGGACACACGCGCCCTGTAAACTCAGGGAACGGGTGCATTTCCTGCAACAGCGCCCAGGCGCCCGCCCAGTCCCCGCGAAAAACCCTGTCCTGGTACTCAGGCATCACGTTGGCCAGCGGGCAGGCCCAGTGACAAAACGGCACGGCGCAGTCCATGCAACGGCTTGCCTGCGCACGCCGCTCATCGTCCGAAAGCTGCTCCTCAACCTCGCTATAATCGTTAATCCGCTCTGCTACCGGCCTGTAGCCGGAAACCTTGCGGTTTACCTTCAAAAATCCCTTTGGATCGCCCATAACATCCGCCTTAAAGTTTTTTTTATTGTACAAAAAATCCTCCACCCCTGCCAGCCATACAAGCGTGCAATGTTTGCGCAAACCCAATACGGTAGGGCCTAGGTATAAACTTGACCCACAGAAATTTTAACTGGAATTTGTCCGAAAAATGGCGATGTTTTAGACTTACTATACTAAGTGACTGTACATAATAAGAAATAACATGACCAAACTGTCATGTTATTTCTGTACAGTTCCTAAGTTCCGTCGCAGCAGCTATTTTCGCCTCAAACCAAAAATCCGTGCGGGAAAGGTCTGCCCTTAAACAGTTTCTCATAGAGCCGTTAGGTGAAGGTGTAAAAGTAACAAAACCGGTTACCGGACAGTCTATGTGGCGGGGACGTGTTTCGGTGACCGGAATGCCCTTTGGCAGGTCTTTGCTACGCGAGGTATATAGGCGGCGGCAGGCAGCCCTTTGTCGAGGGTATAGCGCCGGCTGCGCGTTCATCCTTTTCGGAGGCTTTGCGGAGGGCGCGGGCAACAGCCTTGAAAATCGCTTCTATCTTGTGGTGGTCGCTCCGTCCACGCAAAACGTCTATATGGAGCGCACAGGCCGCCGCGCCGGCAAAGCCCTGCCAAAAATCCGCTACCGTGTCCGTCTGGAACGGCGCGGACTTGCCGTCCGCCTCTGCGGAAACCAGCGGTATACCGGACAAATTGCCGTCAAAACAGAGGTAGGGCCTGCCTGAAAGGTCAACGGCGGCGCGGACCAGCGTTTCGTCCATCGGGTAAAGACAGCTTCCCACGCGATGTATCCCTTTTTTGTCCGCCAAAGCCTTAGCAAAAGCCTGCCCCAGCGTTATGCCGGTGTCCTCGACAAGGTGGTGCTGATCGACGCAAAGATCACCTCGTGCCCTGACTTCGATATCAAAGAGGCCGTGTTTTGCGAAAGTTTCCATCATGTGCCGTAAAAATCCGATAGGATAATCAAGTTTCGCGCTACCCGAGCCGTCAAGGTTTATCTGAATAAATATTTCAGTTTCAAGCGTTTTTCTTTTAACTTCCGCCATTCTGCTCATTTGTAAAACCTCCAAACCCTATCCGCGGCTATTTAAATAATTCATTTTTTTCCTTGTACCAGAAAACTAAATCGAGCGCGTCGACTGGGACGGTTTCTCTTTCCGCGAAGGCAAGCATTTTTTGCTCAATCTCGTGGTACACCGCGCCGCTTATCGAAGCGGGAATTTCTTTTATAACTCCGTACAGCGTCAACTGCCTCATGATATGCCTATCCAGAATGCAGATTCCGTCCCCCATGCCAATGTTGCGCAAAAAATGGGACGCCTCCTTAAGTCCCCAGCCGAAAACTTTTTTTTGCAAGCCGTCCCGCGCTTCGATCACGGGTTTATTTTTTATCAGTTCCTGTACTTTATTTTTTGTATCAGGATAAAAAATATCACGGTTTGCAATGATATAACGCGCCTTGTTTTTATGAAAACGCACACCATTTTCGCGTAACGTTTCCGCAATGGAATAATTATCACCATTTTCCATCAGTTTATTTTCATTTAGTCGTAAAACGGCGTTCCATGCCTTGTGCGCGTCGTTTTGCGGTGTGCAGGTGCAGAAACAAAGCTCTTTGAAAATTTCTGTGTCATCACCGTTTTTCCACAACAGCGCGAATTCACCAAGCCGCCTGTCTATATCTTTTTTTATCGCGTCGTAAATTGATGAAACATCGCTCACAGTACAACTTTCCGTAGCGCGTACTCGACAATATCGGACGCGCCGGCTTTTTTCAGGCGGGGAATCAGGTCGGGCACTTCGCTTTTTTTAACGGCGATCTTTACCGCATACCCGGCCCCCTCGCTACCGCCGTTGTACAGCGGGGCTATCGTCGGGCTCCGCATCGCGGGGAGGCCGTCAACAAGCTCCCTGTAACGCGATTCGGTCACGTTCATTTCCAGCATAACCTTTTCGCGCCCGTTCAGTACGGCCTTGAACAGCATCGCAAGCCGTTCAATCTGTTCACGCTTTTCCACGTTGCGCATGGCCTCTTTCGAGGCTACAAACCATGTAGAAGATTCCAGCAACGTATCTATGATGACAAGCCCGTTATCGCGTAAAGTCTGTCCGGAGGCGGTGTTATCGATGATGAGGTCCGCGTCGTCCGGCGGAAACACTTCCGTCGCTCCGTATGTACGGACAATTTTGTAGTTGTAATTGTTTTGTTTAAGGTAATTTTCGGCAAGCGTAACGTATTCTGTCGCCGCGACAATTTTTCTTGAAAGAAGCGTTTCCTTTGTCGTGCCTGCGGGAACGGCGGCGACGATGCCGACTCTGTCGAAACCCAGATCGAGCAGAAGTTCCACGTCCGAACCGTTTTCTTTTAACCAGTCTATGCCTGTAAAACCGGCATCATGGCTGCCCAGTTCAAGGAGTTGGCCGACATTTTGCGGCTTCATTATCTTAGCGTCAAGCCAGTCCGCGCCTAGATCGGGACGGTACGTTCTGTCGGAAAGCCTTACCGGAAAACCCGCGTCACGGAACAGTTCCGCCACATTATCATAAATCCTACCCTTTGGTATTAAAATTCGTAATGCCATTATACCGGGTAGTTAAGGTTTTCTTTCGCGGCTTTTTTCAGAACGGCGGCGTAACGTGCCGTTTCCCATTTTGCCATGTTCAGGTTCTGCTCGCTATAGTTACCGCACTCAGTCGGATGCGCACCCGGTATTGGACCGTCAAATTTATCAATCCAGTCCAGCAGTTCAAGCGCGAGCGGAAGAATCTCTTCGGAACTGTGATCCCCCTCTAATATTACGTAAAAACCGGTGCGGCAGCCCATAGGCCCAAAGTAAACGGTACGTTCCGCCCATGTTGCGTGGGAACGTAAAAAAGTTGCGGCAAGATGCTCAATCGTGTGGACAGCCGGCATATCCATGACAGGCTCCTTGTTGGGTTGCTTAAAACGCATATCGAATGTTGTAAGCGTCGTCCCGCCGAATTTATCCTTGCGCGAAACGTACAGCCCCGGCAGCAGGCGCAGGTGATCAACCTGAAAACTGGCAATTTTTTCCATCAAAAACCTCTCTCGATGAATAATTTTAATGAGCTGTACGCCGGTATGCAAGGCCCCGCGATGTTTGCCGTAGGGCGAGCGCATATAAAAAAAGTAAAATCGGTGTATAGTTGGCATGGTTTTCCAGAGAGGAAAACAATGAAACATAATCACAGCCAATAGCGGCGCCCATTATGAACTATGATGGGCTGGATTTCTCCATGCCCGCGGGTAAAAACAAGCATATACGGTTTCAACCGGTCTCAAGCCATGAACAGAACCAGTGACGGGCAGTATCATTGGCAGGAGAAAACAGATAGCGTGGTCAAATGAGTATCTTGAGCGGCTGCTCTTTCAATTAAAAAAGCGATTGACGACGCAGGTACAAGAGCAAGCACGAACCGAAGATTCTACGGGGTATGTACCCGGCTTTCCAATCAACCTACAAAGAGACGGACACCGGAGAATCCGCCTCGCTCATTTGGGTTATCATCTGCATGGACGCTTCAAGATTCTGGGTTTTGTCCATCATATCGTGGTAACCCGTCTTTATTGCCTCCGCGTGTTCCCGCAACTGGACAAGGGCGATGGTGATCTCCCGGCTCCCTATGGATAGTTCCCCCAGGCTGTTGATAAGTTCCGTCATGGTATTGGCAAACCCGTTTATCTCTTCCGCCATGGTACCGATCAGGGTGTCCGTTGCGGAGGAGCGGGTTGTGGTTTCTTTTATGCCCTCGATAATGTCCGTTAGGGTATGGGCTATGTTCCGGGAATTCTCCCGCGTTGTGTCGGAAAGCCGGCGTATCTCCCCGGCCACCACCGCGAAACCCCTGCCCGCGTCCCCGGCGTGGGCCGCTTCGATGGCGGCGTTCATGGACAGAAGGTTGGTATTGGCGGCAATACCGCCGATCACCTTGATAGTGGCGCCGACCCCTTCAACGCCTTTGGAGATACTTCCTACCGCTTCAATGGTTTTTTGCATAGAGGCCCGGCCCTCTTTCACATTGTC
>JAITIR010000113.1 GCA_031279285.1 Spirochaetaceae bacterium | reverse complement strand
TTGGCGCGCCGCAGGCGCCCCAATCAGCGGCAAGCCGTGCGGCTTGTCTTACAGAACGAACCTCGTAAATGATGCAACGCTTACAAGATACCCCGCCCTTCAGGGCGGGGAGGTTCATTTAGACTATCATTGTTCTTCCAATAAGCAACCAAGAGCCCTATCGGAGCAGCGAGAAAAAATGACCAAAACTCTTTTCCTTCGGATTCCCATTCCCCAAAGGAATTCCAGCGTGTACCAATACATACGAGCAGACCGCACCACAAAGTCATAATAACATTAATGAAGGCAGTGCATATTAATGCGGCAATTACCATCTCAAATGGCAACTTCTTGGGAAAAGATGTCAATGGATACATAGAACAAAAAAGTTGAAACGAACCCGGCCAACAGGAAATTAAAGATATTAATAAGTTCGTTTATAACAAACTCCATACTTTCTAATATAGCATAAACTCAAGAAATACAGAAATTGCGATATAGATGTACGCCCGCTTATGCTTTAAAACCCACCAGTGGCTGGCGGTTTCGCCCCGTTTTCCGCTATGTTTGTGGCATGGACAAGCTGATAATACGTGTGGCGCAGTTACAGACACTCGTGCCGGTGATATGCTGCAAGAAGGGGCGAACATCAAAAGATAATCGAGGATGTCCACAAACCGATATACGGTTTGCCGCTTGCCTAATCCGATAAGGAAGGTTAGGTGGAGTATTAAACCGCAAGACAGAATCAAGGAGCCGTATTTATAAACCAAAAACTAAATAATTTTATAGCCGATATAAGGAATGTATATTTTTTCGCCACGTTTCGGACGCGACGCAAGGTGAATCCGGAAAGTCCGATAAGATATTTTCCCGTGATACGAACAGAGCGTTTGTGCACCATTGACCATAAAGGTAAACTTGTTTTCCAACTCACGCTTCCTTGTTTCCGACTCGTCGGTAAACCATGCCCGATCCCCATGTCAATATTTCTTTTCCAGTTCGAGGAATACCTCTTCTGATTGAGCCCCGGCCATTTGCTCCAGGACATCCATCCGGCTGATAATTCTGTCCGCAAGCGCTTGTTCAAAGGCCTGTCTTCTCAAAGATATTCTCGCTTCATCCGTACATTCCACCCATTTATATTGCGGCTCCACAACATGAAAGAAGTCTTCCCATGACTTCATTGGCCCGCGCAGGGATTGCAGCTTTTGAATGAAACTGGAAAGTGAAAAATAATTTTCTATTGATAGCTCGCCGAGCAAAGCATCATTTTGTTTCATTGAAACAAGCAGGATATGTTTCAAGAAACATGAAGCCGAAAGGCTGTAAGTAGAAATTGCTTCCGCCATATAGGACTGATAGGCACATTCAGCAAGTCCCGTATTTGGAATTGCCTGCCCGTCATAATGAAACGCAAGGCCGGAAGGTATTGCAGTGTCATCCGGCAAAACAGGGACGCTTTTATCAAGCATGGCAAATATTTTTGCTCTTTGCGGCTGCGTAAAAAACCTGATGTCTTTGAGCGCCCTGTGAAAAGGCGTGTTAAGGACAGAAACCTGCTTTATTGCATCCCGATGCAAATATATTGTATGTTCAAATTCTTTCCCGGCATCGTAAAAATCTATCAGTTCTTTCAAGTCATTTTTTAAAGAGGAAACATTGGCATAATTCTTTTGCAGCGAAAGATCGTTAAATACATATACGCCCATGCTTATCTATCCCAATCGACAAGAACATTTATATCCCTTTCGTATTGATCAAAAAAGTCGCTCGGCCATTCCGTAAGAGAACCGTCCTTTGATATCCCGGGGCTGTGTATAATCGGAACAGCGTCGTCGCGTATGCCGGCAAAGAAAAAAATAACCGTATCTTCAGCCTGTATCGGATGATTTTCCGATTTAACGCTTTTGCGTATGCCGTTGAGAATATGATCGCTGTGGGATTCGACAATGAGCTGTATTCCGGAGGCGGCAACCAGCGAGAGAAATTCTCCCATTTGTGATTGGGCACAGGGGTGCAGGTGCGCTTCCGGATTTTCAATTAAAACAACATCGCCCCGCTTTGCGTTTAGGCATGCTATATAGATGGGCAACGTGTAGCTTAATCCAAAGCCGATGTTCTGGGGGCGCACAAAACCAACTCCCTCATTTACGGCAAAACTCAGTACGACATTATTTGTTCCGGAAATCATTTGCGCATCCAGACGAAAACCGGGAAAAATGTTTTGCATGTGCGCCTCAATCTGCTTGCGCAAAAGAGGCGCTGTTCCCTTGATACAAAGTTCTTCGGGAATATTCTGATCGTCATTCGCGATCAGAGTGCTTATGGCCCTTTCTCCGTTTGCGCCGACATCCGAATACAAAACAGATTCATCCAGGGAATGTACTTCGCTTGGACCCTGCCTGTCCGCAGAAAGATAGGTCAAACGGCGGAATACCGGCAAAATCACCCTGTCCTGTCCGGCAATCGAGTTCTTCCGCCTGAATTTAAACGCGTTGCGATTCTCTGCCGTATAATCGCTTTCCCATCTTTCATTGTCAATTCCAACCGCAAAATAAACGCTGTCCCGCGCCTTTGTTTTGTGCAAAACATCGTCCGCCCGGCCCAGTTTTATCACAGGGCCGTTCAACACCAACTGCTCAAAATTATCACATTCACACGCAGTCTGATGCAATAACGCGAGCGCCTGAAGCAACGAAGTCTTTCCCGAAGCGTTCCTGCCGGAAAGCAGCGTAAGCGGTTTCAGGTTAAAAACATTATCGGTAAAACACTTAAACCCCCCAAGATGAGCAGAGCTTATCATATTTAAACTCCTTTAAAAGCATCCTTCGCTTTTTGAAAGCGGAGAGAAACATGGGATAAATCATTGGTAGACAGGGTGATCGCATCATCAAACTGTTCGTCATCGAACAGCCCGAAAAGCCGCCGGCGTATATTTTCACAGCGGTCAGCGTTAAAAGAGCCTTTGATCCGCTCTATTGTAAATGACAGAACGTCAAACAATGCGGCGTTGATGACATTTCGGGCGCTTTGATTAGGCTTGTGCTTGCGGAATGTCTGTCTGCCCCATACCAGTTCGCAGTTATGCATGGTCTTTACAAATTTTTCTTTCAACTCACTTGTTTCATTTTTGGTCATCGTATTGATTTTCTGTAAAGCCGACGCAAGAAAATCATCCATATCTCCCCTGTAGTTATCAAGGCCAATTACTTTGAAGGCCATATAACGGTTTATAAATTCCCTGTCCCGCATGGTTTTTTTGCTCAGGCTATTGCCTGTTGCGCCAAGAAAAGATTTTTCCATGGCGAGAGCTTTCAGCATCCTGGTTGCTTCCCCGCAGTACATACAATTTCTCATTTGCTGGCGGGACAGGGGTGTCCCTCCGTTGACCCGCTCAAAAATATCAAGCCTGGCTCTTTCGGGAACTTTTTCATCAAGAACATACATGATGAGCCGCGTATCTTCCAGGCGGTTTTGCAGTTTTACCGGCAAATCCTGAAACTTCTTTCCCAAAAGTGATATGTTTGTTTTGCCCAGGCCTCGCAATGCAAATTCATTCTTCAAATACCGTGAAATTGTTGTCAATCTCTGTAAACCATCTATGACAATGATTCTTCCGTCGTAGCGTTCTGCCAGATAAAAAACAGGCAAAGGTATCCGCATCAACAGTGATTCAATGAGGCTGGATTGTTTATCAAGCCCCCACACAAAATCCCTTTGAAAATCGGGGTCCATAATATACTGCCCCTGCTCAATGCGGCGACAAACTTCATAAACGGAACGGGGAACATCACGGATCAGAAGGTTGTCCAGGGGATAATTATGCATTTCGAGATCAGGAGAATTATCGATTCCTTCCGGTTCTTCATTGGTATTGTCAACAATGGTATCCATGGTTTCTGAACTATAGTATAGATTTCAGAGTCTTGACAAGGTTGGGTTCGAATCTTGTCCGGGAAATTTCCATACTTTACAAAAATGGAAGCGCGTATTAGCCTGGCGGTGATAGCTCGTGACAACTTGCCTCTTGTTACAGGCTATGCTGGCGCGCCCATGGGTATGCCGCACTGTTGCCAGGCGGGTCATCAGTTAAAGCGGATGGTGTATGAGAACTGTTTCGTCACCACACACTGCGTCCGCACGGTACACGCCAAGCAGAACGCTATATGCCAGGCGGCAAAACGCGGCATGGCGATAGCCGGAGGGCTTGTTAGCCCCAAATTTAACGTTACGCCTACTATGACCACGAATTGAAGTACTGGATATTGAAGTTTAATCATTTTTGGAATACTTTTTAGCATGGTTGTTGCACTAAAGGATGTCTGGAAAACGTATTCGATGGGCAAGGTGCGGTTTGACGCGCTGAAAGGGATAGATTTACAGCTTGAACGTGGGGACTTTGTGGCGGTTGCGGGGCCTTCAGGTTCCGGTAAGACCACGATAATGAACATAATCGGCCTTATCGACACGCCGTCTCGTGGGGGTGTGCTGATCGACGGCAGGGAAACTGCCAGCCTGAACCGCGACGAGCTTACGCGGATGCGGCAGGAGGTGATAGGCTTTATCTTCCAGTCGTTCAACCTGCTGCCCGTGCTGACTGTGTTCGAAAATGTTGAACTGCCCCTCCTGCTCGGAAAGAAGGGATCGCGATCGGCGGCCTTAAGCAAGGCGCGGCGGAAGGCGCGCGTCGAGCGCCTGCTGGAAGAGGTTGGCCTTGCGGACAAGCGCCTTAACCGTCCGGCGGAGCTGTCCGGCGGACAACAGCAGCGGGTCGCGGTTGCGCGCGCGCTGGTGAACGAACCGACGATAGTTATAGCGGACGAGCCAACGGCAAACCTTGATTCGGAAAACGGCGCGCGTATCCTCGATCTTATGAAAAAGGTAAACGCCGAGTACGGCGCCACGTTTATTTTTTCCACACACGACAAAACAATCTGGGAGATGGCTACGCGCATAATCTTCCTTCACGACGGAAAAATCGATCACGAGGCGGCCAAAACGTGATATTCCTGCTTGCCGTCCGAAACATTTTCAGGAACAAAAAAAACAGCGTGGTAATAACGCTGTTGATCGGCGTAATCGCCGCGCTGTTTTTTATCGGGAACAGCGTCTTTGCCCGCTCGAACAGGGGGCTGCGCCAGTCGTACGTGGATAATTTGACGGGCGACATCATAATCGAAAAAAAAACGGACGTTACGATGAACCTTTTCGGCGCGAATGCCCCAATAATCGACGATTATTTTGCGATACCGGTTCTTGGCGCGTACAACGATATAGTGAATCAACTGGCCGCTTTCCCGGAGATACAGGCGTATACCAGCCAGGTGTCGGTAAACTGCAAACTTGACGCGCTCGATAAACGTTTCAACGCGCCGCTCTGCGGGATTGACGCCGCGACGTACTTTGACATGTTTCCCGGCATCAAGCTTCTTGAAGGACGCTTCCTTGCCCCCGGCGAGTACGGCGCGATGATAACACGCCGGCGCGCCGACGAGATCGAACGAGAAAGCGGCCAAAAAATTAAGATAGGCACGCCGCTACTGTTTACCTCCGCCGGCGATACCGGTTTTAAGATTCGCGAAGTACCGCTTACCGGTATATTTTCGTACACGGCAAGGGGTCAGTTCATGGACGAAATCATTATTGTTGACGTTCAGACGGCCCGCGTGCTCGCTGCGATACAGATAGCGACAAGCGATGTTGAGCCGGACGCCGGAAAACTTGTACTTTTGGACGAGTCACTTGGCGACATTGACGATATTTTTTCAGGCGATCTGTTTGCCGGGGATGAGCCTTTGCCGGAAGCGGCGGACGGGGATTCGCCCCCGCTGACCAGCGTTTTGGACTATCTGTTTTTGAACGGCTCAGACGTGACGGACAGCGCAAAAGATTTTTCAGGCGGTGACTGGAATTTTATAATACTGCGCCTGGAAAAAAGCGCGTCCACGGAGCGCGTTATAGCGGAACTAAACAAAACGCTGGCGAACTTTGACGCGCTTGCTCTTGGCTGGCGTTTTGCGGCGGGAAACTCGGCTATCCTCATCCTGCTGTTACAGGCGCTTTTTAACGCAGGTCTAGCGCTTGCCGGCCTTACCGGCGTGATAGCTATCATAAATATCATGCTGATAGCGGTTTTCAGGCGCACCCGCGAGATTGGCACACTGAGGGCGATAGGCGCCTCCGATTCGTACATTCGTTTACTGATACTCTGTGAAAACAGCATTATCGGGCTCTGCGCCGGCTTTACCGGCATTGCCGCCGGCCTTGTTATTTTGAACGCGGTAAACAGTATGCATATAATGATAGCAAATGAACTTATCGCCGGACTTTTGGGCGGCGATATTTTGACGATAGATTTTTCGGTGTCCGCCGCGCTGCTTTCTTTTGTCGTGGCGTTTGTTTTAAGCATAGTTGCGTCGATCTATCCGGTGGAGACGGCGGTGAAAATAGAGCCTGTCGTGGCGATAAGGGATTAAAATAGGCGCTTATGAGAGTAACGGAATTATGCAAACTGTCTTTAAACTATGTGGTTAGCTACAGACGGCGCTACCTGTTTTTGTTCAGCGCGCTGGTCCTGGGTTTTTGCATCATCAGCGTCATAGGTTCGTTGAAGGACGGCATGGCGGACGCGATCTATTATTCCGCGCAGAATCACTATTCGGGCGATATAATCATCGCCGGTTTTGAAAAAGAACTTGATGCCGACCAGCATATTTACGCGGAAACGATTCCGCTGATCCGTCAAAAAATTGAAGAGTCAGGGATAGCGCCGGATAAAATTGTTCTGCGAACGCTGGAAAATAACACTGACAATACCATTTACTTCAACGGCACTGCCGTGCCGTTGAAGTATGTTGTGGGCGTCGATTGGGACGCCGAGATCGATTATTTTAACAGTTTGAATTTCACCGAGGGGAGCCCATCGCCTGACTTTGACGACGGCACGATCCTGATCTCCACTCCTGTGGCCGCGTACATCGGGGCGCGCCTAGGCGATCTGGTGCTGCTGGAAACAGAAACATTGTATGGGCAAAAAAACACGGCCTTTTTTACAATAGGCGGCGTAGTAGACGACCGTTCACTGTTCGGCTATTACAAATCGTTTGTGTCGCGGAGGGCGCTGAATACCGTTATCGGTTTTGCCGCCGACGATTGTTCCACGGTGGGCCTGTTTTTTGGCAAGCGCGCCGGGATTGAATCGAAAAGAAAAAAATTACAGGCTATACTGGAAGATGTTGTGCCGCTGCGTCCGCTTGTCCATGACCGTGACGGTTTTTCCGATCAGCAGGACTGGAAATGGACCGGCGTAATGTTTTTTTTACTGACCATTCCGGTTTATGTGTCTGAAGTTACGCAAATACTGCAGGCGCTTAACATTATTGCCTATTTTCTTTATATTATGATGTTGCTCATTATACTGGTAAGCGCCGGTGTTACCTACCGGCTGATTCTGCATGAACGTACAAAAGAAATTGGCACGATGCGTACGCTTGGTTTTTATGAAAAGGACATACGCCGCGTTTTGCTCGTTGAATCTTTTATCCTTGCTACGGTGTCCCTTGTAACAGGTTTTTGCCTTACGTTGTTTGTTAATTGGATCGTTTCACGGCTTTCGTTTTCATGGTTTCCAAGCTTCGAGATTTTCCTGAAAAACGGCCGGCTACAGTCTCTGTACAACCCGCTAATGGTGGCTTTAAATATTGCCGCTATATATATTATACTTATTACAGCGGTGTATGTGCCGTCTTTCAGGTTGTCCCGCGGTCCCCTGCCGGAGATGCTGTCAGGCGCCGGTAAAGGATGATTGAGGTTATATGGCCCCGATATATTGTTACTTGAGGCTGTTCCAAAACTTCAGTTTTGGGGGGACAAGCTCTGCAAGGCCAGCAACCTCTAAAAAATGCAGTTTTGTAAGGCTAAAGCACGGCTTTAGCCCGGCTTTTAAGCCACAAAAACTGCAAGAGCATGTTCCAAAACCGTGCCCCGGCTATGCCGGGACCGTTTAGCGCACAAATGATTAGTTTTGGAACAGGCTCACTTGGAGAACTGTAAAACATGAAAAAGTGTTTGTTTTTGTTTTTTATCATCGTTACCTCGTTTACCGCTATTCCTACTCGTGTACCGGGCGCTCTTTGGGCGATTTCTGACGAGGATCTGCTAAAAAAAGTTGACAGTCTTGCCAGTTATTACGGCGTTGATTTTTCCGCTGAGTATACGATCGTGCAGGACAAGCCGGGGCAGAACCGGAACACTACCGTAGCCGGAGTCTTCAGGCGCGACTCGGACGCTATGTACACGATTATCATCATTCAACCGGCAATGAACAGGGGCCAGGGGTATCTGAAACAGGGGAACACGCTGTGGTTTTATGACCCGGAGAGTAAGCGTTTTAACTCGACAAGCAGCCGCGACCGCTTTCAAAATTCGAACGCGCGGAATTCGGACTTTACCCGTTCAACATTGGCCAACGATTACAAAATTTCTGACGGGGATGAGGCGGTTTTGGGCAGGTTCAAGTGCCGCGTGCTTACGCTGGAGGCTGTGAGCAACGATGTAACCTATCCCCGCATGAAGGTATGGGTAAGCGAAGACGGTCTTGTACGCAAGACCGAGGATTACAGCCTGTCCGGTCAACTCCTGCGTACTTCCGCGATCCCCGACTACTACAAAATTGGCGAACGCTATGTTCCAAAGGCGGTTCTGTTGGTTGACGCGCTACGCGGGGCTACGGTGAATGGGGTTTTTGTCAACGAGAAGACGCAGATCAGCATATCCAAACCTTCATTCTCGCCCGTCTCCGGCGCTATTTTTTCTAAAACTTATTTAGAAAAGGTAGCACGTTGAATCGCTTTAAGCGGCAAAAAAATATACTTGGTGCTGCCATCCTGTTTCTCTTCATTGTGCCGGTAACGCTTGGCGCGGACGATAACCTTATAGATTCTGATTTTGATAAATTATTTACTGATAGTAGTGATGAAACCGGAGGGCCTACGGAAGATAAAAACACAAACCCGGTTCCGTACAGTACTTTACAGGATTTTATAACGAGAAGCGGTTTTGGAGTCGATACGTCGTACAGTATGGTAGGCGGCTACCTGCCCGGCTGGTTTGAGGCGCCCTGGTACTTTGGAGACTACGGAGACAGTGATAAAGATATTACAAACCTGATAGGCGCAAAGATGAGCGCGTCGGTCGGTTTAGATATTCAGCCTTCAAGATACCTGCACGTGCGTCAGTCTTTTACATTTGCGATTCCCGCTCCGGCGCTTACGATAAAAGAATTTTTTTTTGATTATAACTTTAGGGACAAGTTTTTTATTAAAGCCGGCAAGTTTGATATAGTATGGGGCGTATCGCCCAATTTTCCGTTTGCGAATCTGCTCGCCCGCATACCACTGGACATAGAAAATCCCGGCGATCCGTATTTGGCAAAATTAAACATCCCTGTAGATGTGGGCGGATTTGAATTTGTTCTGCTCACCCGTCCCGGGTACATTGATACCACGAATCCCAGAATCGAAGACTTCGGCTCCGGAATAAAGTACAACCTGGCCCTGCAATCTTTCGATATGGATATCGGTTTTTTTTATTTTGAATTGATGCCGCTGCGCGGATTTTGGTCCGTCAAAACAACGTTGTTCAAAAATCTTGAAGTATACGCGGACTCGATGATCAATATTTTTTACGATAAACAGATCGAACAATGGGCTGATTTTGGATTTTCCGCGTCGATTGGTTTTGTTAACACTTTTTTAAACGACAAATTAAGGCTAAACATGGAAGTTTACTATGACGGTGAGGGGGACGCCGCCTCGTTGCGCAGAAACGACCTGCTGGATGATGAGCCTGACGACTTCAGGCTTTTCAGCGGTTTTAACGGTGCGCTTAACATCAGCTTTAAGCCGGGCGGAATTGGGAGAATGCATATCTTTTTTGGCTTCCTGTACGCGTTTGAAAAAAGATCGGGACAGGTTGTTCCGGGCATAACGTTTGATCCTGTGGACCACGTTGAGCTGTACATCGCCGCGCCGATGGCGGTAGGCGCCCGTGATCAAAATTCTTACTACTACCATAATGCGGATACAAACAATCGTCCTTTCAGCGTCGTGCTGGCCGTTAAAATAAAGGGAACATACAAGTACAGTCATTTTGAGTAAAGCATGAAGTTAGCGGAACTTGCGTACAACCTAAAATGGTTTTTTCCCGGTCTGCTGGATAAACCGTTAAAGGCGCTCGAAAAACTGTGGGCGCAAAAAAAGGTACGCATGATAGTTGTTTGTTCCGTAGTTTTAATCATCGCCGTTCCGCTCGCAATAGTCGTAAGTGCCAGAATCATACTGAGCGCGGACGGCAAGAAAAACATGATGGGTGATGTTTTTAGTTTCGACCAGATTGCCCCGGAAGATTTTTTCATACCGGAAGAACCGGATTTTCTGCCGCCGGTGATGCTTGAACAGGAGCAAAAGAAAACGTGGTCCGTCGAAGACGCGGCGGAATTCTGGACACCGCCTTCCCAATTTCCCCGTGAGTTTTGGCTGGAGGAGGTGTCGAATTCGATTGACCGCCTGCTGGAGCCGCTGCCGTGAGCCGTTTCCGCTTCCCGATTCTCGCCGCGCTTGCGCTACTACTGTCATGGTCGTGCAAGACTGTGCCTCCGGGGCGGGAAGATGTTACGGAAGAAGCTCCTCCCGCCAGTGCGGAAGAAACGGCTGAGGAAGCGTTGCCTGTCGAAACGCCCGACGAGCAACCGCTGGTTGTTGTGCGGGCTGAAGAAGTGATCGAACCTCTCGACAAAAATGTCTACGTCGATCTGACCGAGCCGGTTTACAACCTGAACGAGCCGGAAGTGGTCGAGGCCCTTGAGGAGGCGCCGCTCGTACCGGACGGGTCCGATGCGGCTATGCTTTTGGATGAGCCTGTCGAAAAACCGGAAGAAGCCGTGTTGGACGATCCGTCTGACATTGCGGACGGATCGTCCGATATAGCGGAGGAGCCGTCTCCCGCAGAGGAAACTGTGTCAGACGATATATCTGACATCTCAGATGTACCGTCTGACATCGCGGACGAGCCGCCGCCACCGCCACCGCCGGTGGCGGCGCTTAGGCCTTCCGAGCCGCCCGCCTCCCCGCCAGTCGTCCCAGGAACGCCGTCTGAGCCTTTAAGAGCGCAGCCGGTACTGCCGGCGCGGAATCCGCCTACGGAAACGGAACGGTACGTAAAACCGGCAGTCAGCCGCACGATCAATGTAAAGACGCGCCAAACTTTTGAGGTTCCGTTTGAGGAAACAGGCTGGGTCTATACCGGCGAGGAAAATTCAAGGAACGGTGTAAGCTACGATTCGCGCCGCGTGTACGGCGACAGACAGGTTTTCGTATTCCGCGCCGGGAAAGAGGGTGATTATACGCTGAAATTCTATAAACAGGATTTTTTACGGGACCATGTTACAAACGAGTACGTCCGTGTAATCGTTGAAGACGAAGCGCCCTTCACTACGGCCTCCCCAGCCGCCGTGCCCGCTGACGCCGCAGCGAATGGCGTCGCGGCGGATGCCACTGCCGAGGAAAGGTCCGACGAGCCGCCTCCCGCCGCTCCCGGAAACCTGCTGCGGGAGGCGCGTGAAGCTGTTGCGGCAGAAAAGTACCAGGACGCGATAGTCCTACTCGACCGCTTGGAACGCCAGGCCGCACTGAACGACGAAGCCTGGTGGCTGTACGGCCAGGCTTTCGAGGCCGCCTCGCCCGCCCGCGACATCCGCAGCGCACTGGACGCCTATTCCTGCATCGTGCGCGATTACCCGCAGAGCGCTTACTACAAAAACGCCCAAAACCGCATAGCCTTCCTGAACCGCTTCTATTTCAACATAAGGTGAGAGGCGGCCGCTCACAGATATTTTATGCCATTCGTTCCTGGGAGGTTCGTTCTGTAAGACAAGCCGCTATTTAGTGTGCCGGTGGCACACTAAACACGCGGTAGGGGCAGCGGTCTACTACCAAATTTTTGTTAGTGTTGCTGACTCGAACCGCCCTAAAGTAGCAAACTTGTTTGCGGCGGGGTATTAGACCCCTAAGCAGAATAAGGAATCATGTCATAAACTACCTAATTTTGGCGGAGCTAGGGATTAAAACAGGCAAGACGGATATGCGGTACGCGCATGAGGGACGTGTACCGGTTTTTAGCAAATTATTTTGACGGCGGTACCGTCTACTGCGGCGGGACGCGATCGTTAACTGTCAGGGCCGTTTTTAGCAGGGTCCGGGTGTACTCGTGACTGGGATTGCTGAATATCTCCCGTGCCGTGCCGGCCTCTACTATCTTGCCCGCCTTCATGATGAGCAGTGAATGACAAAGGCTTCGCACTATACGGAGGTCATGGCTGATAAAGATGTACGAGAATCCATGTTTTTCCTGTAGTACACGGAGCAGATTTACCACCTGAAACTGAGTCGTGCGGTCCAGGCTGGAGGTCGGTTCGTCCAGGACGAGGATTCGGGGTTCCATCACGAGGGCGCGCGCCAACGCAATTCGCTGGCGCTGTCCGCCTGAAAATTCGTTTGGATAGCGGTCAAGAAAGTCCCGGTCGCCCA
The DNA here is from genome assembly GCA_031279285.1 of Spirochaetaceae bacterium. GTDB lineage: Bacteria > Spirochaetota > Spirochaetia > Treponematales > Breznakiellaceae > JAIRMY01. The sequence goes on along the minus strand of JAITIR010000113.1, from coordinate 12,687 downwards.
GTCCCACCTCGAAGAGCGCCGCCCTGACACGCGCCTCACGTTCCGCCTTCGCGCCGATGTTGTGTATAAAAAGCCCCTCACCCACGATGTTGCGCACCGTCATGCGCGGTGATAGCGAACCGTAGGGGTCCTGAAAGATAATCTGCATCTTCCGTCGTATGGGGCGGAGCGATTTTTCGTCCAAATTACGTATTTCCTGCCCATCAATCGTGATCAAGCCTTCACTTTTTTGCAGCCTGAGCAGCGCCTTTCCCAGAGTTGTTTTTCCGCTGCCGCTTTCACCGACAACCCCTAGCGTTTCCCCGCTACGCAACGTAAAGCTCACATCGTCAACCGCCTTTATGTACGAGACGGTACGGCGAAAAAAGCCTTTTTTTACAGGGAAGTACACCTTAAGTCCGCTTACCGAGGCGGCCTCCGTGTTTTCGCCGGCTTTGGGCTCCGGGCCCTCATCGCCGGAATCAGCTGACAACAGGATACGCGTGTACTCCTCCCTGGGCCTTTCAAAGATCTCGTCCGTCGCGCCGTTTTCGATTATGCGGCCTTCTTTCATAACGGCGATACGGTCCGCGATGCTGCGGGCCAGATTCAGGTCGTGCGTTATGAATAGCGCCGCCATGCCCAGTTCCCGCTGTAGCGAACGGATAAGCTCAAGTATCTGCGCCTGAATCGTAACATCAAGCGCCGTCGTCGGCTCGTCCGCTACGAGCAGCTTAGGCCTGTTGATCAGGGCGAGCGCTATCATCACGCGCTGCCGTTCCCCGCCGGAAAGCTCGTGCGGAAACGCGCCGAGCCGCTTTTCCGCATCACGTAGGCCCACCTTTCGAAGCCACTCTACCACCAAAGGCCGTGCGTCCCGCTCACGCATACCGCTGTGGATAAGAAGCGGCTCGGCGACCTGGCGTTCTATGCGGTGCAGCGGGTTCAGGCTTGTCGCCGGCTCCTGAAAGATCATGCCTATTTCCCGCCCGCGTATGTTCCTAAGCTCCGCCTCGCTAGTCTTGAGGATGTCGCGGCCATCAAACAACAGTTCCCCGCCGGAATAATCTATCATATCGGGGCTTTGCAGCCGCAAAAGCGCCTGGGCACTGACCGTTTTGCCACTGCCGCTTTCGCCTACAAGCGCGGTGATACCGTTCCTTGCTATCGAAAGGTCTATCCCGTGTACCACTTCGCCGAAATTTGCCTCACCGTTACCCGCCATCCGGGAACGAAACGCGGCCCTGAAGCCGCGGTACTCGACAAGCGTGTTCTGTTTAACGTTTTCCATCAGCCGTTCCTGCGCGGGTCAAAAGCGTCCCGCACCGCCTCGCCGATGAAGACCAGCAGCGAAAGGCTCAACGCGAGTATCACGAAAGCCGACACGCCGAGCCAGGGAGCGTGAAGATTCGCCTTGCCCTCCGCTAACAGTTCGCCAAGGGACGGCGAGCCTGACGGGAGGCCGAAACCGAGGAAGTCGAGCGATGTCAGCGTCGTTATCGAGCCGCCGAGGATGAAGGGGAGGTAACTGAGCACGCTAGTCATCGCGTTTGGCAGTATGTGGACAAACATGATGCGGGAATGTTTCATTCCCATTGAGCGGGCGGCAAGTACATACTCAAAGTTGCGGGCGCGCAGGAATTCGGCGCGGACCAGGGACACGAGACTCATCCAGCCAAACAGCAGCGTGATGCCGAGCAGCCACCAAAAGTTCGGCTCGACGACGGACGACAGGATTATCAGCATGAAAAGCGAGGGCATCCCAGACCAGACCTCGATGAAGCGCTGAAAGATTATGTCAAACACGCCGCCGAAGTAACCTTGCAGAGCCCCCAGCGTTATCCCTATCAAGGAACTCGTTACCGTGAGAACGAGGGCGAACAGCACGGATATGCGGAAGCCGTACAGGAGGCGCGCTGCAACGTCTCGTCCTCGATCGTCCGTGCCGAACCAATTTTCGCGCGTGGGCGGCGAGGGGGCCGGCTGCGGCAGCGCGTAATTTATTGTGTTGTAACTGAAACGTATGGGCGCGGTCAGCACCCAGCCTTTCTCGTTGATCAGGCTTGAGATGTAGGGATCGCGATAGTCCGTGTTTATATCGAATTCTCCGCCAAACGTCAGCTCCGAATAGTTTTTGAAGACAGGGAAGTAGAACTTTCCGTCAAAGCGGACCAGGAGGGGGCGGTCGTTGGCTATAAATTCCGAAAAAAGGCTCAAACCAAACAGCACCACGAAGACCCAGAGCGACAACCAGCCCCGCCTGTTCCGTTTGAAGCGCTCCCAGCGTGTCAGCCGCCACCTCATTACCGATTTTGTGTTGTTACCCATCGCCGTATTCTAGTCATCTACCCGCTTTCGTGCAAGCGGCTAAATGCTTCCCATAGAGCAGGCCAGCCGCCAGTAGGTTTATATTACGAAGGTATTATAAAGATAAGCAGTATCTGGTATGATGTGGGTGTTTGGCCGGAGTAAAGTCCGAGGACGGCAACCGGTTGTGCATCACAGCATGAGGTGTATATAATATACACTATGTATAGGTAACCGTTCACGGCCCTATTGCATAAAATCAGGAGACGTGGTAAAAATAAGGTATGGGTAAGGTATGGGTAAGGAAGATTTACAAAGGTTAGCCGAAAAACAGAGACAAGAATCATCCGCGGACAGGCACAACCGGTTTAGCGGCGATCTGGAAGAGGAGAAATATGTGCACATAGATGAGAACGGATTAAAGTAAAATGTATGAACGATGAAACAGACACTAGAAAAAAAATATTGATTATTTATGGAGGAAGCCATGATCAATCGGGCGGAACAGTTGAAAGCCTACCGGGAATACCGGGAAACTGTACAGGAAGCCGAGAAAAAGAAACCGGACGATAATATTTTCTGGAAAGAAAAAAAAGAAGGTGAAATTACATACAGCCATTCCAATGATGTAATAGCTGTCAATTTACTAAATCTCTTTGTAGTAAGATCCGGCAAATACCCCAAGTCATTTCAGGCGGCAATTAACAGCCTGATGGGAAAGTCAATAGAAAGGAGTAACATATGGAAAAACCCGAACTGACGCAACAGCAGCGTAACATTTACCTTTTCATAAACCAGTACCGTGAGGAACACGGCTATTCGCCCATACGGAACGAAATAGCGGACAACGTACATCTTCATCCATCCACGGTAAGAAACCATTTAATTGCATTGAAAAGGAAGGGTTATATTACATGGAACGAACGAATCCCGCGCTCCATAACCGTACTGGCATAATAGCGTTTATATGAACCTCCCCACCCTGGAGGGTGGAGGAGACGGCTCTACCGCGAATTAACGGAATTCAAACAACCGTTATTCGCAAAGGCTGGTTTAATAGCCAGCCAAAGTTTCGATTCGCGCTTTTTGCGGCTCAAATGAACCGCCTGCCATAGAGCAGGAAAGGGTTTTGCTGTGTATCCGTGCATACCAGGTCAGCGCAAGCCTTGTGTGTACGGTAAAAGAAACTATGCGGAAAATGAGAAATATTACTATGTCAGGTTTTCAGGTAAAACGTTTAAGGTTACCGCAAAATAAGATTTTTGTGATTACTTTCCGGGCCTGTGCCATGTTATTTGCAGTGTGGGGTATTCTGGCGATTACCGGTACATTCAAAAATGCTTTTAACACGGTAGCGCTTTTAGCGTACACCGTCCAAACCAATATCCTTGTAGCCATATTTTTTGGAATTTTGTTAATGCGGACCATCCTCCTCACAATTGGCAAGGGACAGGTAGATAAGCCTTCAGAAAAACCCTATGGTTTTTTTCCCCGGTTGAGCGCGTTTGTTACATTGGCTATTTTTGTTACGATGTTGGTTTTCTGGTTTATTTTAGCGCCTGCTAGTGTTCAGGGGTCGGGTATTGGCAGGCTTCTTGCTCTTGACAATCTTGCGGTACATCTCATCACCCCACTGCTCATGCTTGCGGACTACATAATGTTCACTGAGCGTGGAAAGCTAAAACATTACGATCCACTGCTATGCGGTGTTATTCCGTATTTGTACCTGTTGGAAGCGTTTACGCTCGGCTTGACACGTACCGTAAGATACGATTCGTTGGGCGTCCCTTCTTACTACCTGTATATGTTTCTCGATGTTGACAGGTATGGCGCATGGGTTATTCTTATGCTTGGGGTAATAACGTTGTTCTTCCTTGCGATAGCGTTTCTGTGGCAACGTTTTGACGAGAAATTGGGGAAAGCTTGACGAAAGACACAGTACAATGATATTCTAAAAATGTTGAAAGGGAGTAGTTGTAAAAATCAACATCCTGGCGGGTAGTTCCGCTTGGTTTTGAATCCCTTGCGGGTAACGAGACTTTTAACATGGTTTTCCATTTTGTAGAAAACCATGTTAAAAGTTTTTTTTTACAGCAAACAGCATAGAGGTGTTTTATCATGGGTTTAGCGGAGATCGGCCTTATTGCGATAGGCCTGGCAATGGATGCGTTTGCCGTATCAATTACACTGGGCTTATCCGCAAAAAAACTGAAACTGGTGGAGATTATGATTCCCGGCCTGTATTTTGGTTTTTTTCAGTCCGTCATGCCGGCGATAGGATACGTTGCGGGCGTATTTTTTGTGAATAGATTCGGGGAGATGGATCATTGGATTGCCTTTGCCCTGCTTGGGTTTATCGGCGGAAAAATGATAAAAGACAGTTTTTCGAAGCACGGCGGGGAAGAAAAAACTGATAAAAATATTTTTGGGTTTACAAAAATGCTGATTTTAGCCGTTGCCACCAGTATTGACGCGCTGGCCGTAGGCACAACATTTGCGATTTTCAAGGTTAACATATATATGGCTGTATTAATAACCGGCACGGTAACATTTTTTATAGCGATGGGTGGGGTAATAATCGGCAGTATCTTCGGAACAAGGTTTAAATCAATGGCGGAATTTGCGGGAGGTACTGTTCTTATCATCATCGGGATAAAAATTGTGATCGAACATATTTTTTTGCAATAGAACCGTGTTTACAGGAATTTGTATTTTTTTGCCTGTTTGTGGTATAATTCTCACTATGAACCAATCAACGATTCCGGCGAACAAGAGGGTCGCCATTATTGACTGTGCGGACTACCGGCAGGAACTTCTCTACAAGAGCCTGGAAAAGGCGGCGGAGTTTGCCGGTGGCCTTGACGTCCGAGGCAAAACAGTACTTCTCAAACCCAACATTGTCTACGATTCGTCCCCGGAAAAGGCGATCGTAACCCATCCGTTGTTTCTGGAAGCGGTTATCCGGCTGGTAAAGGATGGCGGGGCCAAACGTATCCTGGTGGGCGACAGCCCGGGACTCCAGCAGCCCGGTTTTATCGCGAAATCCTCCGGACTGGGAGAAACGGCCCGGCGTAACGGCGCCGAATGGGTTGATTTTACTCAAAACAAGACGGAAATTGCCTGCCCCGACGGGAAAATGATCAAACATTTCACCGTTACCGGGGCCGTACTGGAGGCGGACTGTATCATCAGCCTGCCTAAACTCAAGACACACCAACTCCTCCACTTTACCGGCGCGATGAAGAATCTGTTCGGCCTCATACCGTCCGTACTGAAAAGCGCCATGCATGTCCGCCTTCCCAACCGTGACGCGTTTGCCTGTATGCTCGTAGACCTCAACTTCGCGCTTATGGCGGACTATGCTTTTATGGATGCCGTGGTCGGCATGGAAGGACCGGGTCCCGGATCGGGTACGCCGCGTAAAATCGGCCTGGTACTCGCCTCATCAAACCTGCTGGCAATCGACATCGCCGCCTGCGAAATCATTGGCTATCCACCGGCCAGGATACCCGTCTGCCGTGAGGCCCTGTCACGCGGCATCTGGCTTAAAGACATTTCGGAAATCGAATACCCGGCTATCAAACCAAAGGATGTCGCCATGCCTGATTTTCAGAAGATACCGTTCAAAAGCGCCGGAAACCAACTGGCTGAAATGATCTTTCCCCGGTTTTTCCGCAAATTACGGGAGCGTCTTACACCACAGCCCGCCATAAACCCGGCGGTCTGCATACGCTGTGGAAACTGTACCCGCATCTGCGGTTCCAGTGCGATGAGTCTCTCCGGCGAGGGCAAAGAACAGCATGTAGCCATAGACTACCAGGTCTGCATACGCTGTTACTGCTGCCACGAGATCTGTCCGGTAAAAGCGATCGATATCGTGAAGCCGTCTCTTTGGGCGCGCGTCATGCCGCGCCGGGCGGCAGGACCGGCATGACAAGACGAAATCCTTCGCGGTGGGTTGAAAAATTGGTATGCTTCCCGATAATATAGGTATAATGTCTGAAAATGATTTTCTCCCGCGGTTAAAGGCTGTGCTTGATACCCGGAGAGATTGGTTTGACAGGGTGGAACTACCTAAACTGAAAGACGAATTTCGCTGCTTTCATAATGCTGTTTCATCACTTTACGCTCTGTTTTCAAAAAAGGGCTTCATAATTGAAGACCCTTACAAGAATGAGACAAAGTCGGGCGATCTGGAGGTTCCGGTTATAGGGCTAATTTCCGATTCCAATAAACGGGAACTACTTGGCCGGCAGCTTTCGGCGCTTGATAACGAACTCGATTTTCTTGTGAATTTTTATGAATTTTCTACCTCCAGTTTTACCCAGGAAAAACTCAAGATAATAGTGGGACTCGTAAAGTATGTTGACTGGCTGCATCTTACTCCGGACGGTATAAACTCTACAACCCAGGCGATAAGCGAAATAGTAACTAACATAAGGCATGGGCTAAACGACCAGTTTTCCACACAGTTGCTTACAGACTCGCTTGCTACGCTGGCATCTACAACAAAAACAATCATAAACACGCTTAAATTGCTCAGCGACTTTAACCGCGAACTGTATAAGTATGACCTGCGCTTGAACATTACATCATCAATGAGCGCGGACGAGGCAACGGCCGCAAACATTAAAAAAAAGCTTGCCGACGGCAAACACAGTATTCCATTCTATGTGGAACTTGTAAATGAGCTTATAAAAGAGGATTATTCGGACAATTCCAAATCTTTGCAGGAAGCTGTTTTGCAGCAACTTTTGGTAGAAATGGCCCAGAACAGAAAAAGCAAAAAGGCGCAGCCTTCTTTTAAGCTGATCTTGATTGACGGGCTAAACTGCATAGGCTTGGCAGGCGCAAATATTAGTGAAATCGTTAAAAAAATCAGTGAAAATCGTGACCTGCTGAATAGTCAAAAGAAAGGAATTTGGGAAAAAATAAAAAATCTTGTTGCTCAAATCTCAAATAAGGAAGAAGAACCAACCATATACGAGTTTGAACAAATTGACCCGGTAAAGGGCACCCCTGTCCGTGAAAAATTGAATTTTAACGCTTTTTGCGTGACGCTTAGTAAAAAAACAGTGATTCTGAATGCGATTGCCCCGCGGGGAGTCGCCATTAAAAAACTTGAAGGTATGAATGATAATCAACTGATCGAATTACTCCAGCGCAACCTGAAAGATGCCCTGTCTTACCACAAGACATTGAATGGGCTGGATGATTATTTTAAAAACGCGGCCAACAAAGACACACGTCCAAAAATTAAAGGGATTAAGCCTGAGCTTTCCGCGTTGAAAAATACGATCACCAAAGCGAATGAAAAGTTACAGGACTACAATGCAAAGAAAGAAGAGGCGGAGCAGTTCAAAAAACTGGGGATAAGCATGGAATCTTGAAAACGGAGAAATTCGATTTTGACATATAATCTTTTTAACCAATACATACCTATTCGTGTACGCGCACGTGTACGTGTACGTGTACGTCTCTTTTTATTCGAGTTGATTCTGATTGTGCTGTGTGCCGCCGGTATTGCTGCCGCTGACGGTGAGCCTCCCGCTATTCAGGACGGCTTCTCGGATGATGTCCGAAATTCGCTTACGATGGTAATGTCCGGCAGGGACATTGAGTTTGATTTCAGGAAATCCTTCCTCGCAAGCGAGGCCCAGATATACACCGCCCTGTATGAAGGGCTTTTTTCGTACCATCCGTTTACGATGGAACCGGTTCCCGCCGCGGCAAGCCGTTGGAACCTGTCTGATGACAAGAAGGTATGGACATTCACGTTGCGGGATTATGCCCGTTACTGGAATGGCGATACGGTACGGGCCGAAGATTTCCGCGCAGCATGGCTTTCCCTGCTTGAACCGGAACGTAACTCCCCTTACTCATCACTGTTCGACATTATCGAAGGGGCAAACGAGTACCGCACGGGCCGCATTACCGACAAAGCCAATGTTGGGATAGAAGCGCCGGACGATAAGACCCTCGTGGTACGCCTCGTATCGCCCGCCGCGTTTTTGCCCAGTATGCTGTGCCACCATTCTTTCAGCCCGGTACACCCCGCCATGCTGAATGTCGAAGACTGGTCCAAGACATCCCCGATCTCCAACGGCCCCTACTATCTGCTTGAAAACAACGGCAAGACCAAAGTGTTTGCCCGCAACGAACTATATTGGGATGCGGTGGATGTGAGGCTAAAAACAATAACTGTACAACTCATTGATGATGGAGACGAGGCTTCCGCCGCATGGAATTCCGGCGGGGCGGACTGGATTTCCGGCGAAGTGAATCTCGACACGCTCATCAACCGATCCGGCATAACGGTAAATCCAATGTTTGCCACGCATTACTATTTTATCCGGTCCACTCGCAAACCCTGGGATGACTGGCGTATCCGCCGCGCTATGGTTCTTGCGTTACCCTGGAGCCGTATACGTGAGGGTGTTGCCATGCCCGCAAAGACGCTTATATACCCGATCATGGACTACCCCAAGATTGAGGGGATTGAAACGACGGACCTTGATGAGGCCCGCAGGCTCCTCACCGAGGCCGGCTATCAGGACGGTAAGGGCCTGCCTGAACTGGTGATAAGGCTCACCCCGTCAACGGAGGCGGCGCGTATAGGCGGGATCATGTCAACAACATGGAAGGATGAACTGGGTATCCCGGTCAGAATCGAGGTGTTTCAGTTCGACAAGTACCTCGATTCGATGAAAGATGGCGATTACGATGTCGGTTCTTCCACCTGGATAGGCGACTTTGCCGATCCTTACACATTTTTGCAGATGTGGCGGCGCGATTCCAACTTGAACGATGCGAATTATAACGACAGTGACTACGAAAGGCTGATAAACCGCTCAATGGGGGAGGAAGGTAGTGTACGCTGGAAGACACTTTCGGAAGCGGAGGAACTCCTGTTGAACAGGGGAACCGTGCTTCCCATCCTGTACACATTTGCCGTAAACATAGTGGACAGGACGGAACTGGGCGGCTGGTACAGCAATGTGCTGGACATACACCCGTTCAAGTACTTCTACTTCAAGAGCCGCCGCCCCCTCCCCGGCATCGCGCTCAGACCGGCCAGCCTGCTCAACGTTACACGTTAAGCCTACGACCCATAATCCGCACCTTGCGGCGGCACCTTAGGAGGCGTCGCCAATTTTGCGCGCAAACAATTTTGCGCGCAAAATTGGCGGCGGGGTATCTCTTGTAAGCGTTGCATTATTTACACGGTTCGATCGGCTGTGGTATTAAACCCCAAGACAGAACAAATTCATAGTATTTGAGGTCTGCGTGGCAGCCCGCGCCAAAGGAGAGCCCCCCGAATGGCCTCTTAGCTGACTGACAGTTCCCTTGCTCAACGCTTTTGGTGGGCATGAGAAGCAGAATGAAGAGTTGCGCCAATAGTATTGTAACGAGGTATTTATGTTTATAATGACGTACAATCCTTTTGGCTATGAAGGGGTTGTGATTAGGGTGGAGGCCGACATCAGGCGAGGTATTCCCGGCATCGACATAAGCGGACTGGCAGCGGGCGCGGTCCGTGAGGCGAGGGAGCGGGTGAGGGCGGCGTTCCGTAATTCCGGGTTTAAATTTCCGAACGACAGGGTACTCATCAACCTTGCCCCTGCCGGCGTGAGGAAAGACGGGGCCACGCTTGACCTGGCGATAGCGCTTGCGGTTATGGCGGCGGCGGGCGAAGCGCCACCCGTCATTGACACGATGGTGCTTGGCGAGCTTGAGCTGTCCGGCAGGGTACGTCCCGTGTACGGGACGCTTGCCGCCGCCGCTGCCGGACGGGAGGCCGGCATCAAGCACTTTATAGTGCCATCCGCCAATACCGACGAGGCGGCCATACTGGACGGCTGTAACGTGGCCGGTGTGGATAGCCTCGAAGATGCTGTAAGCGCACTGCGCTGCCTGCGGGAGCATGGGCGGCTGCCCGGGCCAGAGCGCGGGCCGGAACCAAACGACGTCACATACGGTGCGGAGGCGGGAGAGGCGGAATTCGCTGTTAAGGGGCAGAAGCGGTACAAACGGGCGCTGGAGATAGCGGCCGCCGGCGGGCATAACCTGCTCGTTTTTGGCCCGCCCGGTTCCGGCAAGACGATGCTGGCCCGTTGTATGCCGCTGTTGATGCCGCCGCTGACGCAGGAAGAGGCGATAACGGTAACGCGTCTGCACAGCCTTGCGGGGCTCAGCGTTAAGGGCCTGCTGGTGAAACCGCCCTTCCGTTCGCCGCACCATTCGGCAAGCGCGGAAGGCATACTGGGCGGCGGGCGCACCGTGCGGCCCGGGGAGATCAGCCTTGCCCATTTTGGAGTGCTGTTTCTTGATGAGGCTCCCGAATTTAAGGTTAATGTGTTGCAGTCCCTTCGTGAGCCGCTCGAAGACAGGCGAATAACAATATCAAGGGCGGAAGGTTCCGTCCATCTGCCCGCCGATTTTCAACTTGTGATGGCGGCAAACCCCTGCCCCTGCGGCAGGCTTGGGATGAAAAGCCGCGTATACCAAGCGGATGAAGGCCGTTACGATACGAATGCCGCCGGGATGGGCTGTTACTGTTCCGGCGATGATATAATGCGTTACTGGCGCAAATTCGGCGGCGCGCTGCTTGACCGCATAGAGCTACGCGTTCCGGTGAACATGCCGAGTATTTCCGAATTGAGCGGCGGTGTGGAGGAGACGGTGGAGGTGCTTGCCGCCCGCATAAGGCTGGCGGCTGATATGGAGGCGGAACGTTTTGCAGGGACTACCATCAGGCGGAACGCCGGCATGGACGCGGCCTCGATCGACAGGTACTGCTCCGTCGGCGGCAAAACACTTGCCGCCTTTACAAACGCGGTAGAAAAACTCGGCATTTCAGGGCGGGCTTACCACGGCATCCTCCGCGTTGCCCGCACGATAGCCGATCTGGAAGGATCCGCTTCTATAGGCACGGAGCACATTCTGGAGGCGGTCATGCACCGCAGGCAGGGGGAAGATCCTTACGATGTGTTTTCCGTTTAAGCACTTTAGAACCACCGGCGAGCGGTACGACAGTATGTCCTATCGGTCTACATTAACGGTTTTGTAGCACAGAATCCACAAGGCGTTTCATTTTGGGGTCAATTTTTTCTTCGCCGGCGTTGTCTTTTTTCAGCAAAGCGGAGTCTATGTAGTCCACGCCGTCTCGTTTTTTTATTGGGGATGATGCGTTCTCGTCTTCCACCGCCTCAAAATACTCCAAATCGCCGGATTTTTGAGAGAAGAATCTGTAATGCGACTGGGGTAAGGGCCCCTGGTCCGTCGTTCCAAGCGGTTTATGCGCCTTTACCTCCCGTACATTTTTTGTTGTTTTGCCGGCGGCAGGCTGCGCTTGTTTTGCGGTTACCGGCGCATCCCCGCTATCAGTGTTTATCGTTTTTGCGGAAAAGATTTCGTCCAACGGTGAGCTAACGTCCAGGTTAAGATCGTTCGCGGGCGGCGCTATACGCTGATCGACAGCGGCAAACTCAATTTGCCTTGTAATTTCGTTAATATTTGGCTGATGCCGTGTAGGGGTAAACGCATGATCCGTCTCATCTTTTTTAGATGTGTCCTGGTACAGATGTTCGTCTTCAATACCCGCATCGGCAAAATCTTCGACATTGTTCAACGGCTCTATGGCAAGGTTGGCAGCTTCTAAATCCGCCGCGGCGGGGATAAATTCGCCATAGTCGGTAATATATCGCTCTGCCAAGCCGCCGGGAGTGCCGAAATCGCTTTCTGTTACACCGCCGGAAGTCTCTTCGCCAAACGGATCCCATTCCAAAATATGGCTGTTAAACAGCGGCGGCTCTTCTTCCGTAGTTTCAGACGTTTTCTTATCTACCGCCGTTTCCTCCGCTTCGTCCGCTTCGTCCGCATCCGTCAGCTCTGCCCATATCTCGGACGGTTCCATAGCGGCGATTTCGCCGGCAAGGTTGAGCCACGCCTCATCCTCATAAGCAGGCGCTGTTGCCTCATTCGGCGAGGCATCCTCATCGCCAATCCCAGAAATATTTTCTGACAACGTGCCGTTTTCAAGAAAGACAGGGCCGGGGTTTTGTTTAATAGTACCAGAATCATGCCTGTCCAACGAAGCAATCTCAGATGATTCAGGGTGATCCTCAGATTCGTCCGGCGATTCCAACTCCTCTATGTCGTCGTAGTATTCCCCCGCTTCCGCCGGCGCCTCTTTCGCCTCAGGTTCGTCCGGCGATTCCAACTCTTCTATGCCGTCGTAGTATTCCCCCGTTTCCGCCGGCGCCTCTTTCGCCGCAGGTTCGTCCGGTGATTCCAACTCCTCTATGTCGTCGTAGTATTCCCCCGTTTCCGCCGGCGCCTCTTTCGCCTCAGGTTCGTCCGGTGATTCCAACTCCTCTATGTCGTCGTAGCGTTCCCCCG
>JAITIR010000099.1 GCA_031279285.1 Spirochaetaceae bacterium | reverse complement strand
GGCGTAGTGGTCCATTCCTGCGGCAATGTCGCCAATGTCGTCGGCGCGATGATGGAGATTCCCGGCCTAACGGGGCTGGACTTTACTATTCCACAGACCGGGGACTGGGCAAAGATACGGGACGCCGCCGCCGGCAAGACTGCCCTGTTCCTGCGCCACTTCTACTGGGACCATATCAACGACCCGAACGCCGACCTCGCCGCTTACTCAAAGAAAATCATTGACTTTTTTGGACGCAAGGGCATATTTATCGAAACGTCGATACCTACCCCAAAAGAAGCGGTAGAACTGGGCGAAAAACTACACAAACTGTTGTCGAGGTAAAACGACAGCCTTGAAGGGGAAGTTTCCCCCTCAAGACTGTACACGGTTGCGCGAAAATGAAAACGTATACTGTTTTCATTCCCTATTATCTCATTTCACGTTACTGATATGATATTTTGACGCGGGTCGGGCTGCGACAGCGGCAGCAGTGCCTCCGGCGGCAGGAACAGGCTTTCCGGTACACTCTGTTCCATGTACTTTGAGTACTTCCACCAGATTTCTTTCTTCTCCGACGCTTCTTTTGCGTCCGCGTTGGTAAACAGTACGACCTCCTCAAACGGCTCGGATGAAAGCCGACTGACGCTGATGCGAACCTCGTTGAAACCGTGCGGACCGCGGACAGGAACAAAGTCATGGGCGCGTATGCCGATGTGGGTAATACCGCCGGCGCTTCCGTTCAAGCGGAGGGTCAGACCCCAATCCAGCGCGAACACTTCGTTTTCGGAAAGCTGCCTGACCGGAGATATGTTCTTGCAGCCGGTAAGCCGCGCCGCGTTCACAAAACGTGGATTTTGAAAGACGCCGCGTGTATCGCCTTTCACTATCATGCTTCCGCCGCTCATCACGGCAAGCTCCCGGCAGAGCCGGTACACCTCGTCACGGTTGTGTGTAACAAGGATCGCGTTCCTGAAGAAAGCCCCTCCGCCTTCCTCATCCTGTAAAAGTTCCTGAAGCTGCAACTGCATGTACTCCCTTAGCGTGGAATCGAGCGCCGAGAACGGCTCGTCGAACAGCACCGCGTTTGGCGAAGAAATCAGCATACGGGCAAGCGCGGCCCGCTGCTGCTGACCGCCGGAAAGCTGCCGGGGATACCGGTTTTCCAGTCCGGACAGCCCAAAGCGTTCTATCCAGCGGGACGCTTCCAGCGGACTCCGCCCCGCGCCAGGCGGGGCGGAGATGTTTTCCAGTACCGTCATGTTGGGAAACAGCGCGTAATTCTGGAACAGGTAGCCCACGCGCCGTTCCTGCGGGCGCAGATTTACCCGTTTTGCCGAGTCGAACAGTATCCTGCCGTCCACCGCGATAAAACCTTCGTCCGGTCTTTCTATACCGGCGATGCATTTCAGCGTCATGCTCTTGCCGGAACCGGACGGGCCGAGTATGCCGAGGCATCCGGTGGAGCTTTCAAAATCAAGCTCAAGCGTGAAGGACTGTGAAAGTTTTTTGCGTATCCTGACGGCTATGCTCATCGTTTTTTCCCGGCAAAGTAGTTCAGCAGCGCCACCGTGATGAAAGAGAACAGCACGATGATCAGCACATAGCGGCCCGCCATGTTCATATTCCCCGCCGCCGTTTCCGAGTATATTGCCAGCGGCAGGGTACGGGTCTTCCCCGCTATGTTTCCGGCGATCATCGCGGTTGCGCCAAACTCGCCAAGCCCGCGGGCAAAGGCAAGAACCGCGCCGCCCGCTATGCCAGGCAGCGCTACAGGCAGGCTTACCCGCCAAAAAATTTTCGCCTCGCTCATCCCAAGCGTGCGGGCGGCGTAAACGAGCTCCGGTTCAACCTGTTCCAGCGCGCCCCGCGCCGAGCGGTACATGAGCGGGAACGCTATCAGCGCCGCCGCCAGCACAGTAGAGCCCCACGAAAACGCGATTTTTACGCCGAAAAAATGTACGAAGAACCTGCCGACAGGCCCGCGCAAGCCGAAAACATACAGCAAAAAGAAACCTGCTACCGTGGGCGGCAGCACCAAAGGCAGAGTCAAGACGCCATCCAGCGCCATCTTCCAAAAGCGACTCCGTATCCCGGCAACCCAGGCCGCGGCGGCGAGCCCCAGAAAAAAAGTTACCACGATCGAGATGGAAGCGGTTTTACACGATATGAGTACCGGCGTTAAATCCATACGCGTATACTGCATTAACGCAAATTGTTTGTCAATACGATACGTGTTTTTAAATACACCGGCGTGTTGACAAATAATGTTAAGCCGTATACCTTTTTTTCATGGAAGTACGCGACCGTTATGCGCCGTCGCCTACCGGTTTGCAGCATGTAGGCGGGCTGCGGACGGCGCTGTTTAACTACCTGTTTGCAAAATCACAGAACGGCAAATTCATACTTCGCCTGGAAGATACCGACCGTACGCGCTTTGACAAAGCCTATGTCGATAACCTGTACTCAACGTTTGAATGGCTGGGTTTTCATTGGGACGAAGGGCCGGATACAGGCGGGCCTTACGCACCCTACGTTCAGTCCGAGCGTTCCATTGTATACAAGAAGTACGCGCACAGTCTTGTCGAAAATGGCGCAGCCTACTACTGTTTTTGCTCTGCGGAAAGGCTAGATGCGGTACGGAGGGAGCGCGAGGCTGCACATTCAAGTGAATCCGGCTATGACAGGCATTGCCGAAACATGGCCCCGGACGAAGCGGCGGCCCGTGCCGTAACGGAGCCGCATACGATCAGGCTGAAAATCCCGCTCGGTGAAAAGACGCTGTTTAACGACGCACTGCTCGGCAGTGTTGAATGGAAGAACGACGATGTAAGCCCCGACCCTGTGTTGTTAAAGTCGGACGGCTTTCCGACCTACCATCTTGCCAATGTTGTTGACGATCATTTGATGGGGATAACGCACATCCTGCGGGCGCAGGAATGGCTCTCGTCAACGCCGCTCCATATAATCCTGTACAGGGCCTTTGGCTGGGAGCCGCCGCTCTTTTGCCACTTGCCAATGGTTATGGGCCAGGACGGCAAGAAACTTTCCAAACGGCACGGCGCTGCCAGCATCGATGAATTCCGTAAAAACGGCATTTTGCCTGACACCCTTGTAAACTATGTTGCGCTGCTCGGCGCATCTTACGAGGAAGGAAAGGAAATTTATACGCTGGACGAGCTTTGCGCCCGCTTCAGCCTTGAAAAGTTGAACAAGGCGCCCGCTGTCTTCGATTACAAAAAACTGGAATGGTACAACGCGCAGTATATCAGGATGAAAACTGACGCGGCCCTTGCCGCTCTTGCGTTGCCTTTCGCCGTACAGACAGGGCTTTTCGGCGCGCCCGGCAGCCAGCCAAGCGCGAAGCAGCTTTCGCTTTTTAACGCGGCCATACCGCTGGTAAAGGAACGCGCCGTGTTTCTGTGCGAGATACCGGAAAAGCTCGCGTACCTTTTTTCCGAACCATCCGTCCCGGAAGCGGCTGAATTCATCCCCAAAAAATCATCGCTTGAAGAGGCGCGCAGGCTGTTATCGATAGGGCGGGAACTGGCCGCTCCTATTGCCGGTACGGATGACGAAGGCGCGGAAAAACTGGCAAAGGAGAAGGCGGAAAAAGAAGGCTTAAAGCTGGTCGAACTTCTAACGCCGCTCCGCGTGGCGGTTACAGGCTCCCGCGTAAGCCCCCCGCTTTTTGGCTCGATCCGTTTGTTGGGAGCGGAAAGCTCCCTGACCCGCATAGACAGGGCACTGGAAAAGCTGAATCTGCCGTAATATGACAAAAATCCAGGAACAGACAGAATGAAGTTCATACTGTTGGAATTGAAACGGTGAACGCCCGGTAAAGGTTAAATTTATACCTTAACTTGAAATCTCTATCTTGATGCCACCGTTTTGCCAGTCGGTTTCCTTTACAGGGATGTTTACCGTGAGCAGACCGTTTTTGAAGACGGCCTTTGTCTTTTCCTGCGCATACTTGTCCGCCGGGACATAGTACTTTTGCTTTTCGACAGGGTCAAAACGTAACGCTTTCTTTAGATACCGTATTTCCGGGTGCGCCTGCTCCCTGTCGTCGCAATTTTTTAACGCTGTGCGGCAAAGCGCGGACAGCACCATATAGTCGCCCTGAAAAGTTAGACCCACGTCTTCTTCGTGAAAACCCGCCAGGCCGAATTCAAAGACAAGCGTGTCATCATCGTCGGTGTAAACATTTACCGGCGGCCAGCAATACTGATCGTAGCTGCCTGTACTGTTGGCGTTCTCGCCGCCAAATCTGTGGCGATTTCGCGCATAGCCGGAAAGTTCCTGCTGGAAAGCCTTGGCTGCCCTGGAGATGTCATCAAAAATATCACTAAAATCACCGTACATACGTTACCTATAACCCGTCCATTCGAAAAGAGTCAACAAGAATTCATGCAGGACAGGGACGGCCCACAAAAATCACTCACCCTGTCCACCGTATCTGATTTCCAGCAAAATGGTGTAAATCTTATCGCGCAGGTTTACCGCGTTGATCGGTTTAACGATATAACCTTTTGCGCCCAGCTTTGTGGCTTTTGAAACATTCATAAGCTGGGAATTGGAACTGATCATCAAAACAGGGATATCTCTTAAATGCTCCTTGCTTTTCATGTAGCTCAAGAAATCAAGACCTGAAATATCGCCTTCCAGCTTTAAGTCCAACAAAATCAAATCAACTTTTTTTTCGCTAAGAATTGTATTTGCGGCTTTCACTGTTTTTGCAAGACGAACCTCGTACGTTTCACCCAGAATTTCATTGATAAGTGTAAGAATTTCAGGCGAGTCATCAATAGCAAGTATGGTTGGTTTTAAATTCTTAATCCTCTCTGCCATACAAGAACTCCTTAATTTTTTGCACTGCGATATCGTAATCAAAATCCGCCGATAAACGGGACAGCTCACAGATAAAATCGTCTGTATTCTTATCAAATGACTGTTTACACAATCCGTCGATCAACTCATTTATCAAGTTGGCATGTCCCGTTTCAAGCGCTTTTTTCAACTCGTTTAATTTTTGTACAAAAAATGTTATATTACTACCGGCATTTCTAACTACAGCTTTTTCCGTATCATCTGTCTTTAACTCCGCAGGGAGCCGATCAAAAAATTCCGTACATTCCTTTATAAAGGGCATTGTTTCCTCAAGACAGACAGAGGAAAAGCCCCCGCAAGCGGCTAAGCCGTCGTCCGCCGACGCAAACTCCAGCTTCTCAGCCCATTTCGACAATTTTCTAACACCCAGGGTCGCAAAGACCCCTTTTAATGCGTGTACTTTAATATGATATGTTTTAATATCATTTTCCTCAAATGTTTGCTGTAGACCGATTGTTGATTTTTTGAAGCCCAAACAGTACTGCCGGATAACTTTAAGGTATGAAGAAACGCTGCCTGTATGCTGAAGTCCGTCCTCCAAATCAATACAGTTCAGGGTCTCAAGCTGCTTAAAAACAGGATTGTCATCACGATAGTCTTTTCTGATCTCGCCTCTGCCGTAAACCGTCTTAGGGTGGGCTACAAATTCTATCTTTTCGGGCGGAAGCCAAACTGCCAGCTTGCTGTTCAGCATACTTGAATCTATCGGCTTGCTTATGGAGTCGTTCATGCCAGCCCCAATAAATTTTTGAAACGCCCCGCTTTCCACATTCGCACTCAAGGCAATTACAGGTACATCGGTGTACCAATCCTCGCCCGTTGTTTCGGCGAGTGCCCTTATGTACCTGGTTGTATCCAGTCCGTCCATCTCAGGCATCATCTGATCCATGAATAGCAGATCATACTTTTTTTCCCTGACCTTATTCAGCGTTTCCTCACCGCTCAACGCGGTATCGACATCCACGCCGTGCAATTCAAGAAAACCCTCCGCCACGGCAAGATTTTCAAGCATATCGTCAACAACAAGTATTTTGACGGACGTATCTTTTTTTACCATTACAAAATTGCAGGCATTCTGTAGACTGCTCAGTATATCCAGTTGCAGCCGTGCGGCGTCACCCTCTACAAGCGGAAGCAGAATTATAAAAACAGAACCTTTGCCATATTCACTTTCGACATCGATAGACCCTTCCATAATGTCTACCAATTTTTTACAGATCGCAAGGCCCAGTCCAGTTCCTACAATACCACGGTTTTTCCGCGCGTCAAGCTGCTGAAATGAGTCAAAGAGTTTTGATTTATCCTCTTCCTTGATGCCTATTCCGGTATCTTTTACGCGAATCTCCATATATGCCTTGTCGTTTTTCGTTGTTTTACTTATAGTAACTCCGATAGAGCCTGAGTTGGTATATTTAACCGCGTTACTGATAATGTTTGTAAAGATTTGACGTATCCGAGTCTCGTCACCGTAAAGAACATCGGGAATATCGTCCGATATATATGAACAGAACGCAAGATGTTTTTTTTCGGCGATAAACCTGAACATTGAAGTTACCGTATCAAGCACCGTCCGGATATTGTAATTCACCAGTATGACATCCAGTTTACCCGCTTCGATTTTTGAGAAATCTAAAATATCATTTATCAGATTTAGCAGGGTTTTTGACATATTTTGTATTTCATAAAAAAAATCTTTTTGCTTATCGTTTAAATTATCTGTGGGTATAAGTTCGCTCATGCCGATAATCACATTCATCGGCGTACGCAGTTCATGGCTCATCGTTGCCAAAAAATCACTTTTTGCCTTGGAGGCGGCCTCCGCCGTTTTAGCCTCAAGTTCCAGCATACGGTTTTCTTCGTTTGCCTTGCGAACAGCCATCTCGCGTTTACGCAATTCCCTGAGATCCACCGCGTAGACAGCGACACGAAAACGGTCCTTCCACGGCATCCTGACAAAAGTTGCATCCAGCGGCAACGGCTCGTCGTTGTTTATCAGGCAATTCCATTCCGTTTGAACGGAACCCTTTTCAAGCGTCTCCTTTATCAGATTATTCCATTTGATAACACTCTCTAAGCCGTCGTCCTGCACCTCCACACAGCGGCTGAAAAAACTTTCCGCGTTCATTTCCGTGCCGTTTAAACCGAGTAATTCGGTTGTCGTTTTATTCCAGCCGATAAGGCGTCCATTGGCCGTCCAAAGCAGACATGCAAGCGGCGTTGAATCGAGCATTAAGCGCGTCCGCTCCTCCGCTTCCTCATTGCGGAGTTCCGTTGTATCATGGCAAGTTAAGATTGCGCCGTCAAATACGCCGTTTTCTGTTATAGGTGACATCTCAACAGTATAAAGATGTTCCGCCGGATTTGCCGGAAACCAGATTTTTGTATTTACACTTATTGATTTAAGAGTTTTTTTTATTTCGTCAAATCTTAAACCCGCATGGGTGCCGAGTATACTGTTTCCAAAAATACTAAAGACATCATTTAATGTGCGCCCGTTGACGAATCCAAAGTTGCTAATACCGGCAAGACGAAGGAATTCGTTGGTACAGTAGGCAAGGCGTCCGTGTTCATCCAACATAAGAGTAACAATCTGGCTGTATTGCAGAAACAGCTTCATGTACTTTTCTAATTTTTTTTGTTCAAGCGAACGTATGTCGTCTACCAGTTTATCAGTCTGCGCGGCTATATTGGCGGAATCGATTTTCTTTTGCAGAAGATTTACTTTTCGGTTTAACTGTCTGTTTTCTTTCTGTAAATCTTTAATTATTTCGGACATTTCTTTGGGCGAAAGTTCCGTAACCGCACCGGACAAAACACCGGTTTGCGCGCCTTGCTGCCATTCATTATAAACAGCACCGTTATTCATGGACTGTTCTTCCGCTCCTATCGTCAAAACACGCAGGCAATGAACGTATAGTTATGCATACGATTAATAAATTCACCGGCATTATTTTTTACCGGACATATTTCGCCGCCAGAATAACAGGCCTGATACGGCGTCATGCCGTCAACCTGTTCGGTAATTTTTTTTAATTCGTCGTCGTTTTTCAGTCCCAGCAGAAGGTAGCGGGCAAGGCATGAATACATTATAATGCCATTTATATTTTTTTTGAGGGATATTTGCCGCATCAAATTTTCCGCTGTTTTCATAATACCATCGTAATTTAGGCTGCCCGGTGAAATTGTATTACCTTCCGGCATTTCACTGCCAAATACCGCGGGGCCGTCATCTTTAATGCTGTACAGACCGCGGGCAACAGGGGGACTTCCGTCATTAAAATTCACTATAAATGGAATCATGTATAACAAATCGTAAGACGCGCTTGATTTTGCGATGCCATTGTTTACCAGGTAATCGGTAAAACTCATTCCGTTTATCATATAAACCCTACAGCCGTCTGATTTTGTGATGATACCGTACTGTTTTTGAAGGTTCTGTTCCGGTGTGGAAACCATTAAAAAATCAGGATGTATATTGCCGGACAGCAAAACCAGAACCGCGGACTCGGCATACGCGACGCCGTTTAAAATTGTAAAACTGTTTCTGTGGTCGTGAAACGGACTGCACGGGAGTGTACCGAAAACGGGAGTATTTTCTGCCACTTTGAAAAACGCGTTTGCCACCGGGTAACTCCCTAATGACAGGATCATAGGCGGGTACACCAGCGCGAGGGCGGGTTTTTCGGGCAACCTGCCCTCAGCTTCCTTGTAGGCGGAAGAAATGACATCGTCCACATTTTCGGACGTGATTTCCCTGCTCCGCGCAACCGAAAACATTACATCATCCGCTGTAAGCACGGAAATGCTGAACAGGATAGAACTGACCACACCCTTGGTGGCGCCTGCCCGCGTAGTTACCCCTACCGTGTCAAAGGGCAGTTTTTTGGATACCGCCTCCACTATGCCGGAAACTATAAATTCCGGATCGCAGAATATTAACCCCACCGAATTGTCAAGCAGGTTATTTCCTAGATCGAGTTGTCCCATTATTTCGCTTACCGCTTCGCCAACCTCATCAAGTTCTTCGGTACAGGCTGTCAACATTCGTATCATTTACATACCCTACAATGTTATAAAAATTGCTTTTATGTACATCATACCATAAAGTATCTTTTATGAAAAGCAGGTCAACCTGTGCCAGTACACAAGGGGCAGATTCGCTGATAATCCGTGTTATTTAGCGGATAGTTCCCGCCGGCGGGTTTTGCGTATTGCCACTGCTCTGGCAAGGGTATTGGCTGCCGGGCGGGTAAGCGCCGCACATCACTCTAAATATACCTGATCACAACCTGTTTTAAGTACCTGTCTTCCAGTGTGGACGCTGTTTTTTTGACGATGTTCCGCCTTGTTTCAAGCTCCATCGGCATCTACGGGTCCCGGTAAAATTCGTTGATCCGTGTACCGACAAGGAACAGCATCCTGTCGCTGTTTATAAAAAGCTCTACCATTTTGTCCGCCGCCGGTTCGCTCCGCCTGTAGGTATCCGTCTCCTGAAGCATTTCCGATACGGCGTCGAGCGTGATGATGCCTTCGTAGGCCAAATCCGCCCCCTCCATAAACGATTCCGGCGGTACGCGGGTCTTGCCGTCCTCATCCTTTGAATAGCAATGCGGGTTTTTTACGGCGGGAACAATTTTTTTATCCAGGTGGCGGGCTATGATCTGTGATGTTGTTCCGCCGGAAATTATTTTTTTGCCGTTAAAGCCTGAAAATATTTCCATCGCCTCGCTGTACGGTTCTGGATTGTAAGGCGGGCCGCTGACAACAAGCAGGCCGCGCGGACACCTGAAGTAGGCTACAGCGCAGCTTAAGAATCGTTAGGAACTGTACAGAAATAACATGACCGTTTGGTCATGTTATTTCTTAATTGCGTAAGCAATTGGACTTGTTCGACAAGCTTGTCGCTTGTCTCCCAAGTCTCATAAAATGCCCTGC
>JAITIR010000050.1 GCA_031279285.1 Spirochaetaceae bacterium | reverse complement strand
GCACCTTCGACAGTGATAGACCCGGTTCCGTCCGTCGCCGGCATAATGATCGTGGCGTTATCACTCACAGCGACGTTTCCTTTGACGATCAGGTTCGCGTCGTTCAACACTTCGAGCTTACCATTTCCTTGCACTGTTAATGTCGCGCCGGTGTCCACGGTGAGCGTGCCGCCTACCTTAAGCGTTACGTTGGCCGGCACAGTGAGGCCAGAGGTTACCTTGATATTCGCCTTCTTGAGGTCGATCGTGACAGCTTCGGCAAGTTGAAGATCGCCGATGCTAACCTCTTGGCCTGTTTCACTAGCATTGTCAATCACATCCGCCAGTTGATCCGCCGTCATCGTGCCCCCATAGGGAAGGGAGGCTTTAACGGAGTCTTCGCCAGCGTTCCCGGCCGCGTCCACAGTCTTGACGGTGAACGTGTACTCTGTTCCCCTTGCAAAGTTAAAGCCATCAAAGTCGCCTTCATACTTTTCACTGTTTTTGGCTATCGTTAGATGTTTTTCCTCGACTCCATTTCCGGAATTCCACGACCACAATATCTCAATTTGGTCAAGATCCTCGTCCAGCGGGTTCGGGAGCGTCCAGGTGAGCGTTACCGTCCCGTACGGGGCCTCGTCATCATCTGCCTCGATTTCCGCCGCAAGGTACTCTACCGGGCTCGGCTTCGTGGTGTCCTTCAACTCAATGTCCTGCTTTCCCTTGTCTGTTAGGCCGGCGCCGGTAGTGCCCGTGACGATGTATTTTTTACTGTCATTGCCTGTTACCACAGCCTTGAAGTAAAACTGATTGCTGAGTTTGAGGGTACTTGCCGGTATGCTCAGTATCCATGCCCCGGTCGCATCCGGGTTAGGAGCTGCCGGTGTCGTATCGACAGTGCCGGTGTCGTTATAAGTTTCGTCCGGGTAGACCTTGATGATCGGCAAGGCAGCGCCGATACTTACGCCATCTGATAGTTTGATAGTCCCCGCAAGGTAAACATCCGGGGCAAAATCTGCCGCCGTAAAGGAGAATGTTCCAGCCGAGTCCAGGCCGGAGTATATGTGAACCTCCTCCGAAAGCCCGGCGCTGGTGTTCGCAGTCTCATTTTTCAGCGAGATGAATAGTTTGTAAGCACCGGGGGGCAGGTCTATGTACTTTGGTCCTGTCATGGATGCGCTCAGGCCGGTATCCACCAGCTTCTCCGTGTCTCCGTCCTTCAGGCTAATCGTGCCGGTCACGTTGACAGGGAAGCTAACCTGGTAGGTGAACTTACCATTCGGGCTCTCCTGCGCAAACAGCGGCTTGACAGGCACCTCTACAGGTTCGCTCTTGCCCGCTATGACATCCACGGTCGCGACGCCGCTGGCGGCTGCGTATTTTGTTTCACCCGTTTTGCTGTAGGCGGTAACCGTTACCGTCCATGTTCCAGCGTCCAGGTCCTCTACTAAAAAGTCCTCGAGGACAGCCAGCTCGACATCTATTTCCGGAAGAGTCGTTTCACCCTGTTTAAACTCCAGGGTGTAGCTGCTGAAAGTTGGGCTGGTCGAGGGGACGATCGTCCTCTGTACCGATCCGGCGCCACTTCCTGTGGCGGCGCCACGTCCTGTGGCAACGCCACTTCCTGTAACGGCGCTTAGGACAATCGAGCCCTTCCCCGCCGCCACGCCGGCGGGGATTGCCCCCTCCGGCTGTGTGCATGACAGGATCATGCATGACAGGGCCAAGGCCGCCACTATGGCGCTCAGGATGCCCTGCGCGTATCGTATCTTGTTTGTCGTTTTCATTTATTACTCCTTATGCCTCAACCTTAAAGGTTAGCCTCTTGGTGTGGGTAACGCCGCCCTTCGTTACAAATACTGTGAGGGTATGGGTCTTGACCGAAAGCTCATTGGCCTTCAAGGTTATGGCCTTGCCTGTTACGGACTCACGCGACGTGCTTTCGTCCAGCGAATACTCGCAACTATAGGAACCGTCAATTTCCTCCAGGCTCACGGTCAGGACTTCTTTGCCACTCCAACTCAGGGCAGTGCCGTCAGCAGTACCATCGGCATCGATAAGATCGATCGCCTCATCCTCGAAGCCGGAAAATTTTACCGTTACGGATGCTTTGGGCTTAGCTTCGGTTTTTGCTTCCGTTATTCCCACCGGCTCGCTCTTGTTCCCGTCACTGTCCACCGAGATCACGTTGAATGTGTATTGGGTACTGGCGGCAAGATCCCCAACGGTATGCGTGGAGCCCTTTATATTATCGATGATCACCGGTTCTGTCTCCGCAGCAGGCGCCGGATCCGTGGCTATGCAGCTTATTTCGACATGGTCAAAATCCTCGTCTACCGGGTTGGTCCAGGTGAGGGTTATTTTATCGTAGGATGGCTTTTCAGCCGCATCGACGGCGGCCCAGCCGGTCCCAGTTACCTGCCCGGGGGCCTGGCTATCTTTGTACACCCTCACGGTATGGGGCGTGTCATCAATGCCTTCCTTTTCTATGGTAACCAGCAAATCCCCCTCAGTTTGAACGGTAATGGCGAGTGAGTAACCCGTTCCGCTGTCGATAAGGACGCCTTTGTCAGCCTCGCCGGGGGTATCGCTTTCGTCATCAGAGGCCACGGTAATTTGTTCCGCCGTCAACCCTGTAACCACTTGGCCGGAAAAGTCAAGGACAATGAATTTGGAACTTATGATGCCCGTAGTGCCGTAGGCTGATGCCGTCCAGACAATGCCGGTAACCGGCGGTACATCCACCGTCTTGTATACCGTCACAGGCCCGTCTGTAGGCTCGCTCACAATGCCGGCCTTCCTTATCCTAAGCGACACTGTCCCGGCTTTGGTAACGTTAATGCCCAGTGAGTTGCCGTCCAACGTGGTTTTGGCGGCCTCGCCGGTTCCGTTGATCACGGTAATGTGCTCCTCGCGCAAATCCGTAACCGATCCTCCGGTAAAGGTAATGGTAATAGCTGTGGAAGTGGTTTTATCCTCCTCGCCGTTAGCTACCGCCGTCCAGGTAATTGCCCCTATCCTGTACTCCACCGTTCTGACGGCGCTGGATACCTCGCCTTTCACCGCGATTGCCTTGAGGGTTACGACCCCGTCCTGCGCGTCGGCCGCGTTTATCTGAACCGGCGCTTCGTACTGTTGGCTGGAGGTAGTCGGGTTAGCCCCGTTCAGCGTGTAGTAAATTGCCAACCCTTCATCCGCGCTAAGCGTTACCGAATCGCCGTCTGCCACCGTGCCGCTCGGAATGTCTACCGTGGGAATCGGCGTCGCGGCAGCGTCAATCTTGTACTGCACCGTCAGGACGCCGCTGGATGTCGCATCCTTAACCTCAATTGCCTTGATGGTTACAGTATTGCCGGCATCGCCGTTTATCGTAATCGGCGTTCCCTCCGTGTACTGGGGGCTGCTGGAAGTCGGATCGGTTCCATCATCGGTGTAGTATATCCTCGCTCCCTCCGTCGCCGCGGTAAGCGTTACAACGGTGCCATCCTGTACAGGGACTTCCGTCCCCACGATGCCCACATCAGCCGTGGGCGCCGGAGCCTGTACCGGCGGGGTTGAGCTCTCGCCGCCGGTCGATTGCTCGCAGCCGCCAAAAATTAATGCCGCGAATACAATCGCGACAATCCCAAAAAACAGACCCATGTTTTTCTTCATAGAGTCCTCCTAAAAGTGAAAATACGCCCAGGCTACGCCCGGACAGAGCAAATGGGATTTAAAACGCCATTGAAAACCGCCCCCGGATTGGGGTAGGATAGAAACGTTTTTTGTCAAGCCCCGGTTCAGCGTATTTCCGGCCAAAGAAATAAGGCGCTGTCCCGGGGCTTCCCAGTTCGCTATACATAAAACATTATAGCGCAAAAAGATCAAAAAAACAAGTAGTTTGCGATTTTTTTTTCGGAAAAGTAAAAAAAAAAAATTGAGCGCCCAAAACCGGCTAAATTTAGCTTAAAAGTATGGAATTTTGCGAAGCAAAGCTCCCTAAACAAGCGGACAAACATGGCAATCCCAAAAAGCAGACTCATATTTTTCTCCATAGAGCCCCCAAAAAGAAAAATACACCCGGACCAGGCCCGGACGAAGCAAATGGGATTTTAAAACGCCATTGGAAACCACCCCTGGATTGGGGTAGGATGAGACGCTTTTAGTGAGCCCCGGTTCAGCGATTTTGGAAAAAGGGTAGCTGTTCCGGGGCTTCCCAGATTGCTATCAGATACTGTATCACAAGCGAATCAAAAAAACAAGTAGTTTGAGCCTGTTCCAAAACAAACCGGCTGTGCGCTAAACGGCCCCGGCATAGCCGGGAGTCCGGTTTCTTCTTGGGGCATGAACCGGCGGCTTAAAGTTACATTTTAAAAAGAGCGCCGCGCGGTATTGTATAAAAATAGTTGTTTACTGTAGTATAAAGTGTCCCGTGTTCAGAAACCATGCGAGTATACACCGCCTAACCCCGCCAGGTCCGGAAGGAAGCAACGGCAAGCGGATGTATGTTGCGCCGTGGCAGGTCTGTATGCGGGACATTTCTATTGTGGCTTGACATCTGAACCCGGAAGAATTGACTCATAAATTTTATCTTTGTATAATTGAATATGGCTTTCATACCTATTCTAATCATCATAGTCGTTGTAGTCGCTGTTGTGTTTGTTTCATATCTGTATGTTACAAATGGAAATGGCTCAAACCAGTCCAAGTTTAAAAAAAATGAGGATATAAAATCAGCACTGAAAGATGCGGAAAAACGGCTTGCCAAGAATCCACACAATACAGATGCGTTGGCATTCATGGGTGACTATCAGTTTCAGCAAGGTGATTGGAAAAATGCGCTCAAAACCTACGAAACTCTGACGAGACTTCCGCTTTTTAGTCAGGAAATTGATGAAGTTCAGTTGAATCTACACGCCGCAATCTGCGCCGCAAATTTAAACATGCTGGATGAAGCGTACAAGTATATCGTTGTGGCACATTCCATGAAACCATCCAACTATGAGGTTTCATACAATTTTGGTAACATAGAATTCCTGCGTAAAAATTATGAAAAAGCCGTAATGTACCTTCAGCAGTCATATTCAATAAATTCTGAATATGTGCCTACCATGAGGATGCTGGGGCATGCCTATTTCAAATTGAAGCGATTCAAAGAAGCGATGCTGTATATCCGCAAATCAATGGAACTTGCTCCGAATGACAAAGAATCTCTGTTTACGCTTGCCGAATGTTACTTTGAAGCCGGGTATAAAGAAAAGTCCGAACGTATATATTCCCACCTTCGTCCCGATCCTGTTTGGGGAGCGGAAGCCTGTCTCCGTTCCGGACTCATCAATGTTGATTATCACCAGGACGAGAAGGCTATCGCGGACCTTGAAATAGGCCTAAAGCACAGTAATATAAAGCCGGACATAGCTATCGAACTCCACTATCAGCTTGGATCGGCGTACCTCCGTATGCAGAAAATATCGGATGCGATCCAGCATCTGCAAATCGTACAGCAGTCGATTCAGGGGTATAAAGAAACGGACAACCTTGTCGCAAAGTACAAAGAGATGAACGCCAGCAAAAATATACAGACTTATATCATGGCTCCAGCTTCCGAATTTATGGCGCTGTGCCGAAAAATAGTCCTTTCTTACTTTCCCAAAGCCAAGGTTAAAATCACAAAGACTCAGCTTACATCGAACGACTGGGCCGATATTGTCGCGGAGGTTGACACCCTAAAATGGTCGGATATTGTCATGTTCCGCTTTGTACGCACCCAGGGCGCTATAGGCGAATTGGTGCTGCGCGATTTTCAATCGTATTTAAAGGACATTAAGGCTGGTAAAGGTATCTGTATGGGCGTAGGCGCATTCAGTGACGAGGCCAAACGTTTTACAGAAGCGCGCCTTATCGACCTTATCGAAAAGGACCGCTTTGTTCCCATCCTTAAGGCCTTGGACTCGGCAAAACAGGCGGCGGCGACGAACGCCCCCTCAAGCCCCTCCCTCATGCCTGTCTGAGATTAGCTGCCCTGACACCTGCAATGAAGCGCCCCGCCACAAAACAGCGTTAAGCCGTTTTGCCGCTTGCCTAATCCGATAAGGAAGGCAGGGAGGTCCCCAAGACAGAATGAAAGCAAGAGAGCGGCCGGAACCGCGAAAAGTGGTTAAAGGTCCAGCGTCAAATCGTTTTTCCCAATCCAGTTTTTCTTTCTTAGCGGTAAGGCGATTAGCGGTGTAAGTAAGGCAGGAAGGACAAAACTTATCAACAGGAGGCCCAGCCAGTCAAACGCGGTAATCGCCGCCTTTGACCCGTCCGCAATGCCGCTTACCCAGCCGGTGTAGACGCCGATCTGACCGACAAGTCCGCAGGAACCCATACCGGAGGCTACCGCCGGGCCGTCCATTCTCAGGCGGAAAACGCAGGTTGCCAGCGGACCGGTAATAGCGGCCGCCGTGGTCGGGGGTATCCAGATTCGCGGGTTCTTTACTATGTTTGCCATTTGAAGCATGGACGTGCCTATGCCCTGCGCAAAGAGGCCGCCGAAACGGTTTTCCCTGAAACTCATCACGGCGAAGCCTACCATCTGGGCGCAACATCCGGCGAGGGCCGCTCCCCCGGCCAAACCGCTTAGCCCCAGCGCCGCGCAGATCGCGGCGCTGCTTATCGGCAGCGTCAGTATCATGCCGGTAATCACCGATACCGCTATTCCCATCAAAAAAGGCTGAAGCTCTGTCGCCCACATGATGGCCATGCCGGTATAGCTTGCGGCGGCCCCTATATGTGGCGCGCATAACAGCGCAACCAGCACCCCGACAACTATAGTAGCCATTGGTGTAACGATTATGTCGATTTTTGTCTCTTTGGATACGAGTTTACCCGCTTCCGCCGCTATGATCGCAACAAAGTAAACCGCCAATGGCCCGCCTGAACCTCCCAAAGAATTGGCCGCCTGCCCCACCGCGATTAGGGAAAACAGCACCAAAAACGGACTCTTCAACGCGCAGCCTATCGCTACCGCCATCGACGCACCGGTGGCCGACTTTGCAAAGTTACCAACCGTAACCAAAATGTCCAGCCCCGCCTGCTCTCCCAGCGTACTGATGATTGTCCCTATCAAGAGCGACGCAAACAAGCCCTGCGCCATCGCGCTCAACGCGTCTATACCATAGCGTTTGGCGGACATTTGGACATCTTTCCTGTCCAGAAAGTTCTTTACCGTTACCGCTACACCCATGGAATCTCCTTTTTCAAATGAGTTATCGCACCGTCCGCCCGCCGTTAAGCGGTTGAGCGGCCTTTCGATTTTAAAGTTCCGCTATCGCTTCAATTTCTACCAGCGCACTTCTGGGCAACTGCCTTACGGCAATGGTCGAACGGGCCGGTTTTCCCGGAAAATGTTTGGCGTAAACCTCGTTGAAACGCGCAAAGTCATTCATATCGGCCAGAAAACAGATTGTTTTGATCACCTTGTTGAGCGAAGAACCGGCGGCTTCCAGTACCGCCCCCAGGTTTGCTATCGCTTGTTCAGTCTGCCCGGCAATGTCATCACCGGCTATCTCGCCGGTCTTTGGGTCGAGCGGTATCTGGCCTGAAGTAAACACAAAATTTCCCGAAACAAATCCCTGAGAATAAGGCCCTATCGCGGCGGGAGCCGCATCTGTTTGAACTACTTTCATTGGTTTTCCTGCTATACAAAAAGTTTGCTTCAGCGCCACGCTTACTGCACCACGCTTACAGCGCAATTTACCATACCCAATAAGTATATACAAGCGTCCGCGCGTCCGCGTCCCGCGCGCGTCCGCGTGCGGGACGCGGACGCGTGCGTACTCGTGAGGATAACAAAACAGCCTGGTGAAAGGGTTGCCTGTAGGCGGCAGGTTTTTGCCGGAGGGCTCGATCAGCGCTACCTGTAACGCCATGCCTACGCTAAGGAAGCACTGATTTATTCGCAGTGGGGTCTAATACCCCGCCCTTTAGGACGGGGTATTAAACCCCAAGGCGGAATGAAATGAGCAAATACATTAGGGAAACGCGATTAGCGTCAAGTTAATCAGCGTTTCCCTAACTACCTAGACCGGCGACCAGGCTTCATCCGCCTTTTACGCCGGAATAGAGCGCCAGCGCCGAAACGCCCGCGCATAGTATGAGCAGAACGGTATCGCGCGCCTTCCATTTGAACGTGATCGTCACGGGAAATATGCCGTCAAATCCCCTGGAAACCATCGCTAAAGATAGCCTCTGAGAACGGAACACGGCGCGTGCGGTTGTCGCTGCGAAGACCGCCGCAAATGAACGCCATAAGCGGAACGTGCCGTTTTCAGGACTCCGCAGCCTCATGGATACGAGCGTGACGGACAGCCGTTCACCAAGCAAAAATATGTACCGGTAGCTCAGGATAAAAAGTGATACCAGTTTTTCCGGTACCCTTAGCTTTGTCATCGACGACGCCAGCGCGCTTACGCTCATCGGGATTATAAAGATCATGTACAGCAGCGCCGCCGCGTTGATCCGCAGCGTGTAGAGTACCGCGCTATCCATGCTGAAGCCAAATGGGACGGTAAGCCAGAGCGCAGCCGTCATCATGTTTACCGGTATCAGGCGGAGGACTGTTACCCGCAATTCCCTTAATAACGGCAACAGGCAGAGCACGATGACGCCGGACAGCGCCGCCGCGCTCGTCGTGTAAACCGCGGCCGCTATGAGCAACGCTGCCGACAGGAAGCGGCAGCGCTTGTCTACCGGCGACAAAAAGTCTTTTTTGTACTCCAGCCGGTCAAGATACATACTGCGGTACCGTTTTTGAAAGAAAGGCTACGATAAAGGCTGATATGACGCCCTCCACCGCGGCAAGCGGCAGGTTGGCGGCAAACAGCAGCGCCGCGGTAGCCCGCAGTTCCATGTCCGAAAAAAAGAGTGCGGCGCATACGAGGACGGTTCCCGCTA
>JAITIR010000009.1 GCA_031279285.1 Spirochaetaceae bacterium | reverse complement strand
ATGTTCGATTAACTTAAGCGGCGATTCCGCCGCTCTTTATAGGAGAAAGCATTAACACTAAAGTGTTAATGTTCGATTAACTTAAGCGGCGATTCCGCCGCTCTTTATAGGAGAAAGCGATGAAGAAGTTTTTTAATTTGACTGCGTTGGCTCTCTGTTTTTTACTTGTTTCGGCCTGCACAAAAAATTCAGAGCCTGGTGTTTACTTTTTGAATTTTAAGCCGGAGACGGACAAGGAATGGAATGAGGCCGCGGCCCTGTTTACGGACGAAACCGGTATACCGATGAAAGTTGTTACGGCAGCGAGCGGCACTTACGAACAGACCCTGCGCGCTGAAATCTCAAAGGCAAAACCTCCGACACTTTTCAACCTAAACGGGCCAATCGGCATGCATAACTGGCAAGGCTACACGGCCGACCTTAAAAACAGTGCCATTTACGGATGGCTAGGGGACAAAGGTCTTGCTATCGGTGAGGATGGTAAGATTTATGGCATACCGTACGCAATCGAAAGTTATGGGATCATATACAACGACGCGATTCTACGGAAATACTTTGCGCTTCCTTCGCGTGCCGTAAAGGATATAGACGACGCGTCCGGCATCAACAATTTCGCAAAACTGAAAGCCATTGCCGAAGACATCCAGGCCAATGCGGCTCCTCTTGGGATTTCGGCGGCCTTTGCGTCAACGTCATTTTCACCCGGCGAAGACTGGCGCTGGAATACGCACCTTGCAAATATGCCTGTGTATTTTGAATACCGCGATAAAAATGTCACCGATCTGGATATAATTGATCTGTCATATTCTGAAAACCTAAAAAATATTTTTGACCTGTACATTAACAATTCCATAACGGACAGAAAGATGACAGGTTCAAAAACCGTAGGAGATTCGATGACGGAATTTGCGCTGGGCAAGGTGGCCTTCATTCAGAATGGAACCTGGTCATGGACGCAAATTGCGGGTGAAAAGGGGAATGTTGTAGAAATGCAGGATATAAAATTTCTGCCTATATATACCGGGGCCGATGGTGAAGAAGCGCAGGGACTCTGTGTCGGCACCGAAAACTTTATCGCGTTGAACGGCCGTGTAAGCCGGGAAGAGCAGGAGGCTTCACTCAAATTTCTTGAGTGGCTGTTCGGTACGGAAAACGGCAAAAAGACAGCTTCCGAAAAACTTGGCCTGGTTACCCCGTTTACTACTTTTTTGGAAGCTGACCGGCCCGGGGATCCTCTGATAAAAGAAATGTTCCGCTACCTTGCCGAACAAAATTTTCACTCCGTACCCTGGGTTTTTACAACGTTTCCGAGTCAGGAATTCAAGAATGAGTTGGGCGCCGCTCTTAACGCTTATACGGTCGGAAACCAGGATTGGGATCATGTAAAAACTACATTTATAAACGGCTGGGCCGCCGAAAAAAAAGCCAATAGATAATCAGTCCGGTAAAGCTTACAAGCAATCATCCATGCAGGTGCATGGATGATTGCTTGATGATGATTTTACCGTTTAAGGTAAGCGGCTAAACATCCGCATTTTATATAGGGGAAACCATGGAAAAATCTTTTAAAAAATATTTTTGGTTTTTTGCAGGTCCTACGCTGCTTTGTTTTATAATCGCATTTATGGTACCATTCATTTACGGAATCATCCTTTCATTTTCCAAATTCGTAACAGTTACCGATCTGACTATGGTAGGTTTAAAAAATTATGTACAGGCTTTTTCCAACCCTGACTTTTTGAACGCCATTTGGTTTTCGGTGCGCTTCACTTTTGTTTCCGTCGTAACAACAAATATCATCGCCTTTGCCCTGGCGTTGATGCTTTCAGGCGGTATACGCGGGACGAACCTTTACCGTACGTTGATTTTTATGCCGAATCTGATAGGTGGTATCGTGCTTGGGTATATATGGCAGTTCATAATTAACGGCGCGCTGAGCGTTGCGGGCGTTACAATTACCGTAGACGCAAAGTATGGTTTTTGGGGACTCGTCATTTTAAGCAGTTGGCAGTTTATAGGCTACATGATGATAATTTACATTGCGGGTATACAAAACATATCGCCGGAAATACTGGAAGCGGCAAAGATTGACGGCGCCGGCGCGTGGACAACATTAACAAAGATTACGATACCGCTCGTTATGCCGTCGATAACTATTACTTTTTTTATGTCCGTCGCCAACTCTTTCAAAATGTTCGATCAGAATCTAGCCCTTACCGCCGGGTTGCCCGGCAAGCAGACTGTCGGAGTGGCACTTGATATTTACAATACATTTTACGGCAGGTCCGGATGGGAAGGCGTAGGACAGGCAAAAGCGTTTATGTTTTTTGTCATCGTTGTGCTGATATCAATTGTACAGCTTTCGATAACACGCAGACAGGAGGTAGAAAACTGATGAATACCGGACAAGAAAGACGGCGTACAAAAAAAGGGAATCTGATTATGGGACTGGTTCTTTGTGCGGTTTCTATACTGTTTTTATTCCCAATACTTTTGGTTCTAATCAATTCATTTAAATTTAAACTTGATGTAATAAATACGCCATTTGCGCTTCCAAACACCGGGTCTTTTGCCGGTCTAAGCAACTATACGAATGGATTGACGGCTACAGGTTTTTTCAGGGCTGCTGGTTTTTCCATATTTATCACGGTATTTTCCGTTGTGTTGATAGTGTTGTTTTCAAGTATGACAGCATGGTTTATAACACGGTGCCGCAATATTTTATGCAAGGTGCTTTATTTTGTATTTACATTCGCAATGATAGTGCCTTTTCAAATGGTGATGTTTCCGCTCA
Source organism: Spirochaetaceae bacterium (assembly GCA_031279285.1). GTDB lineage: Bacteria > Spirochaetota > Spirochaetia > Treponematales > Breznakiellaceae > JAIRMY01. Next base: position 20,287 of record JAITIR010000009.1, on the reverse strand, counting down.
CGCTTGTCGCAAACCTGCTTCATCTTGACAATCCTGTTGGCATACTGTTTATTTATCTGGGATTCGGCGCGGGTACTTCCGTATTTTTATATTCAGGTTTTATCAAATTTCTGCCTGTTGCCGTAGAAGAAGCCGCCGTGATAGACGGTTGCAGTCCTGTACGTACATTTTTCAGCGTGGTGCTTCCCATGCTTACCCCTATTTCAATAACGGTTGCGATACTGAATACGATGTGGATATGGAACGATTATCTTTTGCCAAATCTTATCATCGGTTCGGAGTACCGCACGATACCGGTTGCGGTGCAGTATCTGCGCGGCGGATACGGCTCGATAGATATGGGCTATATGATGGCTGTAATTACAATGGCATTGATACCAATAATCATTTTTTATTTCATTTGTCAAAAATATATCATAAGGGGTGTTACGTCCGGTTCAGTTAAGGGATAGCTTAACTGTCCGCAAAGAGTATGACTGTCAGAATTATCGCTATCATCATCGTTGTACTTGTGCTGGCTGTTGCGGTATTTACGGTAATTACGCCGTATCCCGCCGTATACTTTGTACGATGGCTTTTTAAACAATACCCGTACGTTCCGCCCGCTAATTACGGGTATTATCTGGAAAATGTCACGGTACAACGGAATATAGATTACGGCTCCGCATACCCGTCAGGCACACTGGATATAATCAAACCTAAGAATTTTAACGGCGGTGAAAAAGTAATTTTTGCGGTTCACGGCGGAGCATACATTTCGGAAGGCGATAAAACTGAATTTTACTATGTAATGCTTGCGACCGAGGGGTTTGTAACGGTGAATGTAAGGTACGCCATAGCGCCGGAAAAGGCAAAATATCCCGTTCCGGTAAAACAGCTTGAGGAGGCCTACACTTTTATCAAAAACCACAATGATTTGTATCAATTAAATCTGAATACGGTACTGTTTTCAGGGGATTCGGCCGGGGGGCAGATTGTCGGACAATTTGTAGCAATGCAAACAAACCACGCTTATCTTGAATCAATGAACGGAATTTCGCACGTTCAGTTCAGACAAGTGGTCCCTTTAGAATCCTTTGACGGTGTGGTGCTGTTGTGCGCCATATACGACTTTTTGCAACTTGAGCCGCCGCCGGAAAACACTATGAAACTGCCGTTAAAAAAATTGGCTTTAGCCTATTTTAACAGCGCCAATGTACACAGTAAACTTATAGCTAGCGCCGGTATCCTTGATAAAATTACCGCTGGTTTTCCCAGGGCTTTTATTACGGATGCAAATACATATTCGTTTGAATTCGAGGCAAAAGAAATGATTACTGTTCTGGAAGCAAAAAATATTCCCGTTACAAGTGTTTTTTATGACGCCGCTGAAGTTGCACTGCATCATAACTATCAGTTTCATCTGAATACACCGCAGGGGACCCAAACCTATCAAAAATTGATTCAATTTCTGAATCAATGAGGAGCCAAGCACTTTATGCGGAAATATTTCTTTTATGTAAAAAATTATTTTTATCCGGTTTTTATAGGTCTACTGTTGATGTATTTTGCCGCCTGTTCACGTTCCGCACCCACAATAGCTTTTTCCACAATGTCGCTTAACTATATTGAAGAAGATGAAGGGCCTGTTCCTACGCTTCTCTTTTTCGTGATCGCGGGTGATGATGACGGGTACGATGACCTTGCCGAATTGCGGCTTTACAACGACTACGCAGGTCTTTTGTGGTCATTTACGCCGGAAACATGGGTGCGCTACGATGAGGCGGGAAACACATGGATTGGCAGCCGCAGAATCGCGATGACAGGCGGTGAGATCTTCCCGAGCGGACAGTACCGCGCGGTGCTTATCGACAAGGGTGGCGATCGAACTGAACGTACTTTTGGGTTTGATGTCCCTTCCATACCCCGTTATTCGTTTCCAAAACTTACCATCGCTGACAGCCGCTACAATATTGATTCTGAATACCCTGAACATTACTTTTTATGCTACAACACGGAAGGCACTTACCGCAGTTCCGTAAAATTGGAATCGAAGACTGGAGAGTTGTCTTCACTGCGGTTTGGCTCCGATATTTTGAGTGTCGCGTTATGGGCGCGGGACACGGTGTATTCAACTTCGGCCCTCACAAAAATGGCCGCCATAAAGTAATTACGGTAATGTGCGAGAAGCAATTTTCAATCAAAAGTTATGTACTGCGGAACGGCCGCATCACAAAGGCTCAGCAGCGCTCCCTTGACACATTGAGCGGTACTTACTGCATTCCGTTCAACGATGGCCCCGTTGACTTCGGCCTTGTCTTTAACAACAGTAATCCCGTAACAATAGAGATAGGTTTCGGTATGGGAAGTGCAACGGCGGAAATCGCCTCGGCAAACCCTCAAAAAAATTATATAGGGATAGAAGTTTTCCGCGCCGGCATAGGACGGCTGTTGATGGAAATTGACAAGCGCCACCTTACAAACATACGTATCGTAGAGTATGACGTTACGGCCGTACTGAAAAAAATGATTCCTGACGGCAGCATAGCTGCCTTTCACATATTTTTCCCCGATCCGTGGCACAAAAAGCGGCAAAATAAGCGTAGGCTTGTGCGGCTTCCGTTTACAGATGTTCTTGTGTCCAAGTTAAGAGACGGCGGTTATGTCTACATGGTCAGCGACAATGAGGATTACTGTAACTTTGCCCTTGCCGAACTGACCTCAACCCGTACACTACATAATGCTTACGAAAAATTTGCCCCGCGACAGGACTGGAGGCCGCCCACAAAGTTTGAAAAAAAAGCCCTAGCCTCTGCCAAAGATGTAAAAGAACTTCTTTTTGTAAAAAACTGGAAAGCGTTTTATGAGCCTGCAAACGGAGATGACGAGGAGTAACGTTACGCTACCCGTGATTCAGTTTCGCCGCTTAACGGAAGATCAGCGCTGTCCGATCGTGTACACCGCATCTACCCTTTTTAGCCACCCTCTGTTATGCTAACGATATGGGAAAGGCGCGGCAGAACGTTAAGGCATTACGCAAGATGCCGATAGGGATACAGGATTTTGAAGACCTCCGTACAAAAGGTTACGTGTATGTTGACAAGACGGCCTATGTCTGGAAGCTTGTAACGGAGAGCAAACCTTATTTTTTAAGCCGTCCGCGCCGTTTTGGAAAGAGTCTGCTGCTTACCACGTTAAAAGCGTACTTCCAGGGGAAAAAGGAACTATTTGATGGGCTTGCGATAGCGGGGCTGGAAACCGAATGGCTGGAGTATCCGGTGCTCCACCTGGATTTTAACCCGTTAAGGTACGATTCCGTTAGTTCTCTGAATGATTTTGTCGCAAACCTCCTTAAACAACTTGAAAGCGAGTACGAGTTGCCTGCGGGAAATGACAGGATAGAAATTCGTTTCCAAAATCTTATCAATGACATATATAAAAAAACGGGCCGGCAGGTGGTGGTTCTGATAGACGAGTACGACAAGCCTCTGTTGGAAAGTCTGGGCGACGAAAAACTGAACGCGGATCTCCGCGCCACGCTAAAACCGTTTTACGGCGTATTAAAGAGTGCGGACGCGGCGCTGCGTTTTGTCATGCTTACGGGCGTTACACGTTTTTCCAAAGTGAGCGTATTCAGCGACCTGAACCAGCTTAACGAGATAGGCATGGATACCGCCTTTTCCTGCATCTGCGGTATAACGGAAAACGAACTGCTGGAAAACTTTGAGCCTGAACTGGAGGCTTTGGCAGAGGCAAACGGCGAAAGTTTTGAAGAAACATTGTCGGCCATGCGAAAAAACTTTAACGGGTATCGTTTTACAAAAAAAAATGAACGGGTCTACAATCCGTTCAGCCTGTTAAATACATTTTTCAAACAGGATATACAGTACTACTGGTTTGCGACCGGTACGCCGACATTTCTGTTTACGGAACTGGAGAGGACAGGGTTTGACGTACAGCAATTCAACGGGGATATAACGGTAAGTGAGATAAAAATAAACGACTACCAGCCTGGCGATACGAATCCCGTACCGCTTCTGTACCAGACCGGTTATCTGACGATCACTGGTTTTAACGCAAGGAAGAGACGGTACAATCTTGGATTTCCGAATGAGGAGGTAAAGTACGGTTTTCTTGGGAATCTACTGCCGCGTTATATAAGGGCAGACACGGATAAAACGAATTACTATGTCGGGAATCTGTCCGACACGTTTGAGGCTGGAGATTTGGAAGGATTTTTCAGGCAGTTGAGGGCATTTTTTGGTTTAATTCCGTACGATTTACAGTACGAAAAGACAGAAAGTTACTACCAGACAATATTTTTTGTAGTATTTATACTGATGGGACAATTCATAGAGACTGAGGTGAGGAGCGCTGTAGGGCGTGCTGACGCGGTTGTAAAGACGAGGGACACAGTATACGTGTTTGAGTTCAAGCTGGACAGCAGCGGGACGGTAGAGGAAGCGTTGAAACAGATAGACGATAGGGGATACCTGATACCCTACAGCGCGGACGGACGGCGGCTTGTAAAGGTGGGTGTAGTGTTTGATACGGAAAAACGTACAGTAGGCGAATGGGCGGCCGTGGCGGTGCAAAATTGACGGCCACAGATTTGCTGAGCCTCATCGAATCCTTCCGTAAATAATTTATACGAGTAATGAATATTGATATTTATAAGGATAGACAAACGCGCCGCACAGCGGTTCTGGTTTCCGGCGGTGGAACAAATTTACAGGCCATCATCGACGCTAGTAGCCGCGGCGATATGCCTCATGCGGATATCGCGCTTGTTGTTTCATCGGACAGGAACGCATTCGCGCTGGAACGGGCAAAAGAGGCATGTATTGCCCGGACAGTGCTGGACGAAATGGATTATATGGATAACGATGTTTTTGACGGCGTCAGGTATGATGATGATTTGGCTATGGTGTTACAAAAAAACAGCATTGATGTTGTTGTTCTTGCTGGTTTTTTGGTAATTGTAGGAAGCAAAGTTTTGAAGCTGTATAAAAATCGTATAATCAATGTCCATCCAAGCCTGATACCATCGTTCTGCGGGGATGGTTTTTACGGACTCTTTGTACACGAAGCGGCGCTTAACCGCGGCGTGAAAATTACAGGCGCTACCGTTCATTTTGTAAACGAAATCACGGATGGTGGGAAAATTATTATGCAGAAGGCTGTGGAAGTTATGGACTGGGATACACCCGAAACATTACAGCGGCGCGTTATGGAACAGGCTGAATGGATCATCCTGCCACAGGCGCTGGAAGCTTTGTGCGCGGGGAAACTTGAATGATAAACTGTAAATTAAATGTGGCGGTGATTGGGGGTGGCGGACGCGAGCACGCGGTTGTAAAAAAATTGAAATGCTGCGCCGGCCTGGCGTCGCTAACGGCGATTCCGGGAAACGGCGGCATTGCACGTGACGTTGAATGTGTTGATATTGACTCACTTGATGTTTCGTCCGTTGTGCGGTACTGCCGGGATGCAAAGATCGATTATGTCGTGGTAACGCCGGACGATCCGCTTGCGCTCGGCATGGTGGATTCCCTCGGCGAAGCGGGTATACGCGCCTTCGGCCCGGTAAAGGCGGCGGCACAGCTTGAATCGAGCAAGATTTTCGCAAAGAATCTGATGAAAAAGTACGGTATCCCGACGGCGGATTATGAGACGTTTACGGACAGTGCCTCTGCGCTTAAGTTTGTGCGTGAAAGTTTTGCGTCAGGGAAAGAGGCGCTCGTGGTAAAGGCGGACGGGCTTGCGCTTGGGAAAGGTGTTACCGTCTGCATGAGCCGTGAGGAGGCAGAAGCCGCTGTCTGCATCGCAATGGACGAAAAGCGTTTCGGCAAAAGCGGAGAACGGATCGTAATTGAAGAGTATTTGACCGGTCCTGAGGTGAGCGTGCTGTCATTTTGTGACGGCAATACCATTGTTCCGATGGTGAGCAGCATGGATCACAAGCGGGCGCTGGATAACGACGAGGGGCCGAACACGGGCGGTATGGGATGCATAGCGCCGAATCCGTTCTACACGCCCGAAATCGCAGAAATCTGCATGGAAAGTATATTTATCCCGACCATTGAGGCGCTTAAAAAAGAAGCCGCCCCGTTCAAAGGCTGCCTGTACTTCGGCCTGATGCTGACGGACTCAGGTCCAAAGGTGATAGAATACAACTGTAGATTCGGCGACCCTGAGGCCCAGGTTGTGTTACCGCTACTGGAATCGGACCTGCTTTCGCTGATGCTCGCCTGCACGGACGGTTCCCTTACGCCGGAGATGGTTCGTTTCAGGGACGGGGCGGCGGCCTGCGTCGTGGTAGCATCGGGCGGCTATCCCGGTGAGTACAAGAAATGCTGTCCTATCGGCGGCATAGTCTCAGCCGAATCCACAGGTTCCGTTCAGGTTTATTGCGCCGGCGTAAAAAAGGATGGCGATGCCCTTGTAACATCCGGCGGACGTGTCCTCTGCGTCAGCGCGGTTGCGGCCTCCCTTGAGCAGGCTCTAAAAACCGCATATAGAGGCGTAGAAAAAATCCGTTTTGAAAATATGCATTTCAGGACGGATATAGGGAAACGGGCGCTTTGCGCTTTTTAGAAATGATTTGCAGTTTTTGTGGCTTAAAAGCCATAAGCTGAAGTCACAAAACTGCGTTTTTTTGAGGTTGCCGGCCTTGCAGAGCTTGTCTCCCTAAAACTGAAGTTTTGGAACAGCCTCGCCTGAAAAAATGCGCCAGGAGGTTGCATAAATCTGTCAACCTAGTTTCAGAACGCGATCGCTTGGACAAAGGGGTGGTTTTTTATAAACTTGAATTGAGACGGTTTAACGTTTCTATTGATTAATGTAATACAGTAACGTTTTTATCTGGAAAATGGGGAGTTTTATGGAAGCGCTGAAAAAGAATCCCGCATGGAAGGGACGCAAAGGGCCGCTTGTTCTTGTTATAATGGACGGTGTCGGGCTGGGGAAGTACAGGGAGGGGGACGCGGTACTCGATTCCAAGATGTACAACCTGGCGGCGATTAGGGAAAAGAGCCCTTTTACCACGCTGAAGGCGCACGGGAAGGCTGTGGGGCTCCCGTCCGATGAGGACATGGGCAACAGCGAGGTGGGACATAACGCGATGGGCTGCGGCAGGGTCTTTAGCCAGGGCGCGGCGCTCGTCTCGAACGCGGTAGCGAGCGGCGCTATGTTCAGGGGGACGGCCTGGCGCGAGCTTGTGGACGGTGTAAATACGTCCGGCGGGACACTCCACTTTATCGGGCTATTTTCGGACGGCAACGTTCACAGCCACCTTGACCACCTGAAAGGCATGATAACTCAGGCCAAGTCGGATGGCGTCAAAAAAGTCCGCGTCCATACCTTGTTTGACGGGCGGGATGTGCCTGAAACTAGCGCCCTCCTATACGTTGACAGCTTCGAGGCTTTTTTGAAGGAGCTTTCGACCGGCGGTTTCGACGCGAGGATAGCGTCGGGCGGCGGACGTATGTGGATAACGATGGACAGGTACGGTGCGGACTGGGAGATGGTTCACCGGGGCTGGGATGTCCACGTTCACGGCGAGGGACGGCGCTTTTCGAGCGCACGCGAGGCGGTGGAAACGTACCGCGCCGAAACGCCCGGCGTGATAGATCAGGATTTGAAGGAGTTTGTCGTCTTCCAGGACGGACGCCCTGTAGGCGCGATAGAGGACGGCGATTCGGTCGTGTACTTCAACTTCCGGGGCGACAGGGCGCTTGAGATAACGGCGGCTTTTGAAGAGGACGGTTTCGACAAGTTTGACAGGGGCCGGCGTCCCAAAGTCTGCTACGCCGGCATGATGGAGTACGACGGCGACCTTCACGTGCCGCGCCGCTACCTCGTCTCGCCGCCCGCGATAGACCGCACGATGGGCGAGTACCTCGCGGCAAGCGGCGTCCGCACGCTGGCAATCAGCGAAACGCAGAAGTTCGGCCACGTTACCTACTTTTTTAACGGCAACCGTACCGGGAAGTTTGACGAAAAGCTGGAGAACTATGTAGAGATAAAGAGCGACGTGCTGCCGTTTGAGCAGCGCCCCTGGATGAAGTGCGCCGAGATAACGGACTACGTGCTCGAAGCGATACCCTCCGGTAAGTACGATTTTATACGCCTGAACTATCCAAACGGCGACATGGTGGGGCATACCGGCGTGTACGAGGCGGTGGTCTGCTCGCTTGAAGCGATGGACTTGCAGCTTGGGCGAATAGCCAACGCGGTGGAGGCGGCGGGTGGTGTCATGCTGATAACAGCGGACCACGGCAACAGCGATGATATGTTTGAACACGACAAAAAGACGGGCGCGGTGCTGCTGAAGGCGGACGGATCACCCAGGTCAAAGACTAGCCACAGCCTGAATCCCGTGCCCTGCGTCCTGTACGACTGCGGGTATGCGGGCGAGTACAAAAACGGCACGGACTCGTTAAAGACGGGGCTTGGCATCAGTTCGATCGCGGCTACCTGCATAGAGCTGTTGGGTTTCGTTCCGCCGGAGGGTTACGACAGTTCCGTCCTGGAAAAACGCTAACGTCCTATGTTTACGCTGACGGTAAGCCCGCGTGTCGGCGAAACGGACGCGCTGGGGCATATCAACAACTGTGTACTGCCAATCTGGTTCGAGCAGGCGCGCACGCCGCTATTTCGCGTCTTCGATCCGAATCTCGACTTCAACCGCGAAAGCTGGCATCTGTTGATGGTTCATTCGGACTATGATTATACTGGGCAGCTTTACTGCAATTCGCCCGTTGAGATAAAGACCTGGATTTCGCGTATCGGGAATAAGTCTTTTACGATTCAGCACGTGGCCCGGCAGGAGGGGCGGCTCTGTGTGAAGGGTGGCGTCGTGCTTGTTTACTACGACTTCATAGCTCAAAAGTCCGAGCCGATTCCCGCCGCGATCAGGGCGCAGTTGGAACAGCATCTGTCCCTGTAGCCGCCCGCCCTGAATTCGGCCCGTCAATCCGCGTGATGTACACGTTTTAGCCCGCCCGTCATGCTGAAAGGGATGAGCGCCCGGCTTGCCTTTCCGGTGAAGCGAGGCGCGGCCTTTCCCCGGAAGCGTGCGGAAATCACCGGCAAACGCAAAACAGCCCTGGAAACCTCAACGCGGACGCTTAACGCTGTTTTGTGGCGGGGCGGTTCATTGGAGCGGTGCATCTGTAGATATGAAAAACCAAGTCGGTGAGTGCGTGTCTATCCGTATTATAGCAAACCATAACGAACAATTTAATGACACGGTGGAACCGCAAGATTCACCGTTGACCTTTTGAACTGTGTTGGGGGCATTTCTACGGCCTCCGAAAACTGAACGCAAAGGTGTCAGTTACCGGAGGAAATGAAGAATGAAGGAGGCAACGCGCTTGACGGCGAATATAACGGAAAGGTATATTTTGTAAATGGTAAACAAAGTTTATCACTGGGCTGACGAAACTGCGCAAAAAATAGTACGTGAAAAGGGCGAAAAGAGGCTTTATACCTGTGCTTCCGGCATTACGCCGTCAGGGACGGTGCATATTGGCAACTTCCGTGAAATAATTTCCGTTGATCTTGTGACGCGGGCGTTGCGTTCACTTGGGAAACAGGTGCGCTTCATCTATTCGTGGGACGATTACGACGTCTTCCGCAAGGTGCCGCTCAACATGCCCAAACGTGAAGATCTAGAAAAATACCTGCGGTTTCCGATAAAGATGGTTCCCGATCCATGGGGGCGTGATTCCAGCTATGCCCGCCACCACGAGGTGGATGTGGAAAGCGCGTTACCCACGGTTGGCATAGAGCCTGAGTACCTGTACCAGACGGAACGGTACCGCGCCTCGCATTATGCCAATGGAATTCGGGCTGCCTTGGGGAAAAAGGCGGAACTTAAAGCTATTTTGGACAAATTCCGGGACGATGATCATAAAATTCAGGGTGAATGGTGGCCTGTAAGTGTGTTTTGCGACGAATGTAACCGTGATGACACAGATATTGACAGTTGGGACGGCGAATGGCAGTTGGAATACCACTGCAACCTTTGCGGGCACAAGGAAAAAACCGATTTACGGACGGCAAAAGGTGTAAAACTGGTTTGGCGGGTCGATTGGCCGATGCGTTGGGCGTATGAAAAGGTCGATTTTGAGCCTGCCGGCAAGGATCACCACAGCCAGGGTGGTTCTTTTGACACGAGCAGATTCGTCTGTAAAGAAGTGTACAACTTCGACGCGCCGGTAACTTTCCGCTACGATTTTATCGGGATCAAGGGGGATGCCGGTAAGATGTCCAGTTCCAGCGGCAAAGTTGTCGATCTGCCTGCCCTGTTAAGCGTCTACACGCCGGAACTGGTGCGCTATATGTTTGCCGGAACAAGACCGAACACTGAATTTACCATCTCGTTTGACCTTGATGTGATAAAAATATACGAGGATTACGACCGGACCGAGCGGATTGCCTGGAAAACGGAGCCGGCAAAGAACGAGGAGACATACCTGAAGGAGCGGCGTATATACGAGCTTTCGCAGGTTGGGGATGTTCCCGTTGTGATGCCGTACCAGGCGCCGTTCCGCCACCTGTGCAACCTGTTGCAGATTGCTGAGGGGGACATCGACGCCACGATCGCGGGACTGGGGGATGTTAAACCTGAGCAGGAGGTGGGACTTAGGGCGCGTTGCGCCTGCGCGTTAAACTGGACAAATGAATACGCCCCACTGGAATTCCGCTTTAAACTGCGCGAAGCGGGTGAAAGGGCGGCGTTAAGCGAAGCGGATGCGGCCGCGGTGCGTGAGCTTAGGGACAGTGTGATAGTTCAAATAGACCAATTCAACAGTGACAAAGCTTGTGCCCAGGCTATCTACGACGCGGCGGAGCGACTCAATATGGATGGCAAGTTGTTTTTCCGCGCCGCTTACGAGGCGCTTATCGGGAAGGAACAGGGGCCGCGCCTCGCGTCGTTCCTGCGCAGTATAGAAAAAAAACGTTTACTTGCCATCCTTTCATCATATTAGCGAGGAGAATATACTTATATGACGGTTCTTGTTGTCGATGATTCAAAAATCATGCGAAATATAGTTAAAAATCACTTTGATGAGATTGGATACAAATGCGATTTTATCGAAGCTGATAATGGTATGACGGCATTACAGCTTTTGGGCTCGAATTCCGTACATTTGGTTATGCTTGACTGGAATATGCCGCAGCTTTCCGGTATAGACTTTTTGAAGAAGGTGCGCGCCATGCCGCAGTACGAGACTCTGCCGATAATTATGGTAACCAGCGAGTCGGCGCGCTACAGCGTTGTGGAGGCGCTTAAATACGGAGCGACGGATTATATCATCAAGCCGATAAATTCAAAGAATTTCAGGGGAAAAATTTTGAAGGTTGATTTTTCAAAAGTTGGAAAATCCAAATAAAATTCATTAAAGAAAGATGGTGGGGGTATGGAGAAATATATACAATCGTTCATTGATGTTTGTAAAAATGTGTTTAGGGAACTTATAGGCGCCGAAATTGAGGCTGGCAGGCCGTATTTTTCCAGCCAGATATCATATCCCAACTGGGATATTTCCGGCGTAATCGGGATCACCGGCGACGCCTGTGGCGCAATTGTAATTTCTTTAAAAAAAGCGCTTGCACTGAAACTGACTGAAATTTTGACTGGTAAAGCACACGACAGCGAAGACGAGGAAGTGGTGGACAGCATCGGAGAGATCATAAACATTATATCGGGAAACCTGAAACTTGATTTTGAAAAGGAATTCAGGCTGGTTATTTCCCTTCCTACCGTTGTCTGCGGGAATGACCATACTATACAGTGGCCGCACTCCAATGCCCGTATCATCTGTATTCCGTTTAATATATTCGAAGACGATGTTTTTTTTCTTGCCGTAGCCATTGAATCGGCAAGCGGCGACATAAATGCCTGATTTCAAGAGTTGGACCAGCAGTCTGTTTCCGGAAGACAGCGGTTCCGCGTTTATGAGGGAAGCCCCAAAGAAGCAGTATGGTATAGCCAACATTGTATTAATAGTTGTTTCTTCCGTTATGCTTGTCTATTTACTGTTCATACTTAACCGAAAAGATCGTGCAGAAAAGAGCATGGAAATATATATATTGCTTATATCACTGTCGATTATGTGCGTAGTAGGAATCGTGGCCCTCAGAACCTACCTGCAGTTTTTCCCTCCCGTGCTTGTTCCGATAGCTTTACTTGCGGTTAATGTTGTTGTATCCCTGCGGGTGGGTTTTGACGATGGTTTTTCGGCTATTTGGATATTCATAATTCCGCCATTGGTGTACTTTACCTCCGGAAAAAATCTCGGATTTATTTTTTCGTTTTTCGTGCTCGTTTTAAGTCTGTTTTTTTTGATTTTACCGCGTTTTTCCGAGTATAACTATTCAGGGGGAGAAGTTTTTCGCATTATAGCCGTTTATATTTTGCTGTTTACAATGTTCCATATATACGAAGTTATCCGTGTTTTAAAAGAGAAAAAACTCAGAACTCTAAACAGCCTGCTTAAAATGGAACGGGACGAATTTACGATCATGAAGGACAGTCTTAAAACAGGCCTGTTTCTGATGGATAAAAATTTAATCATTCAGGAACATTATTCCAGCCTGCTGGAGGACACCTTTGGCGTAAGCAATTTAAGAGGCAGAAAATTTACGGACTTGCTGGCATCATCACTTACAAGTGCGGAAATTTCAACCATAATTGATTTTTTTGACATGGTGCGCGAGCGCCGTTTTGACGCGGATATGCTGGACGATATAAATCCGCTTCAGGAATTAAAATATATACGCAATGGAGGAGCTTCGGAAAAAATATTGAACTGTATGTTTACACCAATAGAATACAATTCGGGTGAAACAGTGATAATGTGCAATATAGAAGATATTACGGCCAAGGTTGAGCTTAAAAGGCAGTTCCAACGTGAAGAAGTAAAGCATCAGGAAGAGATGAATACCTTATTTGAGGTGCTACAAATAGATGCTAATGTTTTTGGCGATTTTATTGGAGATACGGAGTACGAATTTGATTCAATTAACGATATGCTTAAAAATTCAAGAATATCATCAAAAGATACGCTTGTAACCATTTTTCAATCGATCCATGCGATAAAGGCAAACGCCATAATCCTGGGTCTCAATAGCTACAGTCAAAAGCTTCACGATATAGAATCATACATAAAAGACCTACAGGCTAAATCCGATGTTAGTTTTGACGATATGCTCACTCTGACGGTCCGTATTGAAAGTGTAATGGAAGGCAAGGATAACTTCAAAAAAAGTGTAAAAAAAATAAAATCGTTCAGCATGGACAGGGTTAAGAAAAGCGCTGTTGACATTTTAATTGAAAGCCTGAATCGTACCGCGGAGCGGACGGCGAGCAGCATCGGGAAAAAGGTAGAAATAGATACAGGCGGTGTGGACGCCGCCGCGTTCAAAACTGCGCCGCGCCGTTTTGTTAAACAGGTACTGCTTCAACTTGTCCGCAACGCTGTGTTTCACGGCATTGAGTGCCCCGAAGAGCGCCTGAAAAAAGGAAAAAAGGAGAGCGGGCTTATTACAGTTTCTTTAAATACGGAAAATGAGATGATACATATCCGTGTGCGGGATGACGGCATGGGTCTTGATTTTGAAAAAATAAGGCAGCGTGCGGAACAGATGCATCTGATCAGAAAAAACGAAAAAATCGAAGACAAAAACCTTATTTACCAGGCTATTTTTATGCCTGGTTTCAGTACAGCCGGAAGCGAAAATATATTCGCGGGCCGCGGGGTAGGGCTCGACCTTGTGCGATCCCGTATAAGAGAACATAATGGTACAATAAGAATACAAACAGAAGCCGGAAAAGGCTCAGTTTTTCATGTTTTCTTACCCCTGCAAAATACCGTGGAGGATAATTAAAGTATAATGAATGAATTATTACCGATAAAAATAAAACCAAATCCAAAAACAATACAAAACCTTGTGTTCGGTGTGATACTTGTCGCGCTGTTTCTTTTGGTATGCAAGCTGTTTGCGCCGTTTTTTACAATCTTACTGTGGTCAATATTTCTTTTTGTAATAATAAATCCGCTACACAAACGCATAACAAAAAATATTGATTTTTCAAAACGAAAAGGGAAATTCGTTAAAAGTATTTTTGCGGGGATCTTTTCGATTGGTACTGCCGTACTGGTATTGATTCCGATACTGTTTGTTTTATCCCAGGTTACGCATCAGATTATGGAATTGGTTAATGCTGCGCGCAGAACATTCCACGAAAATCCGACCATACTACAGCAGGTACTGGAAAGATTTTCGGAGTTTATTTCAGAAATATCGGCGGATCAGGTAAAAATAAGCGCCGGAGAGATCCAGCAGCGGATGCTTTCTCTGCTGAACAGCGGGATCGACAACATTCTGAATTTTTCAAAAAGCATTGCCCTCAATATAAGCAGCTTTTTGCTGAGCCTTGTATTCATGGTTTTTTGCCTTTTTTTCTTTTACCTCGACGGTGCATACCTTTCATCCCTTGTGTTAAATAACTTTCCCATAAAAGAAGAATACCTGGCAACACTGGTAAAAAAATTTATGGACATTATCAAGAATTTATTTTTGGGCTATATCATGGTTGCCATTGTCCAGGCCGTGCTTGCCTATATAATATTTGTCATATTCCGCATACAAGGCGCGATGGTGTTTGCCTGCCTTACTTTTATCTGCGTGTTTATCCCGATGTTTGGCGGCGCGATCGTCTGGCTGCCCATAGGCGTATCGATAATTCTGTCGGGCGAGCCCGTTCGCGGCGTTTTATTTTTGATCATCTCCGGAGTATTTATTTCACTGCTTGATAATATCTTCCGTCCGCTCTTTTTGCAGGATCGTATACAACTGCACCCGCTGATTATTTTCTTTGCAATTATGGGCGGCGTAAGCGCCTACGGATTTAATGGAATCATCCTGGGGCCTATGGCTGTGATACTTTTTCTTACTGTGCTTGATCTGTTTTTGACGGAACATCATATTGAGCACAAGAATCCGATAGCAGAAAGCGCCTCGTGGCAGGCGCCCGACGTAAAACCCACCGTAACGGACGGCGAATCTAATGATTAAGGAGGCGTTTTATGCATAATTTCTCGGAAAAGAATTCCAACAGCGCAATCATAACGGTTGTAGGCACGGATCATGTCGGTATTATCGCAAAAGTATGCACATTTCTTGCGGAGCACAACATCAACGTTGAAGATATAAACCAGACTATATTGTCCGGCAATTTTATTATGCTGATGATGGTGGACTTCTCAAAGTATACCGGGACGCTTGAGACGTTAAAGCGGGAACTGTCCGTGATTGGAAGTTCGATGAACGTTTCGATCAGCATGATGCACGAAAAAGTTTTCAGCGAGATGCACAGAATTTAGGGAACAGGTATGTTATTCACAACAAAAGAAATTATGGAAACTCTGGATATGTTTATGCGGCACAACCTTGATATACGCTGCATCACGCTCGGCATATCGCTGTTGGACTGCGCCGCGGGAAGCGGCGAGTCTACAAGGGCGCGTATAAAGGAAAAGGTTCTGCGTACCGCCGCTAAACTTTCTCGGACTGGGGAGGACATAGAAAATGAATTCGGCATACCCATCATAAATAAACGCATCGCGGTAACCCCAATAGCGCTCGTCGCCGCCTCGTCGGAGGATACGGATTACACCCCTTACGCGCAAACCCTGGACGAATGCGCGGATATACTGGGGATTGATTTTATCGGGGGATTTTCGGCCCTGGTGCAAAAGGGCTTTACGGTGAGCGACAGGCGCCTCATTAGCTCGATACCGGACGCGCTCTTCTCCACCGTGCGGGTCTGCTCGTCCGTGAACGCGGCAAGCTCCAGGTCCGGCATCAACATGGACGCGGTCGCGCTGATGGGCAAGATCATAAAAGAGACGGCGGAAAAGACCGCCGCGCAAAACGCGCTAGGCTGTGCCAAACTTGTCGTGTTCTGCAACGCGCCGGAGGACAACCCGTTTATGGCGGGTGCTTTTCACGGGCCGGGGGAGGCGGAAAGCTGCCTCAATGTCGGCGTCTCCGGCCCCGGCGTGATCAAATCTGTGCTGGAAAACTGCCGTTCGATGAGTTTCGACGAGCTTGCCGATGTGATAAAAAAAACATCGTTCAAGATTACGCGGATGGGGCAGCTTGTCGGACGGGAGGCGGCAAAACGGCTCGGCATCCCCTTCGGCATCCTCGACCTATCGCTTGCCCCCACCCCCGCCGTCGGCGACTCAGTCGCCCGCATCCTTGAGGAGATGGGCCTGGCCCATGCGGGGGCGCACGGCTCGACGGCGGCCCTTGCGATGCTCACCGATATGGTAAAAAAGGGCGGTGTGATGGCCTCCACCCATGTGGGAGGCTTTTCCGGCGCCTTCATCCCGATCTCGGAAGATGAGGGGATGATCGCGGCGGTCAAGGCCGGCAGCATCAGCATAGACAAGCTGGAAGCCATGACTTCGGTCTGCTCCGTCGGCATCGACATGGTGGCCGTGCCCGGCGATGCGGACGCGGACACAATCTCGGCAATCATCGCAGACGAAATGGCGATCGGCATGGTGAACAACAAAACCACCGCCGTCCGTATGATCCCGGTTCCCGGCAGGAAGGCGGGCGACTGGGTTGAATTCGGCGGCCTTCTCGGTGGCGCGCCCGTGATGCCCCTCAACCCCTCAGGCAGCGCCGCCTTCATCGCCCGCGGTGGGCGCATCCCCGCCCCCATCCACAGCTTCCGCAATTAGGCGGCAGGCCGCTTTTACACATTGCAGTCTATGTGACAGGGGCGGAAGCAGGCCGTTTACGGCTTGCGCAAACTCCCAGGCTCAACACGCAAAGCGCGTTGAGCCGGCTACATACTCGACTGGATGCGTTGTAGCAGTTCATTAAGACGGACAGAATTCCGGTTTTCGGAGCGCTGGAGCAGGCGTTGGACAATGGACAAGGCCAGTAAGTTGTTACCGCTTTGAAATTCACTGACGGCGCGTATATATTCCTGTTCCGTATAACTGTCCGCAGCCTGGGCGCTGCCCATCGCAACCTGAACCCTGTCTTTAAGCTGCATGGCAAGCGTATTGTTTGGGTTAAGCCGCAACGCCTCATTTACGTTTTCGAGCACCAACGGGTACTGAGAGCGGACGTTAGCCTGAAACATACGCTGCGCAGCGGAAGCAAGCTCGTTGCTGCGGACAATCCTGCGTGGGTCGGGAGGGGCAGGCCGTATGCCCATGGCGATTTCAGCCTGCACCAGGGCGGAGTTTATACCCGGATAGCGGGGATTTATATAAGCGAGATCCTGGAGGTCCGCAAACGATTCTATCGAACCACGCCGGACGCCTTCGACAGCGATCTGAAAACGCTGGCTAAAGGTCTGGTTGAAGGCTTCCGGGTCGATAACCTGGTCAATCTGCAATTCGAGAATACCAGCGTCCTGATTCACGGGGAACATGAGGCGCACCTTTTGAGTCTGCTGCATCGCAACAGCAAACATTTGCAGGCTGTCTTCCCGCTGGTTGCTGTTGAGGAGGCGCATACCCTCATCGTAATTCTTGCGGGCGCTGGAAAGGATCTGGCTCATTTCAGGGTAGAGCGGCGCGGTCGGCGCTATCGTCCTACCTCCCCGCATGAACAACGCTCCGCGAACCAGTGTAAGCCAGTACATCACTTCTGTTTCCGGATCGCTACTCACAATCGCCCATTCTGTTTCGGCGCGCTCAAGTGTTTCTTCGGCCCTCTCGAAGCTGCCGGCGAAGTACTGATCGCGCGCACTATTCACAAGATTGCGTACCGACATAACGGTGTACTCGTACTTTTGGCTGGCAATCTCGGCTATCAGCGGGTTAAGCCGGGAGTCGATCTCACCGCGGACAGCCGCCGACTCCTGTGCTTCAAGTGAATCGGAGTAACGCGCCAGACTCCGTTCCGCCTCGTCCCGTGCCGTATCAAAATTGCCGCGTTCAAGGGAACGCTGCGAGGCCGCAAACAGCCCCCTTGCCTCGT
Source organism: Spirochaetaceae bacterium (assembly GCA_031279285.1). Classification (GTDB taxonomy): domain Bacteria; phylum Spirochaetota; class Spirochaetia; order Treponematales; family Breznakiellaceae; genus JAIRMY01. The sequence goes on along the minus strand of JAITIR010000009.1, from coordinate 2,284 downwards.
TTAACAGGTTTTGTGCCTGAGCCTCGCGCGCGGCGGCGATAGTGGCAAGGTTCCTATTGTCTGCCTGCAAATCGTTAAACCTTCCGGCGATGGAACGCGCCTCCAGAGCCAGCGCGTTAATCCTGCCGCTGTCCGCGACATCCGCGCTTTCATCTTGATACTGTTCCAACAACTTGCGCACTCTCTCCATCCTTGCCTCCATGCTGCTTTCTATATTCGCGGAAATAACAGCCGCTTCGTGCGGGTACGGCGCCGTTATTTCTGTGCCGTCTTCCAATTTAAGCGGAACACCCGCGAGCAAGCGTCTCTCCTGTTCAAGAAGTCCCTGTAGGCTTAACAGTTCCCGCTCCAAATCTTTGTTTTCGATCGTATACTGAAGGACGACCGTTTGTACCTCCGCGTCGACAAACTTGCTCCGCAAGTTGAGCAGGGCGGCGCGGGTTTCGTTAAAGTAGCGATCGGGACGCTTATCCGCCACGTCCACAGTCTCTAGGGCAGGGATCGATGCCATGAAAATTTCCGTCTCGGCGTCCAGTTCGGCCAGGATGCCATCGATCTTACCGGCATAGTTTTTGTACTCGTTCCGCCGTGTAAGCGACAGTGAAAGCGCCGCCTCGGTAGTTATCGTTCCGTTTGTCCATGACGCAAGGATATTTTCGCCTTCCGAAGCGACCCGCGCAGGCTGGTACAGATTCGCCTGATCGCAGGCTCTGCTAATGTATATGGCGGCCCGTTCGACGCTTTCAAATTTGAGGAAATCCGGCACTTTGGAGGAGGCTACATTTATACCCATGATGGTTTGTAAGTTCCCGTCAGGCTCCGAAAAAACGGTCCAATCAGCTATAAGCTCCAGCGAAGTACGGTTAAAATCGGACAGGCGATCCAGAATACTGACGGTACTGTCAAAATTTCCATCGTTAAACGCGCTGATTGCCTGTGAAAAAAATGCGTCCGTCATCGTGCTGTAAGCGTTTTCCACAGACCCCATCGCTATGTTCCAGATCGCGTCGATCGTCCCCAGCACCCCTTCACGAATCGTTTCACCGCTTCGTCCCCGCAGGAGTATGACTATCACCGGGAAGAAGAAACGGCCTTCGCCTTTGATCTCCGCCGCTTCGGTTATTACAGCCTGCTCCTCAAAATAGTTTAGGGCCTGCGTTACTATAGATTTAGTGGTAGTCAGACTACCCAAGTCCGGTCTTATGTTTTCGTACGCCGCAATCAGCGTGCCGGCGCGGTTGGTACTGCCCCCAAGCCCTCTGACATTCGCCTGCGTACTGTTGAATAGGCTGATTACAGACTGGGCTGATGCTATAAAATTATCCATATCCTGTAGAAAATTCCGTGTAGTCGTATCCACGGTATCACCGTAACCGGAACGGAACATCTGTTCCTGGTACAGGTCAAAGCCGCTCTGGTACTTCTGTAGCGCGGCCAGGTACTGTTCCCTGTTGAGCAAGTCCCGCGCCTCCTGCAAAATAAGGTCAAGCTCGCGCCTGTTTACCGTAAACCGCGCCACTTCCTCAATGTTCGCGATGAACCGTTCTGTATCCGACTGGCGGGCCGCGTTTATAGAGGTAAGCTCACGGCTCATTTGTAGTATGGTATCTATGTTTTCAGGGTTATCGGTGACCATGTCTAAAAGCTGATTTGCTACGGTTGTATAGTCCCCCATGTACGTTATAATTTTGCGCATCCGTTGTTGCACCTGATCAAACATTTCAGGATTCTTACGGGCGAGTTCCGTCAAAAACTGGATCGCCCCCACATAATTTTTATTTTGTATCATGGCGTCCGCAGTTTCCAGTTCCGGAATTGTCTGTTTTCCGCCGCCCGCAAATACGTTAACGGAGCCGGCAAAAAGCAAGAGGAGGAGCGCCAAAAGTAACGTCCTATACCTGAATCTGATGGACAAGCGCGCGGCATCTAACCGCCCGATTCCCGTAAAAAACGTGCCAAAATACATGGAATTATGTCTTTTTATCGGCATTTATCGAGCTATTAACAATTAACAATTAACGGTGAACAGTGAGCCTGTCGCATCCTGGTTTAAAGTTGTGACATGGAGAAGAAAAAATGAAGGATTTGGTACGGTACGGCGAGGCGTTTAAGCTTAAGTCTTGTGGAGGATGTGGCCGGCGGGAAATATGCGAGTCTTTTGTAGCTATAATTTTGGTGAAGATTTAGGTAACTACTGATATGTATACTTCGTATAAGACCGGGCGGCATTCATCATCGTTCTGATATTTTCAAGCGGCGTGGCCGGTGAAATATCGCAACCCGG
>JAITIR010000007.1 GCA_031279285.1 Spirochaetaceae bacterium | reverse complement strand
CATAAGGGAGGCCGGGGACGAGTGCGCCGCCATAATAGGGGAAATTGCGCCTAGAGCGGAAAAGGCGCTAATGTTCAGGTAGGGATGGCGGTAAAAAGCTATAAGGCGTTTTCTGCTTTATTCATTTTTGTTTGCATGATTTCGTAAACCGCGCCATAAACGAATTATAATGTGAAGGAACAGGTAAACAACGTATTTTGCCCACAACCGATTTTGTTCCACGATTCTATTGTACCATTTCTCACCGTATTCCGCTGCCTACAAGGTAAAATCTTTGTTGACGACGGAGCCTAGCTGGCCGCAGGCGCCGCAGACGTTACGGCCTTTTTCGCGGCGGATTACGGTTTTTAAACCTTGTTTTTCCAGTTCTGAACAAAAATGGCCCAATTCCGCGATGGACGGTTCTTTGAGCGGAACGCCTTCGAAGCAAAGGCCATCCACCGGATTCCAGGGTATAAGATTTACGACCACATCCAGTCCCTCCGCGAAGGCCGCCATCGCGTAGGCATCCTCTGTACTTCCGTTTATGCCGCCCAGCAACACCGCCTCCAGCGTTATGCGCCGCCCATGCCTCCATTGGTGGCGGAGCAGCGCCTCTTTCAGCCGCCGGAGCGGATTGGCGTCGCTTACTGGCATGAGCCGCCGGCGAAGCTCTTCTCTGGCGCTGGTGATCGAGACGGCAAGGCGGACGGCGGGCCCTTCGCCGGCAAGGCTCTCTATGCCGTCAACAAGGCCGCAAGTAGACACGGTGATGCGGCGCGGAGACATGGTCCGGCAGAGCACTTCAAGCGACCGGCGCAGTTCGGAAAGATTTAGCAGCGGCTCGCCCATGCCCATAAACACGATATTGGCAATGTCGGGGTAAAACTTACGTATATGGTAAAACTGTTCGGTAATTTCCGCGCTGTCCAGATTCCGTGTAAGGCCCATGAGTCCGGTTCTACAAAAAACGCAGCCCATAGCGCACCCAAGCTGGGTAGAAAGGCAGGCCGTCCGCCGCCCGGCTCCGTCAACAAGGATCACGGCTTCAACCATGCCGCCGGGGATGCCGATCTGTAGCTTTGCCGCGCCGTTGCCGTCCTCAAGTTTTTTGATGAGTGTGGTTTTTCGAAGGCAAAAATGTCCGTCAAGTTCGCGCCTGAGCGCGAGCGGCAAGTTATTCATAGCCTCGAACGAATCGACGCCTGAATTTATCCACGAGAACACCTGTACGGCGCGGTAACGTGGAAGCGGAGCCAGTATGCTTTCCAGTTTCCGCGGCGGAATACCGCTAAGCGATGGTTTTTGTGTCATCGGACCCGTAGTAGGGGTAGCGGAAGAGCAAGCGGAGGAAGGTATAGACGCGCCGCAGGCGTGGACATGCCGGCCTGAGCGCAGGTCTGTAGCTAGTGGAAAGCGCCCGCCGTCAAAACGCGGCATATAGCCGAAAAAGGCAACGGTTCCTCAGTTGCTCCCCCTTCTTCATAACAGTAACTCTCATTTGACCGTGACGTTTAACCGGCGCCCTGTTACCCGGCCAGCCGTTCGAGCATATCGAGCACAGCGTTACTGCGTATGCCGTACCGTTGAAACGCTTTCAGTGTCTCTATAGCGCGTTCCCTATCGTTCTTGCGCGTATAGCAATCTGCCAGTTCCAGATAAGGGCGCTGATTCTTGTTATCATGCTGTATCAGTTTGAGGAGCAAGTCTATCGCATCGTCCAGCCGGCCCTGTAACTTGGCTACGGTGGCAAGCCCCAGCATACCGTAAGTGTCAAACTCTATGGCCAGAGCGCGGTTGTAGTACTCTATCGACTTGTCGAACTCGCCCAGGTTGCAGTACGCATCGCCGGCGCGGGTCAGTATCACCCTGTTGCGGGAATCCTGCTGTAGTATGCGGTTCCAGTATTCAAGGGCGCGGTGCGGCTGATTCAAGCCTCTGAAACAATCACCGAGTCCGAACAGCGCGTAAAAGTTTGTCGGTTCGCGTTGTAACGCGGCATCGAAGTACGCGATGCCGTCATCAAAGGTCTTTAACTTGCGGTGGCAGTTACCTATGGAAGTTAGTACACGGATGTCAACGCAGGCCATGTTGCGGGTTTCAAGCATCTTTTCCCAGAAGTAAAGAGCATCCCGGTATTCCTTAAAATCGTAGTGCAGATGGCCCAGCCCTATTATCGCGTATGGGTTGTGCGCTTCCATCTCCAGAACGCGCTCGTACTCCTCTTTGGAGTTCTTGAAATCACGCAGTTTGCGGTAAGCGTCCGCTATACGGGTAAGAACCGTGACGTTACGTTCATCGTGCTTCAGGTACTCCTTCCAAATTTTGATCGCCATCGAGTACTGATTCATCACTTTGTAGCAGTCGGCAAGACCGAAAAGCGCATAGTTGTTGCCTGGATGATAGGTGAGACATCGCTCATAATACATGACCGCATCACGGTGAGTTCCCCGTTTACGGCAAGAATCTCCCATACCAACAAGAGCGTAATTGTTCTCTGTATCCATCTCTAGAATTTTCTTGAAGCAGTTCAAGGCTTCAGTTACCCTGTTTTCTTTCAACATCTGGTAGCCTTCTTTTGATAGTTCCGTAATAGCCTGACCGCAGGTTAAAACTTGCTCATCCTGAGAGTTTTCAAAAAATCTGATATCACCCATCGTCATTATCTCCTTCGTGAATAAGGTTTTTCACCATGAAGGAAAGTTCCATAATGAGTTCGTTGGACTTTTTTTTGTCCGGCGCAATCCAGTACATTTGCAAGGCATCAATGACACGTCCCTTCGAACGGTAATAATCCCCTATTCGTAATAGACCGTCAGAATAACCGGTCGTTATAAAGATTCTTCGCGCACTTTCCACATCGCCCTGATTCAACAGCATAGTGCCCTTCCTGTTAAGCTGTGTCTTCTGCTGAACGTCCAACGGGCGCTTTTCGCAAGATTTAAGAAATATTTCTTCACCTTTAAAACGTTCCAATAATTCTTTGGTATTCATATATAATATACAAAACTCCTGTAAAAAAATCACGTTTGCTTAAAACAAACATCAGTTACAAAGGTAACATGCATCAAATCGACACATTTTTTGCCTCTAAACGCCAAAAATCGACTATCGAACGGCCGTAAGCGCGCCGGTCGCTCAGCGTGAAGCCGTTAACGCCGTCAGCCCAGAAATCCTCGCGGGGGCGGTGCATCATCAGGATTCCGCTGCCCGCCAACAGAGCGGACGCCGCTATGGAAGCCGCCAACTCGCGCTTGTACCGGTATGGAAACGGAGGATCGCAGAAAATGTAGTCGAAGGTTTGCCTTGCCTGCCGGATGTACAACTCTACCGCCATGAAGCGGCAGTTTATCCGTACCGGCGCCATAGAAACATTTTTTAGCAATATCTTGTATTTTTTTTTATCCATTTCGACAGCCTCTACCTGCAATGCCCCCCGCGAGGCCGCTTCCAGAGCGATAATGCCGGAACCGGTGAACAGATCCAAAAAGGAGCGCCCGTTCATATCACCGAGTACGGCAAATACCGATTCCCTCATTCTGTCCATAGCCGGACGGATAAGTCCGGGCGGCGTCTCTACCCGCCTGCCCCGCAAAGATCCCCCAGTTATCCTCATTTTGTCACATACCGTCTAACAGCGCCGTCAACTCGTCTGTGCCGACAAGTCGGGTGTCGCTAACGTTTCCGCCGGCCGTTGCCGTAAGCTCTTTAAGCTGTTTTTGACCTTCTACACAGTTTGCAATGAGTTTGTTGATCGGTTCACATATAATAGGGTAGCTGTCCGCGTTGAAGCAAACAGTCCCACGCGACATCTCGTTTAACAAGTTTAAAAAACGGTCGTACGTTTCGTCAAGGTTATGTAACTGCTGATTCCTGGAAATAAGCTGTTTGTTCATTGCAAGGTACTTCTGTAGCAGAATCAGCTTTGCCCCTATAAAATCAAGGTCTTCCAACGTTCTTTCCAGGAATATGTCCGGATCCGCGTCAAGGAGCAACATATCGTAGATCGCCCTTATTTTTACATTGAGTATAAATATATTGTCATCGTAATTCATCTGTCGATACATCTGTATAGTTTATCGGCATCTTTAAGGTATAGACACACAATGGAGTCCGGACTTTCGACACGGTTGCCGATCACCAGGTATTAACCTCCCACCCATAACTATCCGTGGACTACCACCTATCCATGTTCGGAGGCAGGCATGGCCCGTTTTTTGCTAAATTATATTTTATTAATATCGGCAAGTTTTCCGGCGGGAAAGCAGGGAATTGGCACGCCCGCATCCTTCCATAGGCCGCTTAGCGTCTTGCCTGGGCCCGCTTCAACGGCGGCGTCCGGCGTGGTTTCGGCGATGGCTTTTTCCTGATCAAACCAGCGGACGGGGCTACAGATCTGACGCAGGACCAGGTCCCTGGCTTCCAGGCCGCTTGTAACGCATTTACCGGTAACGTTGGAAAAGAACGGCACTACAGGATCGGCGAAAGAAACACGGTCAAGGGCGGCTGCAAACTTGTCCGCCGCTTCCGCCATCAACGGGCTGTGAAAAGGCCCCGCAACGGCCAGCCGTATAAAACGCCTTGCGCCCGCCTCTTTGAAACGGGTTTCCGCCTCGGCAAGGGCCTCGGCGGTACCTGACACAACGGTCTGTAGCGGCGCGTTAAGGTTGGCCACGTACAGGTCCCGCAGTCCAGCGGCGGTCCAGCCGTTTACCGCCTTCTCCACCTCGGCGCCGGGGATTCCTATTACGGCGGCCATGCCGCCGCCCGCCTCGCCCAAGGCGGACACCGCCTCCTGCATAAGTTGGCCGCGCCACGCGGTAAGCCGGAGGCTATCCTCCGCCGATATGACCCCGCAGGCGGTAAGCGCCGCATACTCACCCAGGCTATGCCCGGCGCAGGCGCAGGGACGGATGCCGCGCGACCTTAACACAGCGGCGGCGGCCAGATTCACCAACGTTATCGCAGGCTGGGCAATGTCGCTTCGCTTTAACGTTTCACCACCCGCTTCGGCAAGCAGCTTTTTTGCGTCATGCCCGATCACTTCCGAGGCAAGCGTAAACAGGTCACGCGCCTCGTCTGAAACATCAAACAGGTCTAGGCCCATACCTGTATACTGCGCCCCCTGACCGGGAAACAGAAACACATACTTTTTATTGGTAATACAACCAGCCATACAAACTCCTCATCCCCACCGCGGTATTCCAAACCGCATCAACCGTTAGCCATTTTTTGGGATGTTCATATATGACAAAACTTGAAAAAATGTCATAATTATAACAGTAGCGGCAGTGAAAAAGATTGTCAAGGCGACAGGCGGGCATCACATCTGTTGACAAAAGGTGGCTTGTAAAGAAAATGGGATTTTGGGTAATATAGGTAAAATGAAAAGTGACGCCGTAAAAAAGGGACTGACGCGCGCGCCCCACCGTTCGTTATTCAAGGCTCTGGGTTTTATAGACGAAGAGTTTGACAAAGCCCTGATCGGGATAGTGCATAGCGAGAGTGAAATTGTACCCGGACACCTACATCTGGGTAACATCGCGAAGGCGGCTGCTGACGGGGTCAGGATGGCCGGCGGCGTACCGGCGCGCTTCCCCGTTATCGGGGTCTGCGACGGGATAGCGATGGGGCACGAAGGGATGTGTTACTCGCTTCCAACGCGGGAACTGATAGCGGACTCGATTGAGTGTATGGCCCGCGCCCACCAGTTTGACGCGCTGGTATTTATTCCAAACTGCGACAAGATAGTGCCGGGTATGTTGATGGCGGCGGCGCGGCTCGATCTGCCGGCCATATTCGTGTCCGGCGGACCCATGCTTGCCGGTCGAAGGGACGGCAAACCGCTCACACTAACCAATATGTTCGAGGCGGTAGGCGCGGCAGCTTCCGGCAGGATGAGCGAGACCGAGCTTCGCGAACTGGAGGACATAGCCTGTCCCGGCTGCGGTTCCTGTTCCGGCATGTTCACGGCCAATTCGATGAACTGCGTAACAGAGGCGCTTGGACTCGCGCTCCCCGGCAACGGCACATGCCCCGCGGTTATGGCGGAACGTGTACGCCTTGCCAAGAAAACGGGCGTCAGGATCGTAGAACTCCTGAAAGATGGTATTAGGCCGCGGACAATACTGACAAAACGGGCATTTATGAACGCGCTTACGCTCGATATGGCGCTGGGCTGTTCCACAAATACCGCGCTCCACCTGCCCGCTATAGCGCATGAGGCAGGTTTTGACCTGGATTTTAATCTGTTGAACAAGGTAAGCGCCGCAACTCCTAACCTGTGCCACCTGTCCCCGGCGGGGCCCTCCGCTGTGGAAGATCTGCATGCGGCGGGCGGCATACCGGCGGTGTTCTCCGAGTTGGCGAAGAAAGACCTGCTCGATCTGGACGCGCCGACCGTGTACGGAAAGCTGGCCGACACGGTGAGGGGCGCGGTAAACAAAAATACTGAAGTTATCCGCCCCATAGACGACCCGTTTATGGAGACGGGAGGGCTCGCCGCGCTTTGGGGCAACCTCGCGCCGGATGGCTGTGTCGTTAAACAGAGCGCCGTAGCGCCGTCTATGCTCCGGCACGGGGGCCCTGCCCGCGTGTTTGACGGCGAGGATGCCGCTTTTGACGCTATAATGAGCGGCAAGATTAACGCGGGCGACGTAGTTGTGATACGGTACGAGGGTCCGCGCGGCGGCCCCGGCATGAAGGAGATGCTTGGCCCGACATCGGCCCTTGCCGGCATGGGCCTGGACGACAAGGTTGCGCTGCTGACGGACGGACGTTTTTCGGGGGCCTCACGCGGGGCGGCGATAGGGCATATCTCCCCTGAGGCTGCCTGCGGCGGCCCCATCGCCTTCCTGCGGGAAGGCGATACAGTTTCGATAGACATTCCGGCGCGGCGCGTTAACACGCTTGTAAGCGACGCGGAACTCGCAAAACGCAAGGCCGAATGGACTCCGCCGCCTAAGGCTCTAAGCGGGTACATGGCCCGTTACGCCAGGCTGGTAGGCTCCGCCTCCGGGGGAGCGGTTTTCAGCGATCCCGCTTAAATGACACATCTTGAAAAAATATACCTCGGCACGGTTCCGGTTTACGCGCTACTGTTGTTCCTGCTGGGAGCGGGCGCGGTGTTTATGGCCCGTTCCCCCGTCGTCATCGTTACGGACGACGCTTTCAGCGCCTTGTACGGGGCGCACCGTGAACATTTCAAGCGCATAGAGATGAGCGTACAGCTTTTCAGGCGGGTAAGGCTGGTACGTATGTCGTCAGATGCGGAACTTGACGCGGTAGTTTTTGCCGTGCAGGACGCCGCGAGAAATTCCCTGGCGGCCATTTTCCCGTACCGTTACTACAACGCGGCGCTTCGTTACGCGGGTACAAACCCCAGGTCCGCCACGGTGGTGATTGCCGGGCTAAGCAGCGTACCGTCCGGCACGGCGGAAGAACAGGAGAGAGCCGCTATTCTTTTTGTAAAACAGGACGAGTCTTACGATTTTTACCGTGCCGGCCTATGCGCTGCGCTGCTTTCAGGCAGGTCGGCTTCCTTTGCCAAACAGCCGGACGATGACAAAAGTGTTTTGATTATTACCAACGAAAAAAATTCAGCCGAAGCGGGAAATTTTTTTGAACGTGGGCTAAGGCAGGGCGGAAGCGGCGCTTCCTGCGTCTTCAGGGGAATTAGCGATAACTACCCGATCGAGAATCTTTCCTGCGTTGCGTTTTGGGGGCAGTCAAGCGGCTTCCTGTACCATAGTGCTGAAAACAGCCTGCCAAACATAGTTTTTTCATGGCTGGAACCGGATTTTTTTTCTCCCAACGTTAAAATCATAATTGACGATTCGCCGCTGCAACTTTTGCCGTTGATTGTAAGATCACTGAAAGACTCAAACTTAAAGAATCGCCTGGCAGCGGGTGAGGATGCCGAAGTTTCTATCCCATCCACTTTTAAAGTGATGGCGCTACGAACAGCCAGCATACCGCTAATGCTCAGCCTTAACATCGCATCGCACTTACCGGCGACCATCAGTTCCGAGCAAATGAATAGTGAGGAATGAGTCGCCTGGAGTGTCCCGGCGGGGGATTGGAAGGGAGCTTTACTGGCAGGCCTGTCGGTTTCCTTGCGGGTTTCCAAATTGTGTCGGTTACCTTTTTTTCGCCCCCTTTCGACTAGATTAATTATTAGGCAATGCGCAACGTTGACAAAGTGGCTTGATGATGGGATTATGGACGGCGAAGCGAATGTTTTTATGACAGGCTTCCAGGAGGTAAGCGATGGATACGACGCAGGGCGGGGGTATGCCCGCTATATTTGAATCGTTCAGTGAGGCCCGTAGGAACGGGTTTATCATGATGAAGAACCTCAAGGATGAGGGAAAGGGGGTGGTCGGGACTTTTTGTTCGTATGTGCCTGTTGAACTGATCCTCGCGGCTGGTCTGATACCGGTGGGGTTGTGCGCCTCCAGCGATGAGACGATAGCGGAGGCGGAGAAGACGCTGCCCCGCAACCTTTGTCCGCTGATAAAGTCCAGCTATGGCTTTGCCGCGGCAGGCAAGTGTCCTTACACTTACTTTTCTGATTTGATTGTAGGCGAGACGACCTGTGACGGCAAGGTAAAGATGTACGAATTGTTGGGAAAACTCAAGGATGTGTACGTGATGGATCTGCCGCGCACCCAGCATAAGGAGGCTTCAAGGCAAAGCTGGCTTGGTGAAGTGCGGGCATTTGGGAAAAAACTACAGGAAAAGTTTGACCGCCCGTTAAGCGATGAGGCGTTAAGGCGTGCGATCAAAGAGCGAAACCTGGAACGGGCGCTGTTAAAAGAACTGTATGAGCTTTCGAAAGCCAAGCCGCCTCCCGTTTCGGGGTTGCGTCAGTTGCAGATTCTGTACGGCTCCCAGTTCAAGTTTGTGTACGATGAGAAGATCCGTGAGCTTAAGGAAACGATTCAGGGGATCAAGGCGGACTGTGAGGCGGAGAAGCGCCCTGTCTCCGAGAAGGCCAAGCGTATACTGATCACCGGCTGTCCTATGGGCGGCGCGACGGAAAAGCTAGTAAAGGTGATCGAAGAGTCGGGAGCGGTGGTGGTGGTTTACGAAAACTGTACCGGCGCCAAGCAGTTTGACCGGCAGGTACCGGAAACCGGCGACCCTTACGAAGCGTTGGCGGATTACTACCTTGATATAGGGTGCAGCGTGATGACCCCAAATCTCAACCGGTTCGAGCTTCTGGGCCGGCTTTGCAGCCAGTTTGCCGTTGACGGGGTGGTGGAAATGGTGCTGCAATCCTGCCATACCTATGCGGTGGAAACCGAGACCGTCAGGGACTTCCTCAGGGGGCGGGGTATACCTTTCCTCTCGTTGGAAACCGATTATTCGGCGGGAGATACGGAGCAGCTTAAAACGAGGGCCGCGGCCTTTATCGAGACGCTGTGAACCGGTACGGGGCCGGCATTGACAGCGGCTCTTCGTTCTGCAAGGGAGCGCTGGCCGGCGGCCGGGGGGTACAGGCCCTTTTTACGCTGCCTGCCGGCTGGGACATCGCGGAGACGGGGGCGCGGATGCTGGCGGAGATCCGCAAGGCCGCAGGCAGCGACAGGGACGGCGAACTGCCTGTTGCCGCCACGGGTTACGGCCGGGGACAGATAGCGGGCTGTACCGGGACGCTTTCAGAGATAAGCGCCCACGCGGCGGGGGTTGAGTACCTCTCGCCCGGTGCGCGGACGGTGATAGACATAGGGGGGCAGGACTGCAAAGTTATCACTATGGAGCGCGGCAGTGTGAGGGAATTTCAGATGAACGATAGATGCGCCGCCGGTTCCGGGCGCTTTCTGGAACTGATCTGCGCGCGGCTCCAGGCTGATTCTGTAGTAATGGAGGCGCTCCTTGCCGAGGGACGGAGTGTGGCCCTGAACAGCACCTGTGTCGTGTTTGCCGAATCGGAGGTTATAGGGTTGCTTGCACGGGGCGTCTCTCGCGAGGAGATTTTGGGCGGCGCTGCCGCTTCGCTGGCGGCACGTATAGCCTCCCTTGCGGCAAGACTCCCTGTAGCAGAGCCTGCCGTGTTAAGCGGCGGCCTTGCAGAAAGCCAGGGCATAGCGCAGGCCCTGTCCAGGGCGCTGGGCATTAAGGTACAGCCGCTCCGCAACGGCGCGTATGCAGGTGCGATAGGGGCCGCCTTGAGGGCCGCGGCGTTCCCGTGAGAAACCGCTCCCGTCATATTCCTGGCGTTAAGGTTCCTGTAGCAGGCGCAGTAGGGAGGTCTACCGTAAGGCCGTCCGTTCCTTCATTTTTGGCACGATGCCGGTATGCCAATTTTGTATATTTTTTTCTTGCATTTTCGGATTTTTAGTTTATAAAATAGAGATCCGTTATAAAAATTTTTATAAAAAATTTTGTTTTAAGGAGAAAAATATGAAGCAAACGGTACAAAGGGCGGGGCGTGCTCTTTCCGCCATGGTTATGCCCAACCTGGGCGCGTTCATCGCATGGGGACTCATCACGGCGTTGTTTATTCCTACCGGATGGCTGCCAAACGAAAAACTTGGAGCGATGGTTGGGCCGATGTTGTCCTATCTTCTGCCGATTCTTATCGGCTATACTGGCGGCCGTCTGGTAGGCGGCGGCGTACGTGGCGGTGTAGTGGGCTCAATCGCCACTATCGGGGTCATCATGGGGGCAAGTATCCCGATGTTCCTGGGCGCCATGATAGCGGGACCCTTGGGCGGCTGGGTAATCAAGAAATTTGATGATGCGATTGAAGGAAAAGTGCCGGCAGGTTTTGAGATGCTGGTAAACAACTTTTCTGCCGGTATCCTTGGCGGCATACTCGCCATTATCTGCTATCTCGGCATCGGACCCATCGCGGAAGGCATCACCAACGCATTCGGCGCGGGCGTCGGCTGGCTGGTCGAGCATAAATTGCTCCCATTTGCCTCGGTAATCGTGGAACCGGCGAAAATTCTCTTCTTGAACAACGCCATCAACCACGGCGTTTTCACACCGCTTGGCGCCCAGCAGTCGCAGGAAATTGGACGTTCAATCTATTACATGATTGAATCCAACCCCGGACCGGGTCTAGGCCTTCTTCTTGCCTATTGTCTTGTTGGCAAAGGCAGCGCGAAATCAAGCGCTCCCGGCGCGGTGATCATCCACTTCCTCGGCGGCATACACGAAATTTACTTCCCCTATGTGCTGATGAATCCGATACTCATTCTCGCGATGATAGGCGGAGGTTTCACCGGCGTCCTGACTTTAAGTATATTCGGCGGCGGCCTCATAGCTCCCGCCTCTCCCGGTTCAATTTTTGCCGAATTGATGATGACTCCACGGGGCGCGTATATTGCCAATATCCTCGGTATACTGGTGGGCGGCGCAGTCTCGTTCATCCTGTCCATGGTACTGCTGAAAGCCTTTGGAAAGGACGATGCAGACCTTGAAACGGCTCAGGCAAAAACGAGGGCGAACAAGGCCGAATCGAAGGGCGTTTCGGTGGAAGAAACAAAAACCGCCTGGAATACATCTTCTTCCCCTGTCAAAAAAATCGTCTTTGCCTGCGACGCGGGAATGGGCTCAAGCGCTATGGGCGCTACCAAGCTGCGGAAAAAGATACAGGCCGCCGGTTTTATGGACATCACCGTTATACATTCACCGGTGAATGAAGTGCCCGGGGACACTGACATCATCATCTGCCACAAGGAATTGGGAGATCGGGCGCGCGGGGCGAACCCGAAAGCCCGTCTTGTAACGATAAGCGATTTCCTTAACGCGCCGGAATACGAAGAAGTTGTCGCAAGCCTGAAGAAATAGTTTTTATCCGCGCATCCGTCCCGCGAAGTGCGGGACGGATGCGCCTGTGTATGGCGTCTCCGTTGGAATCGCCGCGAAAACCCTTGGCGTAGGCATACGGCAGTGGTTGTAAATTCTATTACTCAATGAAGAGGTATACATGCAGGAATTTTCGTATACAATTACCGATCCGAACGGCATTCATGCGCGGCCGGCTGGTCTTTTCGTACAAAAAATGCAGGAGTTCAAAAGTAACGTTACTGTTAACCGGGACGATCAAAGCGCCGACGCGAAAAAGCTTATTGCCCTGATGAAACTGCGACTCAAATGCGGACAGAGCTTTACCGTTAAGGCCGAAGGAGAAG
>JAITIR010000107.1 GCA_031279285.1 Spirochaetaceae bacterium | reverse complement strand
TGACAAAAAATGGTAGTAAACCCCCATATGATAAATTTCCTTACGGAACGAGCCTCCCCGCCGCTCTACATATGATACCCCGCCGCTTGCGGCGGGGAGGCTCATTCGCAGTGGGGTCTAATACCCCGCCGCAAACTTGTTTGCACCTCTAGCGACGGGCGGTTCATTCTGCCCCCCGCCCGTTAGGGCTGACTAGGCTCATTTAACCTCTGGGGTCCTATAGATTTCCGAACGGCTTGCCTATCGGTAAAAAGGTTCTGCCTAAATGGTTGTTCAGGACATTCGCGCCGCTGCCATAGAACGAAAGTATGGCTATAGCCAGTTCCGAAATTGCCGCGAGTATATGAAACGGCTCCGCCAGCGCGCTTTCGTGGAACAGGTTACTTATGAATAGTCCCAAAAAAAGCAACGAGATGAAGACGAATATGGCGAACAGAACCTTGTTGGTCCGCATCGCACCTATCGTGAGAAATACCGTCATGATAAAGTAACCTAGAAAAGCGAAGCCCATTTGCCGTGTGTCAACACCGGAATAAAGCGCGTCTCCGAGCGCCCCCATCTGGATCAGCCACGATAACGCCATGCTCAGCCAAAACAGGCCATACGCGCAGAAGGCTGTCCCGCCGAACACATTGCCGTTTTTATAATCCAAAATCCCCGCCACAAGTTGCGCCAGCGCGCCAAGAAAGATCGCCCATGGAACTATCAACGAAAGTCCTTCTGTGATTTCCAGTTTCTGGCTTGAGGCGACTAAGGTCACAATCGCCAGACCAAACAGGCCGAGCGCGGATGGATCCGTGTGTTTTGCTTCGGACATCATATTCCTCCTTCATTTTTTCATAATAGTGTTATCTAATTAGCCTGTTCCAAAACTAATCAAGTGTGCGCTAAACGGTCCCGCCATAGACGGGGCACGGTGCGAACCTTCGGTTCGATGGAACAGGCTGGAGCCAGTGGCTGGAGCCTTTAGCTCTTGCAGTTTTTGTGGCTTAAAAGCCATAAGCTGAAGTCACAAAACTGTGTTTTTTAGAGGTTGCCGACCTTGCAGAGCTTGTCTCCACAAAACTGAAGTTTTGGAACAGCCTCTAATGTTTTAAGTGTATGACCACAATACTCATATTGTCAACGATTTTTTGAAAAAAAGCGAGTGGAGGGGGGCGGCGGAAATGAGTCCGTGAATTACGCGAATTAAAGGATCGCAGGGCTGGCTGTTACCTTTTTGGTTCAGCATTATTCGCAACGTGATCGGTGCATCTGGCAGCCTGTTACACTTGTAGGTTTTTGTGTTATTTTCTGCCCCAAATCACCCAATTTTTGGGCTGCCGCAAACCTTTTGTTTGATGGCAGTTTACAAGACAAGCCCCATCGGGGATTTTTTTAGGGAAACGCTGATTAACTTGACGCTAATCGCGTTTCCCTAATGTATTTGCTCATTTCATTGCGCAAATGGGGTAAACTTGTTTACCTTGCGTTAAAGTAGCACCGATTGCGCCAACGCGGTTGGCGCATTCTCGATTGAATAAATCAGTGCTTCCTTAGATTATATGCACGAAGCGCAACAAACTGCTAGCATAAACGGAGGGAGTGTAGTATACTAAAATCTATGAGTGATTGCATTTTTTGCAGGATTGTGGAGGGGGCTATACCTTCGAAAAAGATTTTCGAGGATGGCGAGATACTTGCATTCCATGACATTGACCCAAAGTCGCCGGTGCATTTTCTTGTGATTCCAAAGAGACACATAAAAAATATTATGGAGTGCGGCGCGGAGGACGGCGTTCTGCTTGGGAAACTGTTGCTGAAGGCAGAGGAACTTGCGCGTGAACTCGGCTGTGAGGAGGGGGGAGCGCGCTTTGTTATCAACTGCAAGAGTAATGGCGGACAGACGGTTGATCACCTGCATATTCATGTCTTGGGTGGGCGCAGACTTGACTGGCCGCCGGGCTAAAACCTTTCCACGTTTGCGGCGTAAATTCCTCCCGGTTTTCGTATTTTTGGGTATCGTTACCGGAACCTTTGGCGATGAGGGGCAAGAAGCCGCCGCGCTCTTACGGCGGGCGGTGTTTAAGGAACCCCGCGCCGAGGCGACCATTGACGCGGTAAGCCTGATCGGTATGGATATTTCTGAGCTTGTCGAAAACTTTGGGGCTCCCGATGCGGTTTACGCATCGCGGGGTATTGAGCCCTGGCAGGATGATGTTGTTTTTGAGTATTCCGGCGTTGATTTTTACATATACAAAGACAAGGTTTGGCAACTCAGCCTTGACGCAGGTTATGGCATAAGCAAGGGCGACCCCCGCGCGGCGGTGCTTTTGGTGCTGGGCGAGGCCGCGCAGGATAACGAAAAATATATTTTAGGAAGGTTGCGCGATACAAGCTGGCCTGTCGAATGGCGTTTCAACATTGAAAACGGCAGGGTGAGCGCAATCTACCTGTACAGGATGGATTACTGAATGACAAAAATATGTCTCTGTTTGACGGGAAAAACGATAGAACGAGACCTTGAAATACTGAACAAGTACCGGTCCTATATCGACATAGCTGAACTTCGGGTAGACTGCCTTCTGCACGAGGAACGTTTTTCGATACGACGTTTTCCTGAACTTGCCGGACTTCCCGTCATCCTGGCGATACGCCGGCAAAGCGACGGCGGCAATTTTGAAATGGGCGAAAGCTCCCGTATCGCCCTTCTATCGAGGGCGCTTGCCTTTGCCGAAGTTGACGTGCGGCGCAACTTTGCCTATGTAGATCTGGAGGAGGATTTGGAATTATCCGGCCTGGAAGAGGCCGCGCGCGCTTTTGGTACGAGGATAATACGCTCGTTTCACAGCTTTAAGGGTCCGTACGATAAGTTGGCCGGCAGAATACGCGCGATGCGCCGGGTCGGGGACGAAATCGTCAAGGCCGCGCTTAAGGCGGACGGCCTGGATGATGTTACCCAACTGTTCAAAATATCGCGGGACCTGGATGGCATGGAGAAAATCCTGCTTTGCATGGGGGATAACGCGGTTTGCACCAGGATTTTGGCGAAAAAACTCGGCTCTCATGTCTGCTATACCTCCGTTAAGGGAGAGCCCGACCTACCCACTGCCGCCGCCGGACAGCTTGATCCCGCCGAACTGGTGGATATGTACCGTTTTCGTTCGATCACAAAGGACGTAAAAATCTATGGTATACTGGGCTATCCATTGAAGGCGACATCCAGCCCCCCATTCTTTAACAGCGTGTTTGGAAACGAGAACAAGGATGCTGTTTACATTCCGTTCCCTTCCCAGACGACATCCCAGTTTTTCACCCTTGCAGATGAGATAGAACTGCTCGGCGCTTCCGTCACGGTACCGCATAAAGAAGCAGTGCTGGCGCATCTGTCATCCATGTCGGAGCAGGTCAAGTCTGTCGGCGCCTGCAACACGATAGTGCGTACCGAAAACGGCTGGGGCGGGTACAACACCGATACGGGGGGCTTTTCCGGTTCGTTGTTGAGCTTTACCGGGTGTAAGGATTTCAGGGGAAAGCGCATAACGGTGGTTGGCGCGGGCGGGGCGGCGCGGGCCGTGGCGTCCGAGATCCGCCGGCTCAAGGGCAGGGCGCTGATCCTAAATAGAAGTAAACTTCGTGCCGAGCAGCTTGCCGTCATATACGGCTTTGAATACGGCGGTCTGGGCCTGGATGGTCTAAAGCGCATCAAAAAGTTTTCAGACATGATCGTGCAGACAACATCAGTAGGCATGGAAGGCGATCTTGCGGGAGACCCGCTGCGCGGCTATCAATTTACCGGGAAAGAAGTTGTGATGGACATCATCTACAAACCTGAACGTACCGCGTTGTTGGAACGCGCCGCTGCGGCAGGCTGCCGTGTGCTGAACGGCGCGGATATGTTGCTGCGCCAGGCTAAACTACAGTATCAGCATTTCTTTGGCAGAAAATACCCGTTTGAATGAACCTTCAAAGACAAACGCTAAGAGGTTGTCCAAACCCCGCCGGCCTGGAGTTTTGCTTCGCAAAACTCCGCAAGCTCAAACTGTAGGCTTGAGCCGCTCAAAGCGTAGCGTTTAGCCGGAGGTTTTACATTGTCGTTAAACTGGAAAGAAATAGACCTTATACTGTCAGAACTAGATTTGGTGGGCTACCGGATCCAAAAGGTAAATCAGAGCGGTTTTGACGTGCTGTCGTTCAAAATTTACGGTCAGGGTGGCGAACGGGAACTTCTTGCCGTGATACAGGGCGAGGTCTGCCGTTTCCATCAAACGTTCCGCGCCGCGCCAAAGAGCGAGAGGCCGTTGCGATTCGGAGAACTGCTAAAATCCCGCATCGTAAACGGCTGGATAGAGGAGGCGGTTCAGCTTGGCAGTGACCGTATCGTGCGTTGCACAATACGGCGCGGCGAGCGTCGCTACCTTCTGTACTTCCGCCTCTGGGCCAACGCCGCAAACGTGTTGCTCTGCGAACCGGACGGCAGGATTATCGACGTAATGCGCCGCCTTCCTAAACGGGGTGAGCTTAGCGGCGGATACTACAGGCCGGAACAGTCCCTTAAAGCAAAGACAGGGCAGGCGGACAGGTTCAGCGTCCGTGAACTGGACGGTAAGGGGACTTTTAACGAGAGGATCGATCTGTGGTACGCCGAACAGGGCGCTTCCCTGTCGCTTGAGGCGCTGCGGACCGAAGCACGGCGTCAGTTTGAAGGCAGTGTAAGCCGGCTCGAAGCGGCGCTGGAAAAGCTCCGCAAAAAGGAGGCGGACTTTTCGTACGCGGCGCGCCTTAAAGAGTACGGCGATATAATCATGGCCAACATGAATATGCTGCCGTCAGGTCAGGGCGGCATGACGGAAAGCTGGATAGAGGCTGAGGACTTCTATTCCGGCGGCGGCATCTTGCAGCTCAGGGTTGACCCGCAAAAAAGCGCCGCGGAAAACGCCGCAGTCTACTATGAACAGTATCGCAAGGCCAAGAGCGGGCTTGCCGACGTGCGGGCGGAGATCGCCGGCACGGAGAAAAAAATTGCCCGCCAGAAGGACTTGCTGGCGGAACTGTTGACCGAAACAAACCCGCTCCGCCTCAAAAAACTGATAGACAACAGGGTTGGACAGGCGGGTCAGGGTACTGCAAAGGATACGGGCCGCAAACGACCCGGCTTAACGTTCAGGCGTGGCGAATGGCTTCTGATCGTGGGCCGGGACGCGAAGGAAAACGACGAACTGCTCCGCCGGCACGTGAAGGGTAACGACCTATGGCTTCATGTACGCGACTTTGCCGGGTCTTACGTGTTTGTCAAGCAGCGTTACGGGAAGACCGTGCCACTGCCCGTGCTTCTTGACGCGGCAAACCTTGCGCTGTTTTATTCGAAGGGCCGTAACGCCGGCAAAGGAGAACTCTTTTACACGCAGGTAAAGTACCTGCGCCGTGCCAAAAACGGCCCCAAGGGGCTTGTTATACCAACGCAGGAAAAAAACTTGAGCATTACGCTGGACAACCGGCGGCTCAAGGAACTGGAAGAATGCCGCGAGTGAGGTACGCCCGTCTGTTGTTTGTTTGTCTATCATGTAACTTCAAAGTTATCAAAAATACACCGCTTTGTACGCTTCTTTGCGTACTTTTTACCCTGATACCGGCGGTGGACGGCCATCCACAAGCAGACGAATCGTACCGGATAATCACTGAACTTGCCATTTTCGGCCTAAAACGGACAAAACCGCATATAGTGGAGGCTGTTCTGGAGCCTTTTATCGGACAGAGTGCGGATACCCTGGATATTAACGCTGTCCATGCCGCCGTGCTGGATACCGGCATCCTTGAGCCTCTGACAATCGAAATACTGGACGTGGAAAGCGGAGACGGGAAGGCGCTCGCCGTCACTGTCCGCGAAAAATGGTCCATATTCCCTGTACCGGTTTTTTTTGTCGCTTCGGAGACTGTAAGCGGCGGTATTTTTTTTGCCGATTCCAACGCGTTTGGCTTGAACGATAGATTCTTTTTGGGCGGAATGTACGGCGTTGATGGCTGGATGTTCATGTCCGGCTATATGCATTCCGGGAGGAAAGGTCTGCCAGGCTGGAGTCTGTCCTGTTCGTTTGCCCGGACTGAGCGGAAGGACAAAAATCAGCGTGACGAAGAACTGCGATGCTTTGCGTTTGATACCGGCGGCGCTTCCGCGGGGCTATCATACAATCTCACCGGTACGTTGGGCGCCGATCTGCGCGTTTCGTACAGGCAGATCATGCTGAGGGATGGCGCGTCCTCCCTGCACGAGCCGGAGGCCGGCGCGCGCGCCTTTGGCGTGAGCGCCGGGCTGTCCGCGCGGAAAAGCCACTGGGACGGCTTTTTGCTTTCGGAAGAGAGCGCCGGGGTGAATTACGGCTTCACGGCAGGTATCGAAGGCTTCTCGTTCCATGAACTCTCCCTGCAATTGAGGTATCAGAAGTCCCTGCTACCCGGTTTCAAAGCAAAACTGCATACCGGCCTCCTGTACCAGCCTGATGTTCCCGTGCTGTTCGAATCTTCTCCCTATGCGGCGCAGGTGGACATCCTGCCAAGCTCCTTTAAAGCCCGGCACTATGCGGGGGCGTCTTTCGGGCTGGAAAAGTACATTTTTAAAATTAGCGCGGGGACGGTGTCCGCGATGGCAGCCTATCAGGTTGTGTTTTCCGAAGGGCCGGTTTTGGGAACCTGTTTCGATCACGGACTAGCCGCCTCCATCGTCTTCTACCTGAGCAGGCTGGCCATTCCAGCCATGGGGCTGGGGCTCGCCTACAATGTTCCGGCGGAGCATCTTCAATTTTCTTTCAGCCTGGGGATGAGCTTTTAGGCTACAAGGTCTTTATCTAAAGTAGCAGTATTGTTAAAATCAAAGACAGTATGGATACCATTTTACAATCTGCTCTGGCCGCGTTTTACAGGCGCGCAGGGTTTTCTGAAAGTCAGGAATATGTCACGGATCAGATAGTCGCGGTTCTTATCTTTGTTATAACGATTCTTGTTATCGGAAAGATCAGCGCCGTCATATTTAAGAAAGTGGTGCCGCGTATCGTTGGAAAAACAGTTTGGGCCGAAGCCTTGATGCAAAGCGGCTTTCTGCGCCGTTCCTCACGCCTGGCCCCGGCAATCATAGCGTACCTTTTAATACCCGTAGTGCTGAAGGGAGACGGCTGGCTGACTATAATTGCCGAACGTTCATCGCTCACCTTCATCGCCGGGATGTCCTGCCATATCGTGGCGGCCTTCCTTGATGCGCTAAGGTTCGTTTACCAGTCCAGAACGGAGGAACTCGCCAAACGTACCCCGATAAAAGGTTACATCCAGCTTGTAAAAGTATTTTTATACATAATAGGCGCGGTTCTGGTGATCACGGCTATTATAAACGTGTCCCCGTTCGGAATTCTAAGCGGTATAGGCGCGCTGAGCGCCGTGCTCATGCTTGTTTTTAAAGATTTAATCTTGGGCTTTGTGTCCGGTATACAACTTTCTTCCAACGATATGTTGCGGATAGGCGATATCATAGATATGCCCAGGTTCGGCGCGGAAGGCAGCGTGATCGACATTACACTCCAATCCGTTGTTGTTCGTAACTGGGATATGTCCATAAGCACGGTACCGGTTTACAGCCTTGTATCGGACAGCTTCAGGAACTGGCGTGGTCTTGCTTCCTCCGACGGGCGGCGCGTTAAGCGTTCAATATATATCGACATGCAGACTGTACACTTTTTGTCCGGCGCCGAAGCGGAAAATTTGTCCAACATACCGCTGCTTTCAGAATATATGCGCGGTAAACTTGATGAAATAGACGCTTACACCAGGGAAAACGGTATCCGGGAGGGTGACTTTACCGGAGGCCCGCACCTTACAAACCTGGGTGTGTTCAGGATTTACGTAGAGTCATACCTAAAGAGCCTGTCGATAATCGCCCAAAACATGTCCTTCGTGGTACGCCTGCTTCAACCTGAGGCGACAGGCATCCCGCTGGAACTGTACTTCTTCTGCTCCGACAAGGTATGGGAAAATTATGAGCATATACAGTCCTGCATTTTCGAACACCTGCTTGCGGTAGTAAAGGAGTTTGACCTCCGCGTCTCCCAAACGCCAACCGGCGCCGATCTGCGCGCCATAACAGTGAATGGTGAAAAGTAAGGGAATGAGGAATGGCACCAGGGAATGAAAGTTGATTCCAGAAAATAAGCCCCCGTGCGGGGGCTTATTTGTTATCTGTGGAGTGGGCTGACAAGGTAATTTTGAACAGGTGGGCTACAGCCTGAACAGCAGGTCCTCGTAGCCGGGGAAGGGCCAGACTTCCCTCGACACTATCTTTTCTAGCGCGTCGATCCTCGCGCGGACAGCCTCCATCCCGGCGCGGATCTTTTCGTTGTACAGTTTGGCCTGCGCGAATGGCTCTTCAGTGTCCTGCGCGGTGGTAAGCGCCGTTTCCAGTTTGGAAGTTTCCTCGTACAGTTCCGAGCAGAGTTCTGCGATACGTTTTGCGCTTTTCTCCTGGGGAGCGCTCACCACGTGAATCGCCGCCATCGCTTCCGCGTCCCGCGCTAACTCAGCGCCGTACTTGCTGGCTGCCGGGAATATATCGCGCCGCGCGATGTCTATCATCATACCCGCCTCAATATTCACCTGTTTCGAATACTTTTCCAGGTAGATATGGTAACGGCTTTCCATCTCGTCCTTTGAAAGCACGTTGTGGTTTTCGAACAGACTTATCGTCTCGCCTGAAAGCAGCACCTGTAGCGCGTCCGGTGTGGAGATTACGTTGGGCAGACCACGGCGCTCCGCCTCGCGTACCCACTCGTCGGAATAGCCATTCCCGTTGAACACCACACGGCGATGTTTGGAGTAAGATATTTTTATCAATTCCTGAATCGCCTCATTTATGTTGGCGACTTTTTCCAGCCTGTCCGCGAATTCACCCAGAACCTGCGCGACGGCCACGTTCAGGTACGTGTTTGGCGTCGCTATCGACTGGGCCGAACCTACCATGCGGAATTCAAACTTGTTGCCGGTGAACGCGAATGGGCTTGTCCTGTTGCGGTCGGACACGTCTTTCGGCAGGCTCGGCAGGCTCGTAACACCGAGCTTTATGCTTCCGCCCGATTCCGTGTGGTTACTGTTCTTACCGTCCGCTATGTTGTCAAAAATTTCGGTGAGCGGCGCTCCAAAAAAGATCGATACGATGGCGGGCGGAGCCTCATTCGCGCCCAGCCTGTGTTCGTTACCACTCGTCGCCACTGACGAGCGAAGCAGGAGCGCGTAGCGGTCAACCGCTTCCACAACGGCGGCGGTAAATAGCAGGAAGCGCGCGTTCGACTGCGGATTCTCGCCGGGGTCAAACAGGTTTATGCCGTCGTCCGTGCCCATCGACCAGTTGTTGTGCTTGCCCGAGCCGTTCACACCGGCATAAGGTTTCTCATGGAGCAGCGCCTCCATGCCGTGCCTGCGGGCCACACTGCGCATCATCTCCATCACAAGCTGATTCGCGTCAACCGCGCTCGTGGTGCTGCTGTAAACCGGCGCTATCTCAAACTGATTCGGCGCTACCTCGTTATGCTGGGTTTTGGCGGCGATGCCAAGCTTCCAAAGCTCATAGTTCAGTTCCCGCATAAACTCCGCAACCCTCTCCCTTATCGCGCCAAAGTAGTGATCCTCCATCTCCTGCCCCTTTGCCGGCACGTTGCCAAACACTGTACGGCCTGTCAACAGCATATCGGGACGTTTGTCAAAGTAGGTTTTATCTACCAAAAAGTATTCCTGCTCAGGCCCTACCGTCGTAAACACCCGCTTGCTTGTCGTATTGCCCAGAGCCCGCAACACGCGCAAGGCCTGCTTGTTTAGCGCGTCCATTGAGCGCAGTAGCGGCACTTTTTTGTCCAATGCGTGTCCGTAATAGCTGATGAACGCCGTTGGGATGCACAATGTGGTGCCGGTCTTGTCCTGTTTAAGGAAGGCGGGGCTCGTTACGTCCCAGGCAGTGTACCCACGGGCCTCAAACGTCGCTCTGAGGCCGCCTGACGGAAAGCTGGAAGCATCCGGCTCGCCCTTTATCAACTCCTTGCCGGAAAATTCCATGATTACCCTGCCGTCACCCGTCGGAGCGATGAACGAATCATGCTTCTCCGCCGTGATTCCGGTCAGCGGCTGGAACCAGTGCGTGTAGTGGGACGCGCCCCTCGATATGGCCCAGTCCCTCATCGAAGCAGCGACCACCTCCGCCACTTCAATCGTCAGTTCTTTTTCACCTGTTTGAACTGCCACTATCTCTTTGTAAATGTTTTTCGGCAGCCTCTCCCGCATCAGCGCGTTTGAAAAGCTGTTCGAACCGTAAACCTCAGACACCGGCGTCTTGGTAAAATCAACTTCTGTAAACATCTTGTCTCCTGTATTTTTCGGATTAAATTTTGTAAAAACATGCAAAAACCATGCCAAGAGACAGGCGCTTTCATACATTACGTTCAGGTTGATATGGGCGGCAGGCCTAAAGAAGATTTGCATGGAGGCAAGCTAAGGAAGCACTGATTTATTCGCAGTGGGGTCTAATACCCCGCCCTTTAGGGCGGGGAGGTTCATTCAATCGAGAATGCGCCAACTACGTTGGCGCAATCGGTGCTACTTTAACGCAAGGTAAACAAAGTTTACCCCATTTGCGCAATGAAATGAGCAAATACATTAGGGAAACGCGATTATCGTCAAGTTAATCAGCGTTTCCCTAACAAATTGAAAGCAATGGGAAAAACCCGCCGGCGGGTCAGCCGCCGCTGTGCAGGTAATCGCAGGCGGGGTTTATGCATGCCTTGTGCGAACCGTTACGTTTGTCGTTTTTTTCGACCATAAACCAGCCGCATTTTGGACAGGGCTGATCGGGAAGCGGCAAAAAGTATGTCAAAAAATCACATTCCGGATAGTTTACGCAGCCGTAGAATTTTTTACCCCTGCCGCGCCGCGCCACAACATCACCGCCGCATTTTGGACATTTGGCAAGCGGTATTGATTTTGTGTTATGGCACTCAGGAAAGCCGGAACATGCAAGAAAGTAACCGTAGCGCCCAAGCTTCTTTACCATCTGCTTACCGCACTTCTCGCAGACCTGATCCGTCTTTTCATCAAGCGTGCCCTTGATGCTTTCCATCTTACTGCCTACCTCGTCCACCCGCACCTTGAACGGGTTGTAAAAATCGCGGATCATGTCCGGCCAGTTACGCGCGCTGCCTTCCACCTCGTCCAGACCGGTTTCCATACCGGCGGTAAAGTCCGCGTTCACCACATCGCCAAAATGCTCCACCAGCATATTGCATATCAGCTTACCCAGCACGGACGGGACAAGCTGTTTGTTGGTACGGCTAACGTAGCCGCGATCCAACAGTACGCTGATCGTCGGCGCGTACGTTGAGGGCCGTCCTATCCCCTTCTCCTCCAGCGTCTTAACGATGCCGGCGTCCGTAAAACGCGCCGGCCCCTGCGTAAAATGCTGTTCCGGCTTAAAGCGTTCCAGCTTGGGTTTATCGCCCTTGCTTATCGGCGGAAAAACGCTGCCCTTTTCCTCCTTGGGGGCTAGAACCTTCAACACCTTCATATAGCCCGGTTCCGTCACATTCGTCCCGGAAACCCTGAACACCGCGGCAAGCTCTGTATTTTCAGGAGAGATGTCCGCGCTCAGCGTGCGGGTCTGAGCCGCCTTCATCTGACTCGCGACAAAACGTTCCCAGATTATCGAGTAAAGCCGGTGCTGGTCATGTGAGAGGCTGTCCTTTATCTCATCCGGTGTATATTTTACAAAGGTTGGGCGTATCGCCTCGTGAGCATCCTGCGCCTGCTTGCCGGAGGAGTAAAAGGCGGGCTTTTCAGGCAGGCAGCCGGGATAATTCAGGCCTATCCAGCCACGTACATCGTCGAGGGCAGTCTGCGATATGCGTACCGAATCGGTACGCATATACGTTATGAGTCCGACCGGCGATCCCATTATACTGATGCCCTCGTAAAGCTGCTGGGCAATCTGCATCGTTTTCTTGCTGGTAAAACCGAGCCGGTTGGCCGCCGTCTGCTGTAACTGCGACGTTGTGAACGGCGGGCGGGGGCGCAGAGTCTTATCCGTCTCCCTTATGTCTTTGACCGTAAAAACGGCGCCGTTTAGCGCGTCGATTATCGTTTGCGTGTCCGTTTCCGCGTGAAGTTCAGGCTTTTCCCCGTTCCAACTGACCAGGGCCGCGGCAAAGACCGTCCTCCCCTTCTTAAAAAGCGCCTCCAGTGTCCAGTACTCTTCCGGTATGAAGGCTTCTATCTCTTTTTCACGCTCGCATATCAGGCGAAGCGCGACGGACTGAACACGTCCGGCGGAGAGCCCGTTCTTCACTTTTTTCCACAGGAGAGGTGAGAGGTTGTAACCGACAAGCCTGTCCAGCACGCGCCGCGCCTTCTGCGCGTTTACCTTCGCGTCGTCTATAGTGGTGGGCGCGTCGACCGCCGCCTTTATGGCCTGGGGAGTAATCTCGTTAAAACTGATACGGGATATGGGCAGATTTTCATTCTTTGCCGACAGAGCCTTTTGCAGATGCCAGGCTATCGCCTCGCCCTCGCGGTCATTATCCGACGCAAGCAGCACCCCACCTGAATTCTTCGCTTCCGTTTGCAGTTCTTTAAGCAGCTTGGCGCGTCCGCGCACGGTTATGTACTCCGGCTCAAAGTTGTTGTCAACGTCAATCGCGAGCCTTGACTTTGGCAGATCGATAAGGTGCCCCATGGAAGCCTTTACCTTGTACGAGGGGCCTAAATATTTTTCGATAGTCTTTGCCTTTGCCGGCGATTCTACTATCACAAGGGTCTTTTTTTTGTTTGCTTTTTTTGCCGTTTTTACAGCCATCTATATCTCCAGTCCTAACTCAGTAAGTATGTCTACAGGCTTATGTACCACCTTTGCGCCGTCTTCCGCAAGCTTCCGGCAGCCTGCCCCAAACGCGCCGTCCACCGGATCGCCCGCCAAACAGAGGCTACGGTTCTGTTCAAGTGCGAAATCCGCCGTTATCAGCGCCCCCGATTTTTCGCCCGCCTCCACAATAACGGTGCAGCGGCATAGCCCGGAAATTATCCTGTTCCGCGCGGGAAATGTCCATTTGGCGGGCCTTGTACCGGGCGGGTACTCGCTCAGTAGTAAGCCGCCCGATGCCACGATCCGCCGTGCTAGGGAGCGGTTAGAGGCGGGGTACACATAGTCGACGGAGGAGCCGAAAACCGACACCGTCGGGGCCGCCGTCCCTCCGGCGCCGGCAGATCCGGCAGCCGCATCCAAAGCGCCGCGGTGCGCCATCGCGTCTATTCCTGTCGCCAGGCCGGAAACAACGAGCACACCCGCCAGGCTCAGGTCCCGCGCCGCCTCATATGCCCAGCGCAACGATGCCGCTCCCGGTTTCCGTGTCCCGACCATCGCAAGCGCCGGCTTACCGGACTGCGGCAGCACGCCCCGATAAAACAGCACGGCTGGCGGATCGTAAATCTCACGCAGAAGCGGCGGGTAAGCGTCTTCCGCTATGGAAACCCAGCGTATACCGCGCCGTTCCATAAACACGGCGTCCTCCCTGGCGCGTGAAGCGATGTCGTCCATGCTCCAGCTTTTCGCTTTATCGTCAAAAATCCGCCCGTTAACAGCCTCGCCGCGCCCGGTGCGCAGGGCACGCCCGGCGGCGCAAATTCTTTTTACTTCCGCCGGCGTTAGTGCGGTAAGATCGCTTTCGCGTTCAAATTTTTCGCATAAATACACGCGCCCGCCGGAACCAATCCCAGGAATTCGTGCGATTAAAAGGTCAAGCAAGCCCCGTTCAACAGTTCCCACCACGCTTTCTCACATCAGGCCCAGCATGTAGCGCCGGTTTTCCTCGGCCTCGGCGCGCTGTGCCTTGTCCTTGACGAGCGGAATCCCCTGATCGTACCAGGCAACCGCCTCGCGGTAGCGCCCCAGCATATAAAATGCCCGCGCCATCATAAACATAGCATCCGTATCACCGGACCGATCCTCCATGTACGCGGTAAGCTGCGCTATCCCTTCCTCCGGCCTTTCCAACTCGTAAATGTACAGCACGGCAAGCGCGAACCGCGCCTGGTTGTACCTGGATTCCAACTCTATCGAACGGATGTACGCTTTCTCCGCCAGATCGAAGTAGCGCTGCGCCCTATCGCCTATCGCACCCTCACCCTGATAGTCGTAGGCGGACTTCGCCGCGTAAGCCGCGTTCAGCCCCAACAGGTAGTGCAGCGTCTCGTCTTCCGGCGTTATATCTATGGCCCGACCGAGCGCCTCTATCGCCTGGAAGTGCATCCCGCGATCCTGAAAGCGGGATGCCAGTATCTTCCAGTAAACGCCGGTCTGCGCCGCATCCTTCACGTGCTGTTCCTGTAGCTTCTCGTAGGCGGCTATCGCCCGCTTCAGGTCCTCTATCGTACGCGGCACGCCTTTGCGCGGCCCGTACTCCGCTATCTCCCGCGCCAGTTCCAGCCTTTCCTTGTTTTTGTCATGGTAAAAAACAAATACGATAACGCCTACGATCACGGCAAAACCTACAAACGCGAAAAAACCTTTCCTAAAAGCGCCCTTCTTCATACATTACTTCTCCAGTTCCACGCTCAGCCGCCACAGCGCCTTCCCCACCCTGCCTATATGCGAAATTAGATCGGGATACGACAGTTCGTTGTAAACCGGCACGTCAACCGAATACGGCATATCCGAATCGTAAAAGTCACCCAAGATGCGGAGCATATCATCAAACGTAAATGATCCGTCCATTTTGAGCGTAATGTCAATATCGGAACCTTCACGGTAGTTTCCTTTCGCCCTGCTGCCGTAAAGGATAAGCTGTCTGATACCGGTGTACCTGCAAAAAATCGAATCGAGTGTGGAAAGTGTCCTGGAGGGCAAACCGTGTCCCATCTTGTAGGCCGTCCATCTTTTCGCTAAAAGCGGTAAGGTTGTCGTAATAATTGTTTACGATCCTTCACACCCTTCACACCCTTCCCGCCCTTTCCACAAGTTTTCCGCTGCCTCCCCGCTGTACGAATGGAACGAAAGGTTTCTTG
Organism: Spirochaetaceae bacterium; assembly: GCA_031279285.1. Classification (GTDB taxonomy): domain Bacteria; phylum Spirochaetota; class Spirochaetia; order Treponematales; family Breznakiellaceae; genus JAIRMY01. Next base: position 7,354 of record JAITIR010000107.1, on the reverse strand, counting down.
CCTCTATCATATCCAGCCACGTCTGCCAGTCCGCAATAATGCCTTCCCAAAAAGCCTGCCGAATCGCACCCCTGCTTCCAGTTATACCGGCAATCCCCTGCTGTTCAAGATAATCTTTGATTACATTCCAGGCAAGTGTACAAACCTACGGGTTTGCACACTTGCCAAGCCCAATCAGTCCTGGAGTTTTCGGCGCAAACTTTTGAAAACGTTGTTTCCAGTGGATATCCCTCTCCATAGCCCCACACTACCACACCCCACAGTGGCTTTCAAGCACCCACAAGCGGGTTTCCATATATGGGCAGACATGGTGGCAAGCGAAGCAAACCCTCAAGCTCAATGCGCACGCTTACTTACCGCAAACTCCAGCCCGCTTCCTCCTTGTTAGCCCATACTATTAATTGCTAAATTGACAATTATTAATTACCAAACTGCTAAGGAACTGTACATAAATAAAATGCAGGGCGGTTCATTAGACTTGGGAGACAAGCGACAAACTTGTCGAACAAGTCCAATTGCTTACGCAATTAAGAAATAACATGACCAAACTGTCATATTATTTCTGTACAGTTCATAATTGTTATATTACTAATTGAACTTGCGACTCACAATATTATTAATCACTGAGGCTGTTCCAAAACTTCAGTCTTGGAACAGCCTCAATTAATTATTAATTGACGATCCGAAGTCTTTATATAGTAAATTAAATATAACCTATTTTTTTAACGCATCTTTTAGCTTATCTTAATCTATTTTGTTTTATGGAGAGTATTTTATGACAAGAAAAAAAACAAACACATTATGCGTGGCGCTGGTCATATCGATCATTACGCTCATATTAGCTTCCTGCGATGATTCTTTCAGTAAAAGCTGGGGCAAGTCGCGTGAATACGACCAGTCAAAAATAAATTTGACTATGGACAATTTGCGGGAATGGAAAGAAAAGGCTACCGGCAACCCTGACTTGGAGGCCGCACTTGTAGGGAAAATTATTGGCGAGCTTGACAGTAAGAGCGGCGCCGAAAAAGCCGCCTTCCAGGATGCCGGCATCGAACTGGCTATCGGGCAGTCCGGTATCGGTATGTCGATCATAGAGCTTGCCGGCAAGGATATTTCTAACATCAAAGACGAAGCCACCCTGAAAGATATACTCGGGTCCGTGCAGGGCAAATTTTCCAGTTCCGCTGCGGCCGGTAATATCGCCAAAATTGTGAATGCAAGTATAGTCCCCGGCGCTACGCCCAAATTCGCCGATAACGACCTTTACGCTTTGAATGCCGAACCTTCCGATGTCGGCATTGTGGTAGCGGCCCTGACTCTGGCGGTGGCTCCCGATATAAAGGGTATCGGTAACCTTAAAGATGCTCTGTCCGGTAATGACTCGAAGCTTAATTTTAAGGGTAAGCAGGTTACTGCCGGCAATGGAGCGTCACAGGAAGAAATAGCCCTGGCCGCTTACCTGAACCTTATCGCGAACGACAAGACCGGTAAATATAAGAAAAGTCCGATGGTAGGCAGCCTGAAGAAGGCTTTTAACCTTTAGCGCCGTAGGCTATAATTGACAAAATCGTCGTCGCAATTCCAGCGCCATGCTTTGCGGCGGCGCTACAGCCTGCCCGAAAGCCCCTCTGCGGATTCACCGTGGAGAACACGCTCCCCGTAGTCGACCTGGTGTACGGCACGGAATTGACAAAACAATCCATATTAGTTTGACAGCCAGGTAGTATCTATGTTAGGCTAAATAAGGTGTTTTCAAAACTTCAGTTTTGAGAGAATTTAACCGGTTTTAATCTATTTGGTTTTAAGGAGAGTACTTATGACAAAAAAAATCCAAATGATAGTATGCACGACACTGATCGTGGCGGTCAATCTTCTAACGCTTCTTACGTTAGTTGCCTGCGATGATTTTTTCAGCACAAGCTGGGGAGAGGCGCGTGAATACGAACTGTCAAAAATAAACTTGACTGTAGACAATTTGGAGGATTGGAAAGGGAAGGCCGCCGGCAATCCGGACCTGGCGGCTAAACTAGTTGATAAAATTATCAACGGGCTTGACGGTAAGAGCGGCGCCGAAAAAGCGGCCTTCCAGACTGCCGGCATAGAACTGGCGATCGAGCAGTCCGGCATCGGTACGACGATCGTCGAACTTGCTGGCAAGGATATTTCCAACATAAAAGACGAAGACGGCCTGAAAGATCTGCTCAGCTCCGTGCAGGGTAAATTTTCCGGCGACGCCGCCGCCGGGAATATTGCCACGATTGCGCTCGCAAGCAATCTAACGGGAGGTGATACTACGCCCTCTTTTTCCCAGAATGACCCGTACATGGCGCAGGCCAGCGCTTCCGATGTCGGGATGGCTGTAGTGGTCCTGGCCCTGTCGCTAGCCCCGGAAAATGTGAGTAGCTATGACAAGCTTGAAGAATCTCTGCCTAACCTTGAGATTACAGGTAATGAGGGCAACAGGGAGGTTTCTGTTAAGAGCGGAAGCACGCCGAGCCCAGAAGAAAAAGCCCTGGCCGCTTACCTGAACCTTATTGCGAACGATACGACGGGTAAGTATGAAAAAAATCCGATAACAAGCGGCCTCAAATCGGCCTTCAACCTTTAACACCGGGAGAACATGATGAAAAAGATAATTGCTTTAATTTTGGCGTTCTGCGCGGCGGCCGCATTTGCTGAAGATAAACGGACAGAAATGCCCCGCCTGGAAATCCCATCTGCGCAGACCACCGGTTTTGGCGGCCCTCACATAGCCTTTACCGACAATGTGTCCGCGTTGCTGGTAAATCCGGCGGCAATCATGAGGGTGCGTGAGCGAATTTTTTTTGCCCCGTCGTTTACGTTGCTGAGTCCGCAAAAGACCTTAACGCTGCTTGGAAAGATCGGCGACGGCACGGACATGGGACTGGCCCTGGAAGCCCTGAATAACCCTAACAATCCGGGCAAAATACCGTTCGGCCTGGCGATCAACGGGTTTCCCGTTGCGGTTGCCTGGGTCGCGGATGGCTTTGGTTTTGGCGTATGGAACAGAATTTCTGTCAACGCCAACGTGATAGGAACCACCGCGGAAGCCGTCGCCCTTGTCGATCTGATCATTCCGGTTGGATTCGCGTTCAAGATCCTGGATACGGACGCGCACGATGTTGACGCGGGAGTCGCGCTGAAGATGTTTGGACGCGGTTACGGCAGAAAAATGATAAATATAACGGAGATTATCGAGGAGCCGGAACAACTCGTCGATGATTTGGGTGCGCCGGTTATTTTTGGGACAGGTTTGGACCTCGGCTTCATCTACCGCTGGAACATCGGCCTTTCCGCCGGCATTACGTTTGACGATATTTTTAACCACGGTGGAGAGATCTCGTATATCGGCGGCGGCGAGGGGGATAAAGACGGTTACTACGTGCCGTTTTCGTTGAACCTTGGCCTTGCCTACGACCTTAGAGTCGGCAATTTTTGGCAAAGCGCCCCCGGTTTTATCGCAAATACAGGTGTAACCTTTGCCTTCGACTGGCATAATTTCGATCTGCTGTTTGAATCCGAAAACCCTTACCTCAAACGTAACCCGGCGCTCGGTATAGGACTCGGTTTACAGTTTAGCTTCGCCGATATGTTCAAACTGAGTTTTGGCATGAGCGATATGCTCCCCGCCTTTGGCTTCGGTTTTGATCTTGGAAGCTTTGAGCTCGATATGTCTTACTACGGCAGAGAACTCGGACTGGAACCCGGTCAGATGCCGGTCGCGGCGGCAGACCTGACGATAGCTATACGACCCGGAGCGAAAGAACGGAACTGGCCGTGGACAAGGTCATCCCTGGTTGACGTGATCAACGGACTGGTTGAGAAGTCCAAAGAGAAAAAGGCCAAAGAAGCTGCCGCCTCGTCAGAGGCAGATACGGTAAGCACGGAAGTGCCGGAACCGGTTGACGCCGAGGCTGCCACGGCTGACGACCAAAACAACGATGCCGCTGCCTATGACGACAGTACAGACGGTACGGAAACCACTGACGGCGAAACCGCCGCAGCCGACTAAAGTACACAGCGTTGCACGCACCACGCTTGCGATTATCGATATTTTTTTCTTTTTAAAATATCGATAATCGTATCGTCTACATCCCTGACAGCGGTCGAACGTATCCAATAACGCAGGTTATCCGGCTTTATAATAATCAATGTATTACCGGAGAATATCCGCACTACACGCAAGGTTTGTAGGGATTTAACATATTCCGTTGAACCAATGGACTCTATCATTTGTTCAAGGTTAAAACTATCAATTTCCGGCAGAGGATCGTCCTTTTCCGAAAAAGAAAAAAACATAAATACTAAATCCCCATTTTTGACATATTTTATAATCCTCATTTTTGGGTATGACTTATTTATAAGCCGCAAGAATGTCTGTGAATAATTTTCCAGGTTGTTGTCCGTCGCCTTGTTTTTTAATAGTTTTGATGTTCGACTGCACTTTACATAATCGTCCATATAATTCCGAATGTCATCAAGCAGTTCCGTTTCCCATGGGAGTAGATCAAAATTACCGTTTTGGGGCCAGGGCAAATTCATTATATCTTTTGTATGAACCGATTTTCCTCCTGCTAATGTTCCGGAAGCCAGCAGCAGAAGACATGCCTGTAGGGTTTGGATGTTTTCAGTAAAACTTTTAAAGAAAATTTCAAGATCCGTTTTTTCATTATTCCCGGACACGTTTATACCTGTAAATTCATCTGTATACGCCAAAAACCCCTCATCCCAGAATAAAGCTTCCAAAGAATTGAGCTTTTGGATAATAATCATGGGCGGTAAAAACGCGGATTCGTTTTTTGGCGCCTTTATGCCGCCTGTATTTGTAGTACTGAGCATCTGTTTATCAATGCAGCGGCCGCTTACTACATCAGATGTTAAAAGAGGTTTGTTATACAGCCAATCATCCTGTTTTGTTTTTGCGGCGTTTTTACAGGATTTTAGTCCGTCCTGCACGCTCCATTTATTTAATTTAATGAAGTCATTCAGGTCCGGCACTGCTTTGAGGTGCCTTGCAAGTTGCTTTAAGCGTCCGCCGCCCAGAAGATTCACATTCCATATAAACATCTTGTCTACAGCTTCTTTTTGTGAAACATAATGGTAATCATAATGATTCGGATCAAAACATATTTTTTCGTCTATGGAAATTGTTCCGCGGAAAGTCAGGTGTATAATATTGTGATTATCACGGGGTCGCTTTTTCGTCAATTGTATTACAACAGATTTTGTACTTTCATTTTCAAATAAACCGCTTACTGATACAAAATCAAGAATTTTGTTAACTGTGAATTCGTCAAAAAAATCGGACCGCATAGAGGCTGTATTTGAATTATACAGAAAACCGTAGGATTGAACCATACAAAGTTTGCCATTTTCGCAAAGATAACGTCCGGCGCAGCTTATCAGCACATAGTAGGGCAGTTGGTTTAACAGTATATTTTTCCTGGCTTTTTTCAAGTCTTTAATTTCGGCCTTGGGCAGGCTTTCTACAAAAGGTGGATTGCCCACTATAACATCAAAGCCCCTTCTTGATTTAGATGCATTACATGACGCTAATACGTTTTTTCCCCTTTTAGATATGTCTCCGATAAAAATATTGTTCTCAATCAGGTTGTAGAAATTTAATTTTTCCCATATAATTTCCGGCTGCAATGCGTCACAGACAGCTATAAAAAGGCAAAGCTTGGTTATATAGGCGTCTTCTCCCCGCAATTCTATACCATAAATCGTGGTACGCAGCAGTTCTATAAGTTCCTGTGCATCAAGGCTTCTGTTTTTCCTTTGCTGATTGACAAAAACCAAACGGCGAAAAGCAGAAACAAGAAAAATTCCGGAGTCGCAGGCCGGATCAAATATTTTTTCGCCACCGTTTAAGTCCCCAAGCGCCATTACCTGATCAAGCATTAAATTTACCAACATAACCGGTGTAAAACCAGCGGTTTTCTTTTTTTGGGTAAAGTATTGATAAACATGACTGATGACTTCTGCCGGGATGTAGTTAAAATTATAAACACCCCAAAAATATAAGCGGCCGTCCCGATCGGTAGCGGCCTGAACAGCATCGGCTATCTCTTTCATAAGTTTTTTAATCCGGTTTCCGGTTTTTCCATTTTCTTTTAGCGTAAAAACATCCCCGCCGAATCTGCTTTCCAGGCATTTGAACAGTTCTCCAATGCTTTCCGGGGTACCGTTACAGAGCACTTCGTAAAATGAATTCGCACCTACAGCATATTGAGAGAAAAAATCCTTCCGGACTTTAAATACACCCCTGTCTTCAAGATATTTTACAAGGATGGTCAGCAAAAGTAAAAGCCGGGCAAAGTGACGGGTCGTACCGCTTATCTCTTTATCAGCCTGTTTTATCTTTTCAAGCAGGACATTGTGGGCAGAATTCTTTCTGTCGGTATAACTTTTATTGAGATCGTTTTCCCAAAACGTGCCGTCAGCCAGACAAAAGGCAGAAAACCGCTTTATTTGATCGGAAATATTTTTGGCATCTTTATAAATTTTGTCCAGCGGCGAATATTTCAAATTTCTTATTTCTTCCGCGGAAGGCCCGGCAACGCAGCTTAGAATATCTACGCTGTCCGCATTATCGGCATACAAAAGCGGAACAGTTCCGTTTAACCATAATGCATGATGCAAACGGGCAAGTTTCCCGTTATCCAGTTTCCCGGAAGTATTGTCAATGATATACGCCACAGGCTGTGACGTTCTTACATCAGTTTCAGGAAAACGCCGGAAAAAAACAAAGTCTATATCGTTGCTGATTTTGCGGGTTTCATGAAGAACCCTTTGTTCAGCCAGGGAAATATCAGCAAGTTGCTTTTTGTGGACAGCCACCAGACCGTCAAGACCCGACTCCGGTGACAAGTGTAATTGATACAAGATTTCACTCATTTCTTTTCTCCAATTCCCCCCACCCTGTGTTTTATATAATATATAATAATTGATGATAGAATCCAAGCGCCTTGTCTCTCCGCCACTCCCCACAATATGCCGTTGGACTTGTCAAACCCAAATATGTGTCATGAGAACACCCCAAAGAGGCGTTTCCCAAGAAATCTTCACGGAATGCCGCCGTCCGCCGCTCCTGTAAAAACCAAGCCGCCGTGCCGTGCCGTCAAAATCACAACCCCAGAGCGGTTTCCCACCCAGTTTTATGTCTGTGTGCGCCCTTTCCCCATGCTGAAACGCTAAGGAAGCACTGATTTATTCAATCGAGAATTCGCCAACCGCGTTGGCGCAATCGGTGCTACTTTAATGCGAATGTCAACTTTGTTGACACATTTGCGTAATGAAATGAGCAAATACATAGGGCAACGATGATTGG
>JAITIR010000101.1 GCA_031279285.1 Spirochaetaceae bacterium | reverse complement strand
AAGCAACGACAAAGGTATTCATCCGGTTGTAGCCGCCGCCTATCACGCCCCGCAGCCCGCCCGTACCAAACTCCAGATTACGGTAAAAACGGTCCAGTAGCTCGTCCCAATCCTCCGCGGCGAGCAGCTTTTCCACTTCCGCCCTGAAATGAGCGTTTTTTTCCTTTTCCAGATACCTTTTAACCTGTTTTACAAGAACATTCCTATCCATAACTTAAACCCCACGCTTCTTTATGCTATACGATGACAGCCTACCTGACAAGCCACCAGTGCATGCCAGCCTGCACCAACATACATGGTCTACCTGACAAAACTCTTTGTTTTAAATACAAAAGCCGATACTATAATAATAAATAATAAATCAATAAGCTAACAAAAACTAACGAAAAGAGGAATTATATGAAATTAAGGTATCGTCTAATTGTCATCGTCATTTCGATTTTAATAGTTACCGTAGCATCGCTATCCGTCGTTTTGGTCAGCCTTGCGTCTTCCACCCAGATGGCCACCGCTCTGGAAAGCCAGGAACGGCTCGCCGCGGAACAGGCGCGGGTTATCCAAATGCGGTATGAAACATACCTGCGGATCGCCCATACCCTGGCGGATACGATGGCCGATTTTGACGGAACCGAACCGGGCAGGCAGCGCAACCGTTTTGATCAGTTTATCCAATCGGTCGTTCTCTCCAATGAACGGGTGGTCGGTGTTTTCGCGGTCTTTAAGCCCGGCACCATCGATCCGGGGATGGACGCCGCCTTTGCCGGAACCCCCGGCAGTACCGAAACCGGCCAGTGGGCCCCCTGGTATACCCAGCGGACGGGAACCGTAGAACACTTAAGCTACAACGATATACCGGGAATGATGGCGATCCTCAACGGCCCCGATGCCAGGAAGGAAAAAATTGACGATCCGGTACCCCAAAATGTGGCGGGAAAGGATACCTATATTGCCAGAGTCAGCGTGCCGGTTATCTACCGCAAGACCGGGGAGGTGGTGGGCCGGGTCGGGGTGAACGTGAATACCGCCTATACCCAGCCCGTGGTGGATGACACGATAAAGGCCTACCCCGATATCAGCGCCATGACCGTCTATTCCGATAACGGTACCATTGTTGCAAGTTATGCCCTTGACCAAGTCGGGAAGTTCCTTAGGTACGCCCAAAGTTCCCTGTACAGCGCGAACGCCGCCAAAGCCCAGGAGGCGGTGGAAAAGGGAGAAAAATTCCGGTTGACGGAATATTCCGAGGTCCTCAAGACGGAACTGGAAATGATCATCTACCCCTTTACCATCGGCGAGACCGGTACAAGCTGGGCCCTGATGCTGGGCACGGAAAAAACCGTCATCCTGGAAGAGGTCAACACTATGCTCACCTATTCCGTTATAGTCGGAATAGCGGCGGCGCTTATCGTTTCGGTGATCGTCTTTTTTGTCTCCGGCAGCATAGCGAAGCCCATTGTCAACGTGGCCGAGACCCTCAAGGATATATCCGAGGGGGAGGGGGATCTGACAAAAACCGTCGATGTCCATTCAAAAGACGAGATCGGCGATCTGGCCCGGTACTTTGACGCTACCTTGGCGAAGATAAAAAACCTCGTCGTTACCATCAAAAAAGAAGCCATTACCCTTTTTGATACTGGGAATGAACTTGCCGGTAATATGACCGAAACCGCCGCCGCAATCAACGAGATCACGTCAAATATCCAGAGCATCAAGGGCCGCATCATAAATCAGTCCGCCTCGGTAACAGAGACCAACGCGACCATGGAACAGATCATAGTCAACATCAATAAACTCTCGGACCATGTGAGCCGTCAGAGTAGCAGCGTCGCCCAATCTTCCTCTTCCATTGAGGAAATGCTTGCCAACATCGATTCTGTTACCCGGACGCTGATAAAAAACGGCGATAACGTAAAAGACCTCATAGACGCTTCAGAAGTGGGACGCACGGGCCTACAGGATGTGGCCTCGGATATTCAGGCTATAGCCCGTGAATCCGAGGGGCTTTTGGAGATCAACGCGGTGATGCAAAACATCGCGAGCCAAACGAACCTCCTGTCGATGAACGCCGCCATTGAGGCGGCTCACGCCGGAGAGGCGGGCAAAGGCTTTGCAGTGGTGGCGGACGAGATAAGAAAGCTGGCGGAAAGTTCCGGCGAGCAGTCCAAAACCATTTCCGCGGTACTTAAAAAGATAAAGGATTCGATAGACAAGATAACCAGATCGACCGACAGCGTACTGAACAAGTTTGAGGCGATAGATAGTGGGGTCAGGACAGTATCGGATCAGGAAGAGAACATCCGTAACGCGATGGAGGAGCAGAGCGCCGGGAGCAAGCAAATACTGGAAGCTATTGAGCAGTTAAACGAGGCGACTCAACTCGTCAAGAGCAGTTCCGAAGAGATGCGTGAAGGGAGTAAACAGGTAATAGAAGAGAGCAAAAACCTAGAACTGATGACGCAGGAAATAAGCAACGGTATGAACGAGATGGCCACGGGAGCGGCGCAGATCAATGTGGCGGTAACCCGTGTCAATGACATCAGCGGGAAAAACAAAGAAAATATAGACGTGCTGGTGAGAGAAGTATCCAAGTTCAAAGTGGACTAAGAAAATAACAAGAGGCTGTCAATAGCTGGAGAAAATTTCACCACTGATGGAGTTAATTCGACGGAGGAAAATGTCAGCCTTTTGGCTAAAACAAACAAAATGGTGAAAAAGACCATCTCAGAGACTTTCGCTCACTACCGTTTGTCGCATAATCCAATAACCTGCTCACCAGTTCGTAAGGAATTTATCGGGCGGGATGCTAAAAGACACACCGCATACGTGGCCGGAGTTAAGCGGAGCCCCAGAAATCCCGATAGTAGTAGAGCGGTGATGTGCCCAAATATCAACCTGGATCTGAGCAAAATTCCAGGACGATTATCCAGTAACAATATTGCATGACAAACTCATTTAAGTTTTTTCAAAAACAAGGTAGAGTTCTATAGTTGCTTACCAAGGATAAACCACTACCTGTGGAATATCCCGGGCAACTACGAATCTAGCACTGTATGTTCGGTGCAGGTTGACCAAGTGCCTATGGCGCTTAGTCATTGCTGGTAGGTTATACTCCAGGCGAAGATAAAAAACAGATGGATTGAAAATTGCAGGTTGCCCGAAAGTCATTTTGTCGGTATAGTAAGTTAAACGGTTTAATGAACCTCCCCGCCGCAGAGGTGCAAACAAGTTTGCGCGCAAAATTTGCGGCGGGCTATCTTGTAAACGTTGCATCATTTACGAGGTTCGTTCTGTAAGGAAATTTATAATATGGGGGTTTACTACCAATTTTTGTTAGTGTCGCTGATTCTAACCGCCCCAAGGGGCGGGGTATTAAACCCCATGGCAGAATAAATGAAATTCAAAATTTTGATTGCGGATGATGAAAAAGGAATACGGGAAGGGCTTGCCGAATCACTTGAGACGGACGGTTACGATGTCGTAATCGCCTGGGATGGCGATACGGCGTGGAAACGTTTTCAGAAAGGCGACATAGATCTTGCAATCATTGATCTACGAATGCCTGGGATGAATGGTGATGAGCTTCTGAAACGCATAAAATCCGAATCGCTGGCTGTCCCGGTAATAGTACTTACAGGTCACGGAACGGTAAAAGACGCAGTGGAAGCGATGCGTAACGGCGCATGGGACTTTCTTACAAAACCTGTTGATATTGACCGGCTGTCGATACTTGTTAAACGCGCTCTTGGCAACAGGGCGCGGCGGCTTGAACGCGAACACCTGGAGGAAGAACTCGAACGGCAACGCATAAACAACGCGATAATAGGCACCAGCGAACCGATACGCCGCGTATTCGATACGGTTGAACGAGTCGCTCCTACCAAAGCTTCCGTTTTGATAACGGGGGAATCCGGTGTAGGCAAGGAACTGATAGCGGACTCGATACACCGCCTGTCGCCGCGGAAGGACAGGCCCTTTATCAAGGTACACTGCGCCGCCCTCGCGGAAAGTATCCTGGAAAGTGAGCTTTTTGGGCATGAGAAGGGCTCGTTTACCGGAGCGACTGCGCGCAAACGCGGTAAGTTTGAGCTTGCTAACGGCGGGACGCTTTTTCTTGACGAGATAGGCGAAATTGATCAAAACATACAGATTAAACTGCTGCGCGTCTTACAAGAAAAACAGTTTGAGCGTGTGGGCGGCGAAGAAACGATAGAGGTTGACATACGGCTCGTTGCGGCGACGAACAAGGACCTGAAAGAAGAAATTGAAAAAAGAAATTTTCGGGAAGATTTATACTACCGCCTCAATGTTGTTACTATTTTTGTACCGCCCCTGCGCGAACGCAAGGACGACATTCCGCTGTTAATAAACGCTTTCTTAAAAAAAATCTCGGAAGAAAACAACAAACCGATCGAAGGTGTAGACGAAAAAGCGCGTTCATGCCTGTTCAACTATGACTGGCCGGGCAATGTCCGCGAACTGCGGAACTGTATTGAAAGCGCAGTGGTGATGTGCAAGGGTCCTTTCATCACGGAAGAGGATCTGCCACCGACGATACGTAGCGCCACTGAAGACGGCTGGATACGCATACCTTCCGGTACTACACTTGATAAGGCGGAAGAAATAATAATCCTTGAAACACTGGCGGCGCAAAAAGGCAACAAGAGCGAGACGGCAAAAGTCCTCAGCATAGGCCGTAAAACGCTTCACCGCAAACTTGCCGAGTTCAACATGGGGGAAGAAGCTCGAAAACCTGTGAATAACGAAAGTTAAACAGGAAATTATCCATTTTACAGGCCGAAGAAACGGTTTGAGTTTTCCCATAGCGCGGCAGCGGTCTCTTCCAGGCTTAAATTGAGCATTTCCGCCAGGCAGCGAGCCGTCATTGGCAAGAATTTTGGCATATTCCGTTTGCCGCGATGCTCAGCCGGCACCATGAAGGGGCTTTCCGATTCGATCAGTATGCGATCGAGCGGCAGCACGGCGATCGTTTCATGCAGGTTGCGCGCGTTACGGTACGTTAGGTTGCCGGCAAACGAGAAGTAAAGGTTGAGGTTGAGGGACAGCACCCTTTTTGCGTACTCAGCATTTTCGGAGTAACAATGCAACACACCGCCTTTTGGCGGCAGGCGGTCACGGAGTATGTCAAGCACATCACGGCCCGCATCCCGGTTGTGTATGATGACGGGGTAGTTCAGCTTGGAGGCTAGGTCAAGCTGAGTTATGAACAGTTCTATCTGTGATTTTCTGTCGCCAAATTTGTGGTAGTAGTCCAAGCCAATCTCGCCCACCGCGATCACGCGAGGCAGGCGTAGGTTCTGCTCGATAGTCTGTAACCAGCCTTTACCCGGGTTCTGCACCTCGGACGGAGAAACGCCCGAAGCGTGGTAAACGTTTGACGCAGATTTTAGGTTGCCGTAAACCTTTGCAAAATCATGCAAATTGTTACAAATCGAAACAATTCTTGAAACACCTACCTGGCGCGCTTCCTGCGTTACCAGCAGTTGTTCAATGGGGTCGTCAAATATCAAGCCTATATGGGCATGAGTATCAAAAAATTGCATGATTTTATCCAAAAACCCTGATAAGGCCCCGCAACAAATAATAATCTTTTGCCGGACCTGGACCGCCTTAAAGCTAAAACTTAGCAAGCGGCTTTACTCTACTGAAAATGCAATTATACCATACAAAACAAATTTTGTCAAGTACCCGCATTGCCTAATAATTAATCTAGTCGAAAAGGGACGGTTGCCCAGAAACAAAAACCTGGTTGAAATCAGGCCGCTCCGGCCCGACCAGCCTCCTGACCGGAGGGTTGTTTCACTTTGTTCTTTTCCCCGTTCATTTTCAAGAGTTGCCCAACGAGGCTGTCGAATTAATCGTTTTTGGAAAGGAATAGATTCCTTCCGTTCTTTTACCATTCGATCACCGATTTACTACCGCAAGCCCGCTCTGAATATCCGAAAAAGCCTCAAAAACCCAGTGATTGGCCGCGTTCATGAGGGCGCGTTCCTCTATCCACCC
>JAITIR010000098.1 GCA_031279285.1 Spirochaetaceae bacterium | reverse complement strand
TGGAATCCGTAACGGCGCACAGAAAACTTCTCGTACCACTCGTAAGGCACGGCGTAGAGGAAGGATTCCGGCGGCATGGTCTGATGCCAGGCGGTGTCCATCACGGCGCAGTGCGGCACGTTGGGCAGCACCTTTTTGGCCGCCTCTATGCCCATGATGTTGGCGGGATTGTGGTGCGGGCCCAGGTCCTTTACCTCGTCCAGGGTAGACATCACCTTGGCGTCACCGATAACGCTCTTGGTAAACTTGTCGCCGCCGTGTACCACCCGGTGTCCCACAGCCTTGATCACGCCCATGTCGCTTATTACGCCGGTTTTCGGGTCCGTCAAGGTCTTTATGATGAGATCTACCGCATCGGTATGGGAGGGACAATCGTAATTGATCGTTATCTCTTCCTTGCCCTTTACCTTGTGGTTTATAAAGGAACCGCCTATCGTTACCTTTTCCACAATGCCGACCGCCAGAATATCTTTGGCATCCCAATCATAAACCTGATACTTTGCGGACGATGAGCCGCAGTTCAATGTCAAAATAACCATGTAATCCTCCTAATTCGTTTATTGCCCCATAAACAGGGTTTTATTATACTTTAGCACATACAAAAAAGTGTTGTAAGCGGCTCAACGCGCAAAACGCGTTGAGTTCCGGAGTTTGCTTCGTAAACTACAGACTCGGCCAAGCCAAACCAGCCCGTAATCGGTTTTCAGGCGGCGACAGCCTTTGCGTGAAGGACTTCATTCGCAGTAACGTCGTAAAACAGCCGGGATGTTAAAGAAAGTTTCTTGTGCCGGCTAAAGATTCCAGCAGGATCGGGATACTCCGCATACCGTGCATGAACATGCTCAGGTCGCGGTACCAACTCATGTTGCAGTCATTACAGGGCTGCATACGGAGGCTGCTCTCTTTCATACCAGCATCCAGAATATTGCCAAGCGTCTTGGGAAGCTGCATACAGGGGTGAATATCAAAGAACCAGTCCAAAAACAGCACGTGGTTTCCGCCAAGACAGTGAAAAGTTGTCTTGTCCGGGTCTTTGAGGTAGTTGATGATGTTCTGCATGGAAATGGCGGAGTTGATGATGCCGTACTTTTCCGTTTTGCGGAGCCTGATTGCCGCTCCCAGCCCCTGTATCACCTTGTCGCGGGAAAGGCTGATACCTTCCCCGCCCAGCGGATAAACTTTTGACTCTGAAAATGTCGGGTAGTTGAACGATATAAAATCGTAGCCCATATTCTTTGCGCGGATACAGACATCTTCAAGGCTGTCATAGTTGTCATTCCAGATAAGCACGGAAGCCATCGTTTTCAGGCTGGTTTTTTTGACCATCTCCATGGCCCGCGCCATATCGTCCATAATATTTGGTATCTTGCGCGATTCCGCCATCGTAACGGGATCGCCCGAATCAAAAGATATGCTGAGAACATCACAACCTGCATCCTCAAGTTTTTTTAGAATATCGTTCCGCATTAAAAGCGAGGGGGCCGCGTTCAGCACGGCGTTGTTCATCTTTAGCGCCGTCGCCCGCTCGACAAAGGCGGTAACATCGGGGTGAAGCAGCGGTTCGCCGCCCGTTATCGTGAGGTGTCCAACGCCTAAGTCCGCGAGCCGATCGATCGCGCAGAGCGCTTTTTCCTTGTCTACAAATATTTTTGGATGCTGCTTCCATATATCGCAGAATGAACACTTTGCGATACAGGCGTTTGTAATTGCAAATTCAGTGAACCTGAGCCTGCCCTGTAGGAAATTCTTTACAAGATTCCGTCTTTTCCCGTTTGCCATACCAAATTTTTGCCCGACATGCCTCGAAATTTCAACCCACCAGGCGGGCCAGGCGGCCGGCGCTTTTTTCTGGCTTGTGGACAGTATGTCCGCAGGGTATGGATGATAACCTCGGTACCATCGCCGTAATCCGTGCCGTTAATGGCGTTGTAAAGTGACAGAATTACCTCTTTGTTGTTGAACAGTGAGCGGAGTCCGGCTCTCCGAACTTGATTTTAATCCCGCTTACATTCAGAATCGTGATTATGTTAAAGTTATTTTTGTTTTTTTTGCTGACGGTTGCGCCGGTTTATGCGCTAACCGCACAGTCCCACGTCTCCGTTCCTGTCGAAGACAACATATACCAGATCCTTGATCTGGCCGTAGGACGCGGACTCTGCCGTCCACTGCCGGTTTCAAAGCCCTACACGCGGGCCGCTATCCTTTCCGCGATAAACGAGGCGCTTGGCGCGGAAGGCGCAGGCAGGGGGCGGCTCAACGCGGCTGAAAGGTTGATTCTGGAAAACGAACGAAAAAAGTATACCGGAAAAAAAGATGGCCTGGACATGGAGCGCGGGCGGTACTTTGCCGCCGGGACGCTTTTTAAAAAAAATATTAAAATCAACGCCGAGGCGGGCCTAAAGATGGACGCCGAATTTTCGCAGGCTGTAAAAGCGGAGACTGAAACGGCGTACAGTTGGGGCGAAACTCTTTGGATTTCCGCTTACCTGAAAGGCGACATCGGAAACCATTTTTCTTACGACGCTGCGATTTCGGGTGGGATTTTAAGAGCCGAACGAAAACAGAACGGCACTTACCATGCATACTACCGCGGTTTTGAAGATCACGGCGAGTTTATTGACAGGGAACTACCCGCATACAGCGAATCCCTTGCCTATTTCCCCTTTACGTACAAAAAAAGGTGGGACAGCTCAGTTTTCTTTTTTGACGAACTGAATTCGTCCGGCTATAAAACATTTCCCGAACGGACTGCCGGTGGATACGCCATAAACGGGGACTTGGCCGCGGCATTCCTTGACGGAACGCTGACCTTCCGTTTCGGCAGGCTGCGCAGGGAATGGGCGGCAATGTCGCCCGGTAGTAGCCTGGTTTTTAACGGCAACGCGCAGCCGTTCCTGGCCGTTGAGGGACAGTTTCAGCCGCTTTCATGGTTCAGTATTTCTTCATTGACAGGCGAGCTTGAATACTTTAATCAGGATGGAATTAAAATTTCCTCATGGTCGAGTCAGAATGCTTTTTCAATAACGATGCTGGAATTCAACATCAAGAATTTCCTGCACATTGATTTTGGAGACACGGTTGTATGGCCCAAGCGTTTTGAACTGGGATACCCGTTTCCGCTGCTCAGCAGTTTTTTTTATCAAAATAATATCGGGGATTTTGACAACCTGGCAATGTTCCTTGATATTAAAGGCAATGTCACCGGAATCGCGAGCGCCTGGGTTTCATTTTACTGTGATGAACTGGAGTTACAACCCGCCATGGGAATTCTGGACAGAACTATGTTTGCGTTTCAGGCCGGAACAACGGTTCATATTTTGCCGCTGCCATTTTCTTTCATAAAATTATCTTACACAAAGATAGAACCGTACTGTTATACACATAACAGAAATTTTGTGCCTTGGTACAACGAACTGGGTGACAGACGTACCATGGAAACGTCCTACATGAATAACGGCGTGGGGATAGGCTACTACCTGCCGCCGAATTCGGATGAACTGTTGCTACGCTTTGAAACGATGGCGGGTCGCGCGACAAATATACACTTTCAGTACCAGATGATCCGTCACGGCGCGGACTTCGGCCCTAACGCCGTTGACGGGAGCGCCTACCTTTCAGAACTCGATCCTGACGGACGTGACGAAAAGGATGTGTTAAAAAAATACTTTCTGCATGACGGAGCTTACCAATGGTTCCATGTACTGAAAGCCGGCGCGGAACACACGTTGAACAAGTTGTCCGCCAAAGTCTACGGTGAAGCCGGCGTCGTCTTTTCGTACTTTACAAACATTGACGGCCCGGCGAATCAGGGCGAACCGTCACCGTACCGCATCGTTGACGAAGCGCCGTACTCAAAATCAACAACCGTGATCCTGACGCTTGGTGTAAAGCTGTTCCCCGATTTATAAGTTCCGTGCCCTGTCGGGGCGCAGAACTTCGGCGCCGTTCCGGTAGACGTGGCGCGGGGTGGCGGCGGCATCCATGTAGCAGTGGACGAGGCAGCGGATCGTGCGCGGCAGGCTGCCCTGCGAGGCGGCTTCCTGGGCGGCAAACATGGCCAGGTTTGCCGCCCGTCCCGACCTGCGTAACGCGGAGGCAGGGTTTACCGCGTCAATATCGGCGGTAACGGAAAATTGCAGCGACACTATGTCCACTTCCGTGATGTCATTCCGCGAAAGAATATCATCGTACATTGCGGAAACCTGCCTAACGATGTCGTCTTCGCTATTTACACACTGGGTTGCGCCACGTAGCGCAAATAGCTTTTTCATGCAATGTTTCTCGTTGTCAAAACCAGAATTGTGGCCGCAAGGCCGGAAAGGATAAAAGCGACAAGCCCAAGGAGCAAAAAAACAAACGATTTGGACGGAATATGTTTTTTCTGTTTCAGCAACGCAAAGCCGGCGTTAAAGATAAAGTCAAGCATGACGCAGACCGCAAGGAACATGCCCACATAGAGGATCATGTTGAGCAAAAAAAACTGGGTCTTCACGGTAAAATTTCGTTCGTTGCCGATCACATAAAGCGCGGACGCAAAGCAGAGCAGCAAAAAAAGCGTAAAAAAAAGCAGCCGCCGCATTCCAATTTGTCAGTTGGCCTTTCCCGTTTCAAGGTAGTTTGTTGTAAATACGCTGTCGGGAATCGCTTTATCGTACGCCATTTGCAGTATGTTTACCGTCGTTGATGTATTTGCGTTAAGGTTTGTCATTCTTGAAACCCACGGAGACAGCCGTCCCTGTACGTCTTTTAATTCCAGAATTTCGTAACGTTTAACCAACGCGCCCTTTTTGTCGTACAATTCCAGTTTATGATTTACATAACTATTTTTGTCTATCCACGAAATCATCCTGCTGTACTGGTACGATTTGTCTTTCGGCACGGATTCAACCACATGGCAGACGTTGCCGGCCAGGGTTTCTTCCCGTAAAATTTTGTGAGTATCCTTATCGACATCACGATCCGCCGATGAAATGTCATCGTAAGACAGATCGGTACCCACAAAACTTCTGCCGCCTTCCTGCGCCGCTATGCGCCGGACCCTGTTCAGTTCGGGCAGGTATATCCAGCGGTCATCCCCACCATCCTTGTTTTGCATCGTAAGAAAGCGCGTACCCTTCACCGAGGCAGGACTTAAAAACTCAACGATGGTACGACTGCCGTTTGGCCCGTCCTTTGAATACTGGTTGATCGTACGCTCGCTTTTGGAACCGTTCTTGGCTGTCAAAACCATTGTTGACTGCGATTGTATCGTGTCCGCCTTTATCCTGTCGCGGGACGATTTTACAATGTCGTCCGCATTCTGCCCGTACAAGCAGTATGCGGACAGTAAGGCTGCAATAAAAAAAACCTTACGCATGAGTTCCCCCCTGTGTTATGATTTTTCACCTCTTACTAGTACAGAATATAACACAGATTGGCATAAAAACCGGCCTGTGTAAAGGCATAACAGCAATTCCGGTTTCAAATTGCGAGACTCCATGCTTGGCGATGGGAAGTAGTGGACTGTGGCGGTAAATTGAGAGGACAATGAACAGTTCCTTAGGGAGTTTGAACAAAGGCGGGAGACAAGCCTTTTGCGCTTGTCCAAGCGCAAAAAGCTTGTCCAAACGCCTCCCCAAAAAAAAAATCACGAAATACTTGTTTTTTTGACTTTTTTGCGATATAATATCTTATGTAAAGCAAACCGGGGAGCCCCGGAACAGCGCTAGTTTCTTTGGCCAGAAATCGCTGAACCGGGGCTCAACGAAACGCCTTTATCCTACCCCTTGCAGGGTTAGCGTTCAATCGCGTTTTTACTCCCCATTTGCTTCGTCCGGGCCTAGCCCGGACGTATTTTTCTCTTTTAGGAGGACTCTATGAAGAAAAACATGAGTCTGTTTCTTGGGGTTGTCGCGATTGTACTCGCGGCATT
>JAITIR010000081.1 GCA_031279285.1 Spirochaetaceae bacterium | reverse complement strand
ACATTTACAGATCGCCCCGCAATAAATAAAAAAACATTTCACTTAAGAACTGTACATAAATAAAATGCAGGGCATTTTATTCGCAGTGGGGTCTAATACCCCGCCCCTTGGGGCGGTTAAAATCAGCAACACCGACAAAGATTGGTAGTAAACCATTGCCTCCTACCGCGTGATTGGCGCGCCACAGGCGCCCCAATCAGCGGCAAGCCGCAGAGCAGCTTGTCTTACAGAACGAACCGTGTAAATAATTCAACGTTTCCAAAAGAGCCCCCGCCACACACCAGCTTACCGCTGTTTTGTGGCGGGGCGGTTCATTAGACTTGGGAGACAAGCGACAAGCTTGTCGAACAAGTCCAATTGTTTACGCAATTAAAAAATAATATGACCAAACTGTCATGTTATTTCTGTACAGTTCCTAAGCTCAACGCATAGCGTTGAATAGGCTGGTCTGCCTGTCCTGCTTAACGAGTTGGGGGGAATGATGTAAACTAAAATTCCATGAACAAATTCATCTTTGTATCGGGCGGCGTGTGTTCCAGCCTGGGAAAAGGGGTTGCCGCCTCCTCGTTGGGGGCGTTGCTTGAGGGGCGCGGGCTTAACGTCCGTATGGTAAAGTGCGATCCGTACATCAATGTGGATGCCGGGACGATGAGTCCGTACCAGCACGGTGAGGTTTATGTTACGGATGACGGGGCCGAGACAGACCTTGACCTTGGGAACTACGCGCGGTTCACATCGGGGCCGCTTTCCCATGCGAATTCGATAACGACAGGGCAGATTTACGACGCGGTCATCCGCAAAGAGCGGGAAGGCCGCTACCTTGGGAGGACGATTCAGGTGATTCCCCACATCACGGACGAGATAAAGAGACGAATACTTGCCGTTGCCAAAGAAAGCCCGGACAACGATGTAGTGATTGTCGAGATTGGCGGCACGGTCGGCGACATCGAGTCGATACCGTTCCTGGAGGCTGCCCGTCAGATGATACACGAGATGGGACGGAACAACGCGATTTCGGTTCACCTTACGCTGATACCGGAAGTGGCCGGCGCGGAACTCAAGACAAAGCCTACGCAGCACTCGGTAAAGGCGATGCAGGAACTGGGGATACAGCCCGATGTGCTTATATGCCGCGCTCCGGTGATGCTGGACGAGGCAACGCTTCGAAAAATATCACAGTTTACAAACGTGGAAAACGAGGCCGTGATCGTTTCGTACGATGTTGATACGACTATATACCGGGTACCGCTCGTGTTTTACGAGCAGAAGCTGGACCAGATAGTACTAAAAAAGATGGGCGTTGAGATTCGGCACGCCGATCTTTCCGCCTGGTACGCGATGGTGGATAGGTTCAACGCGCGTCAGGGACGGGCGCGCATTGGCATAGTGGGTAAGTACATGGGGCTGCACGACGCGTACAAGTCCGTGTACGAGGCGATCTTCCACGCCGGTCTTTCCTGCGGTGTGATAACCGAGCTTGTAAAGGTAGATTCGGCCCAGTTGGAGGCGGCGTTAGACCCGGATGCTGTGCTTGGAAGCGGCGGCTCATCCCCGGTAGACGGCATACTTGTACCGGGGGGCTTTGGCGACAGGGGAATCGAGGGTATGGTGAGAGCGGTATCCTGGGCGCGGACACACAGTGTGCCGTACTTCGGAATATGCCTTGGTATGCAGGTGATGGTAATAGAGTGGGCGCGGAACGTACTGCGCTGGGAGGATGCCGATTCGACGGAGTTCACGCACGGCACGACGCATCCGGTGATAAGCCTGTTGGAAGAGCAGATCGACGTACAGATGATGGGCGGCACGATGCGGCTCGGTAACAGCGAGACCCGCGTCTGTGAAGGTACCCTGATACACAAAGCCTATGGCGATCCTGTTATCCAAGAGCGCCACCGCCACCGCTATGAATTTTCCAACAAGTACCGCAAGGATATGCTAGATTCCGGCCTTGTTCTCAGCGCGTTTACGCCGGATAACGCGCTTGTCGAATCGGTTGAATGGCCCGGCCACTCCTGGGGGCTTGGTGTCCAGTTCCACCCCGAATTCAAGTCCAAACCTACAGCGGCCCACCCCTTGTTCACGGCTTTTGTGCAGGCAATCACAGCCAAGTTACAGGTGTATACACCGTGAACAAAACCGCCGCCTTGGTTGACTCGAGTTTTGAAAAATCATATACTCCAATCATGAGGAGGTATAATCTTACTGTCACTTTGCTTGCTATTATAGCTCTGGTCTTTTCGTGTGCAGTTCTGGAAGCGCAGCATACTCCTACCGAGTTTCGACATCAATTCGAGAGCGAAGTTGCTGAATCTGTGGAACCGGCTGGGACAGTTGAACCTGTTGTTACGACGAAAACCGCAGAGTTTGATCCATCTTCTATAACGCCGGAAGTCTACGAGGAAACCAAGCATGATATTTTTCGTTTTATAGATAATTTGAACTCTATAATCAAAGACAAACGTTATTCTGTGTGGATGCAGTATCTCGATACGGAGTATTATCAGTATATAAATTCTCCGGACTATTTGCGGGGAATTTCCAAAGCGAAAATACTTACATCAAGAAAAATAGTTCTATCGGACGCTTATGATTATTTTATCCATGTTGTTGTCCCGTCTCGTTCAAACGACAAGGTAGATGATATTGAATTCTTAAGCGAAAATAGGGTAAAAGCTATAAATATCTATAATGGCAGGCGTGTTATATTATACGATCTTGAGAAAACGCAAAGCGGCTGGAAAATAGTTATGCCTAACTCCATGCGCTGATTACTACTGTTCTTTGTACAGGTTATTGTTGTTATTTTATTTATTAGAAGGAGAGATAAATGTACTTAATTTGGAATAATAAAGCGTTAATTACTGGTTTTTGCGTTTTTGCAAGTGTTACTGTTGCCGCGCAGGATTTATCCGTAGAAGAATCATACTTACAGAAATCTGTTGAAAGCATGGTTATCAACGAGCAGGCAAAGTCCGGCGATCGTGAAAATAAATATGCCGCGCTACAGTACATCAGACAAACGATAGACAACGGGAATCCTACTGATGATGTACAGGAGATACTATCCTACATGGCGCTTGAAGGCATACTGAACAAGATAAGGGCGGAAGGGCGCACGGTTAACAACTACCCTGACATACGCATGAAGGCGGTTGAATACCTTGGTGATTTAAAGGGGGAAAAGGCGTCAGCTACATTGATCCGTGTATTACTGGTTGAAAATGAACCTTCCGTTATAGCCGAGGCGGTTCGTTCCCTGACAAAACATGGGTTTGACGAAAGTAGTTATGCGCTGGACATAATACTTTATGTTTTTAGAAAGTATGACAGTAAAATGCCCAGCAATTTACTGGCTGTTTCCGTAATCGATTCCTGCCTCGCGTTTACAGAGGGCAGTGAAGTGAAGAATCCCTGGGTTTACAGTACTTTATTGCACATTTCAAAGACCCCCTCGTATGTAAGACCTGTCCGCGATTATGCAGGCGAAGCCTTGTCGAAGGTTTACGGAAAAAGCAGGAATTAAAATTGCTGCCAAGCTGGATAACGCTTGCAATAGTTTGCGCCATGTACGCCGCGGTGATAATTTTTCCGCGAAAAAAAGCGTATATAACGATTTCCGCCGCCATCTTTGTCGTACTGTTGGGGGCCTCAAGCCCGCTGGACGCGCTTACGCGGCATATAAACTGGAATATTTTGCTGATATACATAGGCAGCCTGGTAATTGCCGAACTGTTTATCTATTCCCGTGTGCCGGCTCGCATAGCCGATAACATTATCAACGTTTCACCAAACGTAGGTATAGCAATTGTAGTTATCCTTGTCATAACAGGCCTTATAAGCGCCTTTGTAGAAAATGTCGCGACCGTTTTGGTTATGGCCCCGATCGCCCTTGCCCTTTCAAAAAAAATAAAGGTAAACCCTGTCTTTTTTATTACTGGTCTCGCCGTGATGTCAAACTTGCAGGGTACCGCCACCCTGGTGGGCGATCCGCCCTCAATGATTTTCGCCAGCTATGCGGACTACGGTTTTAACGATTTCTTTTTTATTTACGGACGGCCTTCAATATTTTTTATTATACAGGCGGGAATGTTGTCAGGTGCGGTGTTTTTTTACATCATTTTTTTGAAAAACGGGCAGCAAAAAATTTCCGTTGATAGCGAGGATATAGTATCGTTGGTACCATCCGTACTGCTTATACTGATGATAGTCGGGCTTGCGGCCTGTTCGTTCATATTTAATTCCGGCGTAACGCTGACTGCCGGCCTTTTGGTCATTGCGCTTGGAGTCGCGGGTATTCTTTGGTATATGTTTGTCCGCAAAGAGAGCGGCGCGGCGGTAAAAAAACTGGTATTAGGGCTAGACTGGGAAACCATACTGTTTCTGATCGGCATTTTTGTAGTGATAGGGGCGCTTTCGGATACCGGCTTGCTGACCGCTTTTGCCGGTTTTCTGAGTGGAGTAATAGGCGGCAGCCTTTTGGCCGGTTTTGTAATAACCATTGCCGTATCGATCATAATTTCCGGCTTTGTTGATAATGTGCCGTACATCATCGCGATGCTGCCTGTAGCAAGGGAGCTTGCCCTAGGCATGGGCATAGCGCCGGAACTGTACATGTTCGCGCTGCTCGTAGGCTCATGCCTCGGCGGTAACCTTAGCCCCTTTGGCGCGTCGGCAAACATAGTCGCCATTGGTATCTTAAAAAAAGAAGGCGTAAACCTTAACCTTTCAGGCTGGTTTAAAATAGGCGGTCCATTCACGCTTATTACAACGGCGGTTGCGTCCCTGGTCCTCTGGTTCATCTGGCGTTAATCCCGCTATTAAACTTCCTAACTGTAAAACAAACATATACCGTGTACCTTTTTCGCCCCAGCATCTTTTAGCGCCCCGGCGCAGGCGTTCATCGTCGATCCGGTTGTAAAAACATCGTCAAAGACGATCACTTCTTCCGGCACCGTGACTGGGCATACTATGCGTCCCTTCAGGTTCGTTATACGCTCCGATTTTCCAAGTTCTTTTTGAGTTTTCGAGGCGAGCCGTTTGAGGCAACGTAATACAGGAACGTGGTAAAGTTTTTCCAGTATTTTGGCTATCAGTTCCACCTGGTCCCATCCAGCGGTTTTTAACTTGCCCGCCCGCGGCGGTACCGGTATCCAGGGTACTTCCAAAGGCAAGACTTTTCTTGACTGGGAACCATTCATTGCGGACAGCATTTTTTCAGAAAAAAAACGCGCGAGGGTACGGTGTTTACCGAATTTGTACGCCTTCAAAGCCCTCTGCTCCCTGCCTATATACGGATACAGCAGAGTCATACTGTCGTACAGATTTCCGTCATTTTTGCGGCAGTTCATACAAACATCCATCTCAGATATCAACGGACGACCGCAGATGGAGCAACATTTTTGAGGTCCTGACGGAAAGCTTTCGGCACATTCTCCGCAGAGACCTATCCAGGCCTCCGCTTCGTTAAGTAGCGTCCTGCCGCAGACAGCACAGTCCAGCGGGAACAAGAATTCCCTTATTAGATTCAATTTTTTAGAAAGATACAATGTTTTCATACATATACTTATGCATACAACATTCGTATTTGCTTCAAATTTTCTTAAAAAAGTGTATTTTTGTTCGCAGTCTGGTTTGCTCCACCGCCCCTTGAGGCGGTGGGAATTTATAACACTAACAAAATGGTAACGCAGGGGTGTAAAAATCTTTTTTGCCGTCTAAAACGGTGTCAGTCACCTGTACAGCGAATCAGGCACGCCTTCTACCTGCACAAAGGTATTTTTGGCGAGGGCGTCCACGTCTACATCACTTGCCACGAGACCCAGCTTTTGCAGGTCGCCCGCGTTCCTCT
>JAITIR010000075.1 GCA_031279285.1 Spirochaetaceae bacterium | reverse complement strand
TGAGCACGCCGTAGAAGCCGCGCAGTTCATCTTTCAAAGTTTCGTGGACTTCACGCTTGTTTATACTGTCAAGCAAGGGCTTGTCGTACTCGTCGATAATTACGACAGCCTTTTCGTTGTACACGTCACAGCTTTCCGCAATCAGTTCTTCAAATTGACCGGATACCGTGTCGCCGCTCAACTGTAAGCCTATTTTTTTTGCGGCCCTTCTTAACGATCGGCGGATGGCGGACAGTAACTCATCCCTGCCGTTAACATAGGTAGCGGGTGTTAAGTCTATGTGTATGACGGGGTGTTTCTTCCAGTTCCAGTCAAGCGAGTCTACCGCAAGCCCTTTGAACAGTTCCCGCCGTCCTTCAAACAGTTCGACGAGTGTGGAACAGAGGAGACTCTTCCCAAAACGCCGCGGACGGGCCAGGAATACGTATTTGCCGGAGCCAGTAACAAGATCGTATATACGTCCGGTCTTATCCACATAAACACGGCCATCCTCGATAATTTCCGAGAAGGTCTGCACCCCAAGCGGTAAACGGCGCTTTTTCATGCGTTAATTGTAAGTTTTTTTGCCTATTGTGAAAACCCGCAGGCGTGAAACCCTGTATGCGCTTCTTGCCCTTGTCTTACCGGAGCGGCTGAGTCAAAAAAGATCACATGTGACGAAACTTCACGAACAAAGATCAGCTTGTGGGACACGAGAATCATAGCCAGCCCTGTCGGTGTGATCCGCGGAGCCTTTTGCTGCCGTTGTCCGGCGGGCTGAACCGTTAAAGCCAAGGAAGGGCTTGTCAAAGAAAAACCCCCTTGACGGGGGTTTTTGGTTGGGCCTTCCTGGACTTGAACCAGGGACCTACGGGTTATGAGTCCGCAGCTCTAACCAACTGAGCTAAAGGCCCTGTTATAAAACTAGGTTTTCGAATTATCAGGCAAGGCCCGCATATTTGCTTTTAGATCGGCTAAAAGCTGGTCGGCGCTTGAGTCCGATTTTTCAAGTTCGGCAAACTTTTTCTCCAGACTTGTATCGGCGTTAAAGCTGGAAAGTTCTTTGCTTGCCTCGGCGCGTGCTTCAAGCTCATCAACCTTTTGGGACATACGTTCGAACGTATCGAACGAAGCCTTATTCCCATCCATCCCGCTCATCGTGTCCTGAATCTTTTGCTCGGCTTCGGCGCGTTTGGCACGGGCAATCAACAGGTTCTTCTTTCGCTGGGCTTCTTCTATCTTTGTTTGCAGCTCACGAAGCGAATTTTTTAACCTTTCAACCGATTCTTTCTGGGCTGTCCACTGTTTACTGTATTCCTGGTAGTAATTATCGTACTCCTGTTTACGCAGCAGAGCTTCTTTCGCCAAGTCATCCTTGCCGTTCTGAACGGCAAGGGTAGCCTTACGCAACCACTCGTCCGATTGCGCTTTTTGGCTATTCACTTCACGTTCCAGTTTTTTTTCATCGGCAATAGCCATCGCTACGGCCTTTTTGGACTCGATAAGCTGTTCATTCATATCGATAAGCAACTGATTCAGCATCTTCTCAGGCTTTTCAGCTTTGCTTATGAGCGCGTTGACGTTTGCCGCAATTACCGTTCTTAAACGTGAAAAAATACCCACCGCTTACCCCAAAAACACGCTTCCGGTTTCATCAACAGCAAGAATGGTTCTGCATTCTGAGCAGCGGAAACGTCCCGCTTTAACCGCTTTTAATCTTTTTGAGCAGATGGGGCAGTTGAAATTATGGGGGAAAACAGTATTCACTTCAACCTGACTGCCACCGCCTCTGAAGTAATTTTCTGCATCATCCTGGTTATCACGTATGTTAAAAAACTGGGAAAACCCAAGCAATTGGAAAACCTCATAGACTTTAGGCTGCACCCCCAGCAAAACAAGATCCCCGCCAATGCTTTTCAATGTCTTTAAAAATGCCGTAAATGAACCTATTCCTGTAGATGAAACATAATTCAACCCGCCGCAGTTAAAGATCAGTCTTTTATATCCGCTATCAATAGCCTTTTGAACGCGTTTTTGAAAACTGTTGGAGTTGTATGTGTCAATATATCCTGTTAGAATGAGCGACAAGCCACCATCAACGCCGATTATCTTTTTAATGTCCACTTTGAGGCTGTCGTCCTTCTCGGAATCAAATCCAGGAATTATTGTATCGTTTGTCATGAGATAATTATATATAAAAAATTTTAAAGGTGTCAATAAGTATTAAAATTGTCGCTCACTGAACAATGGGGCAGTGGGTGAAAGGTGTGAGAGTCTTGGTAAAGAATGTGTAAAGTATGGCCAGTAAACTAATTATAGTGGGAAAAAACAGGTAAACAACGTCTTTCGCCCACCACCGAACAATGGGCTTAGGCTCCAATCTCACTGTCGATTCCCCCGCATAGCGCAACTTTCGGCTGAGGTCAGCGGAGGAATCCTGAAAATACGGTAGATTAAATGGTAAAAAAACAGTATGCTATGAGTATGCAGATATCTGATACGATGATAACCCTTACAATACAAATGGGCGTACTCCTGTTTGCCGTACGTGTAGGGAGGCGAATAGTAAGGTACTTTGGTATACCGTCGGTTTTGGGTGAACTTATCGCGGGTATCGTTATAGGCCCGTTTGCGTTGGGCCGCATATCGTTGCCGGCCTTTCCTAACGGGCTTTTTTTTGTGGAAAAACTTACCGGGAACATGGCTGTAAGCCCGGAACTGTACGCCATTTCTACCATAGGTTCTATAATACTGCTGTTTTCTTCCGGCCTGGAAACTGACCTCGGCTTGTTCCTGCGTTATTCGCTTGCCGGCGGGATAGTGGGGATTGGCGGGGTGCTGGTATCCTTCATTTCAGGGGCGGCGATGGGGGCGCTGGTTCTGGGGTATACCGTTACCGATCCGGTTTGCCTGTTTCTGGGGGTTATGTCAACGGCTACATCGGTCGGGATAACGGCCCGTATACTGTCCGATCAAAGGAGAATGGATTCGCCTGAAGGCGTAACCATAATGGCGGCGGCGGTTTTTGACGATGTGCTGGGCATCGTCATCCTGGCTGTGGTTTTGGGTTTTGTAACGCTGATAAGAGGTGAGGGCGGCTCGTTCAACGCCGTCAATTTGATAGGCATATCTGCAAAAGTTTTTGGCATTTGGCTTGGTTTTACCGTTTTGGGGCTGGTATTTTCCAAAAAAATCGCGGCTTTTCTTAAATTATTCAAGCAAAGTTATGATTTTTCGGTACTTTCTCTGGGCCTGGCGATGATACTGGCCGGTATTTTTGAGGCTTACGGCCTGGCAATGATCATCGGCGCCTATGTGATGGGGCTTTCACTCTCGAAAACAGACATAGCCGCGCTAATTCAGGAACGGCTGCACGGGCTTTACGAGTTTTTTGTGCCGGTTTTCTTTGCGGTGATGGGAATGATGGTAAATATGCAGGATATTTTATCAAAAAACGTGCTGATTTTTGGGGCGATCTATTCCGTTACGGCGATACTGGCAAAGGTTATAGGCTGCGGGGGGCCTGCCATGCTGCTGGGCTTTAACCTGAAGGGCGGCCTTCGCATAGGGATGGGCATGGTACCGCGCGGCGAGGTGGCGCTTATAATAGCGGGCATCGGTATATCGTGGGGAATTCTGGGAGAAGATCTTTTTTCGATAATAATATTGATGACGCTGGTTACCACTATCATAGCTCCGCCCCTGATCAACATCACGCTCAAAATTCCCGGTTCCGGCGTGAAAAAAGACGGCATGGGTGAGGACTCCGCCTCAGCGAGTTGGGAATTCTATTCGGACGCGATCGCCAGCATCGTGATGGATACGCTGCTCAACAACCTAAAGGCGGAAGGTTTTTTTGTTCAGATGCTGAACATTGACGAAGGTATCTCGCAAGCGCGCAAGGGCGACATAGTGCTGTCGATAAAGGAATCTGAAAACACCGTCCAGATTGAGACGGCCGGCGCTAACATGAATTTTGTAAAAATGGCTATGTACGAAGCCATAATCGAACTTCATTTTACCGTCGTAAAACTTAAAAACCTGTCATACACGGACGTACTTAAAAAGGAACTATCAGGGATGAGCGGCACTGTTCCGTGCGACGCGCTGGAACTGATTCAGCCAAACTGTATAGTGATGGACCTGAAAGGGGAGACGAGGGAGGAGATAATAGCGGAACTTGTACAGCACCTTGCCTACAAGGGAAAACTGGATGACTATGACCTTGTATTACACGATGTACTGCAACGTGAAAGCATAATGAGTACCGGCATGGAGCGCGGCATAGCGATACCACACGCAAAAACCGAAGGTGTGAAGGAAACCGCCGTTGCGATAGGTATCAAGAAGACCGGAGCGGATTTTGGCTCTGTGGACGGAGAAAATACTCGCATAGTGATACTTGTCGTTTCTCCGCTTAAAAAGCATACCCGGCACATACAATTTCTTTCCACAATATCCACGATTTTCAAGGACAAGGAACTTGTAGAGAGTGTGGTAAACGCCGAAACCCCCTCCGGGATCATAGAGACTCTCACAGGCAGGGCTGCTCTTTAGGACTTGAGTATTGGCTGTGGAGAAAACCAGGGCGATTTTTCTGGACATTGACGGCACACTTATTGACGGCGCCGATGGCCCGTTCCCCGATGATGTTGCCCAGCTTGAGGCGGCGCACGAGGCGGGGCACAAGATTTTTTTGTCAACCGGTCGTTCGTTGGCAGCCCTGCCGCCAGCGTTAAAAAACCTGTGTTGGGTCGACGGCGTTATAGCGGGCTGCGGCGCGACGGTAAGTCTTTACGGCAGTATAATCTATCGAAAATTCATTCCGCCGGAACTGCTGCCTGAAATTTGTAAGCTATATTTTAAAAATGGCAAATGGTGTGTATTTGAAGGTGAAACAGGCGTTTTTGCGATGGGCCGATGCCCGCTCTTTGATTATGGGGGGACATACGATCCGATCGGCAGCGCGGACGATTTTCAACGCAGGTACCGTAACGAGATCATCACCAAAATCACGATGGAGGGTTTTTTGACGGCCGAAGAGCGGGCCGTGTTTGAACCTGCCCTCCGTATCACTGAATTTGCCGCATATTCGGAGGCCATCGTTTCCAGCGAGTCAAAGTTGAGCGGCATGGACAGGTCGCTTGCCGCCCTTGGGTTGACGAGGGACTCTGCCGTTGCGATAGGCGATAGTGAAAACGACATCGACATTGTGAGTGCAGCCGGACTCGGCGTTGCAATGGACAACGCCTGTGAAGCGCTGAAGGCCGCCGCGAAAGTGGTGACAGGCAGCGTTGGACATGGCGGTATAGCGGCGGTCATAAGAAAGTATGTGTTGAACGGCGCCGTGTAGATATTCTATTTCCATAGGCTTATGTCTTGCGAGGACCCCCATACCGTCACTCCAAGCCTTACAATCCCGTAGCCATTGATACTGTTGACAAAAAAAGATAGGGCAACTTTTGAGGGAAAACTATTTTGTTGATGTCGATGCGTTGGTAGCCAACACGTTTTACGCGGTACCCGGCGTACCGGATTCCATATAAGGAACTGTACAGAATAACATGACCATAGGCTGTTTCAGTAATTGAGAAATCCGCCGGCAGCCGGCGGGTTTCTCACCGCCCCATTATTCTGACTTGGGGTTTAATACCTCGCCCCTTGGAGCGGTTAGGATCAGTAATACTGACAAAAAATGGTAGTAAATCACTGCCCCTACCGCGTGTTTAGTGTACCACCGGCACACCAAACAGCGGCAAGCCTCAAAGCGGCTTATCTTACAGAACGAGCCTCCGCGCAAACCCATACAACGCTTAAGATACCGTGCGGCTTGCCGCGCGGAGGCTCACTTACAAGGAAATCCTTTTACGTGTCATGAGCAGGCTAAAAATGTCCAGCAAAATATCGGACAGCGCGGCGGCAATCACCGTAGCGGCTGTCCATGCAAAGAGTTCGGGAGTTTCCAGTTGAGCCTTGGCCATCTGCATACCGGTACCGAGCGCGCTTAGTGGCTGAACCAGGACTTCGGCGGCGACAATCACCTTCCAGCCGAGCGACAGGCCGCTATGAAGACCCGCGGCAAGGTACGGTAGCATGGACGGGATATGCAGGTAACGCAGTTTTTCGAAACCGCAGATACAGTACACCTTAAAGAGTTCCGTCAGTTTTGGGTCAACCGCTTTAACACCGGCCATCGTATTGGCCGCGATTACGGGGAAAACCATCAGAAATGCGGTAAAAACGGGTGTTTTTTCCGAGCCAAAAGCCAAAAAAGCGATCAAAATAACCGACATGACCGGCGTCGCGGCTATCACTGAAAAGAAAGGCCGCAGAAAAGCGGCAGCCTGTTTATCAAGCGCTGAAACTATGCCGGCCAGCATACCAAGCGGCACGGAGATTGCCAGCCCCAACAGCAGCCTGAGCGTGGAGGAAACAAGCGCCCGCAGGAATCTTTCCGTGTTTAACAGTAAGATCAGTTTTTTTACAACGGGGAACGGCCCCGGCAGTATAATATCACTGCCTGTAAGGACGGCCCCAAGCTGCCATAGCAGAAAAAAACACGCTAACCCAACCAAAAAGCCCAGGGGTCGCTGCTTTTGATACCGTGCGCCTGGCGGTAAGAGGCGTTCTTTCATGCGTTTATCGTAGGTCTTTTTGTTTGCTATGAAAACCCACCAGTGGGTTTTCACATGCAGGGTACGGTACAGTTATCCGTGAGTGCAAACTCTACGGGTTTGACTTTTGGTGGAATAAGGTATAACCTTTTCCATGCTGAATTGTTATTATAATTAGAGGAGTATAAGTGACAAAGCGTGATTTTCCAAAGATACATTTTTATGACCAGGATTTTGTGGACATATACGATAAAACATGGGCATGGATTCAGGACTGTTGGGACAAAAACTGCGATGATTCCGCAATAAAGACAAAATTTTTTTCATATCAAGGCAGTCCGGTTGTAACGCAGGCGGATGCGATATATTCATCTTTCTTTCTGGTATACTCAAACAGAATTTACCAGGCAAACCCGACGCTGGATGTGTTTTACGAGAGGCAGGAGCCTAACGGCGCTATCCGCGCGGCATACGACATAAAGACCGGCACGCCGGCGATACTGGATGATAATCCTGAATGTCTCGGCATACCGATATTTTCATGGGCCGAATTCAACCTGTACCACAAGGCCGCGAACAAGAAGCGGATAAAAGAGATACTGCCGATCCTTGACCGTTACACGATGTGGATAGACGAGATGTTTAAACGGCCAAACGGTTTGTACGAGGCGCCGGTATCTGTTACCGGTATGTTTAACGCGCCGAGGGATGGATGCGTATACCCGATCGATTTTAACGCGATGATGGCTATAAACGTGCTGTACCTTTCCGCGCTTGCCGATATTCTGAACGATAAGGAATCGAGTTTTAAGTACAAGAAGCAGTATTTTTCGTTGAAGACGCGGATCAACAGCCTTATGTGGGA
The DNA here is from genome assembly GCA_031279285.1 of Spirochaetaceae bacterium. GTDB lineage: Bacteria > Spirochaetota > Spirochaetia > Treponematales > Breznakiellaceae > JAIRMY01. Next base: position 7,052 of record JAITIR010000075.1, on the reverse strand, counting down.
CAACGACGACGGTTTTTACTACGATATCGACAAAAACGAAGAGAAGATAAGGGTAAAAACGATAGCCTCCTATTGGACGCTGCTTGCCGAGATTCCCAACGACGACAAGGCGGAACGTATCATAGATAAATTGCAGGACCCGTTGTACTTCGGCTCTGCGCACCCATTTCCGTCCCTTGCCGTGAACGAGAAAGCCTTCTCCGAATCGGGTGAGGGTTACCGCGGCTCTGTGTTTCCTTACCTTACTTTCATGGTTATCAAGGGACTGGAGCGGTATCAGCGCTGGGAACTGGCGCGGGAGTGTGCTATACGGCACCTGTACTTCATACTCGACTCGATGAGCCCTGACGGTAACCACCAAAAAGGCAACCTGTGGGAAGCCTATCTTCCGTTCAAAGAAGGGCCCGCGTTTCCGCCGGAATACAAGCCAGGGTACCCCGAGATCTTCCCTCGTCCGCAATTTCTTAGCTATGACGCGCTTTCGACTATCTGCCTGATGGTCGAAAACACGGTGGGACTTTTGATATCGCTGCCGCGCAAGACGGTAGACTGGATTATCCCGAACCTTGAGATCATGGGGATCGAAAACCTGTCGCTCAAAAAGAACATGATAAAGATACTTTCCAACAAATCAGGGCGAGGCTGGGAGATTCACATGGAGAGTGAGAAGCTGTACTATTTTACAATCAACATACTTGGCAAAAAGAAAAAAACACTGCCCATACCATCGGGCAAGTGTTCAATGTTGATAGACAAACTTTAATACTTGCAAAGGTACAGGACAATTATGAACAGCGCGCTTTTAACTCTCAGGGAACGGGGTTTTATAGCTCAATGCAGCGATATAGAAGCTCTTTCCGAGTTGATGGACGGCGGCGGCGTAACTTTTTACGTTGGTTGCGACCCTACAGGATCGAGTCTACACATCGGGCACATGGTTCCGTTTTTCGCGTTCAGGCATCTACTTAAGGCGGGGCACTGCGGCATAGCCCTCATAGGCGGCGGCACGGCGCGTATTGGCGATCCGTCCGGCAAGACTGAACTGCGCAAGATGCTGAGCTACGACCAGCTTGACAGCAACGCGGCATCGATTCGCGCCCAACTTGACAGCTTCCTGGGCGGTTTTGACGGGAAAACGGCCATCTGCGCCAACAATAAGGACTGGCTTGCGGGCCTTAACTACATAGACTTCCTGCGCGAGATAGGACGGCACTTTTCGGTAAACCGTATGCTCAGTTTCGAGTCCTACCGGCTTCGCATGGAGACCGGTCTGTCGTTCATTGAGTTCAACTACCAGCTTTTGCAGAGTTACGATTTCCTGGAGCTGTACAGACGCTACGGCTGCCGCTTGCAGATAGGCGGAGACGACCAGTGGGGCAACATAGTGGCCGGCCTGGAGTTGATAAGGCGCGTGGAAGGCAGGGCGCCCGGCACGGACGAGGCTGCCTTCGGCCTGACCTTTCCGCTGGTAACAACGAGCGATGGCAAGAAGATGGGCAAGACGGAGAAGGGCGCTATATTCCTTGACCCGTCTATAACGAGTCCCTACGACTTTTTTCAGTACTGGCGCAACGTGCAGGATGCGGACATAAAACGCTTTTTGCTTATGTTTACGTTCCTGCCCTACGCCGAGTGCGAGTCCCTATGCGCTGCGGGAAAAAACCCCAACGCGGCCAAGGAACGCCTTGCCTGGGAACTTACCGCGCTGATCCACGGCAGGGACAAGGCGGACAGGGCGCTCGCCGGCGCGAAGGCGGCCTTCGGCGCGGCGGACGATCGTTCGGCAATGCCGTCAAAGATACTGCCCGCCTCACGCTTCGAGGCGGGCTTGAACATCATCGACCTGTTCACCGAGACCGGGCTTTGCGCGACAAAGAGCGAGGCCCGCCGCCTTCTCCAGCAGGGCGGCGCATTTTTATCCCGCGCCGGTGGCGAGCTTGGCCCTGTAAGCGACGTTCACACGACGCTTTACGCAGCCGATCTTCCGGACGGCGAACTGATCCTCCGCGCCGGCAAAAAACATTTCTGCCGCGTCACGCTGGAATAGGACGGCGGGCGGCCGCGCAAGGGATGGCAGTGAAATAAGCGCTTACGCGCTTGTTCCATTTTGAATGAGCAAATACATTAGGGAAACGCGATTAGCGTCAAGTTAATCAGCGTTTCCCTAGGCGGCCTTGATCGAATCGGCAAGAATCGCGCAGGCCCTGTCGCAGTCGGCGCGGGAAACAGTAAGAGGCGGTATCATGCGGATCAGGCGGTCTCCGATGAGGGTAACGAGCAATTTCCGGTCAAGACAATTATGCTTTACCGCGAGTCCTACAGGGCCGTCCAACTCAAGCCCTACCAGAAGCCCCTTGCCGCGAACGCCTTTTACACGAGGAAGCGCGCGGAGTTTTTCCATGAGGTAATCGCCGGTTTCTTTCGCGGCGGCGGCCAGGTTATTATCCAGAAGCTCCGTTATCTGAGCCAGGGCAGCGGCGCAGCACACCGAATTACCGCCGTACGTGGTGCCGTGGGATCCCATGTTAAAGGCTTTAGCGATTTCGCTATTGGTACATATCGCCGAGATGGGAAAACCGCCGCCTATTGCTTTGGCCATGGATAGAATATCTGGTTTGACACCGTAATGCATGTAGGCCATCACTTCGCCTGTGCGGCACCAGCCGGTCTGGATTTCATCCAGCAGCAACAGCAGGTTTTTCTCATCGCACAGTTTCCGTATGCCGCACAGGAATTCCGGCGTGGCCGGATGGACTCCGCCTTCCCCCTGCACAGGTTCCAGCATGATGGCAATGGTATCGCCGGTAATACGGGACGCGAAATCGTCCAGGTTGTTAAATTCCGCGTAGCTAAAGCCCGGCAGCATTGGGCCAAACCCGCGCTGGCAGGCGGTGTCCGGCTGACCTGTGGCGGAAAGCGCGCCGAAAGTACGCCCGTGAAAACTTGCTTTCGCGGTGATGATATGGTAACGGTTCGGCCCGTACTTTTCGATACCGTACTTCCGGGCCATCTTGATCATGGCCTCATTCGCTTCCGCGCCGGAGTTCTGGTAGAAAATCTTTTCGAATCCGAGGGTTGTACAGATTTTCTCGGCCAGAAGCGCCTGCGGGATCAGGTAAGGGTAGTTGAACGTGTGAATCACATCGTCAAGCTGTTCCTTTACCGCGGAGACTACCTTCGCGTTCCGGTTTCCCGCGCTGTTTACCGCTATGCCGCCATAAAAATCAAGGTAAGCATCGCCATTCTCGTCATAAAGATAGACCCCCTCCGCCCGTTCACAGATAAAGTCGTAGCGCTCATAGGTTTCGATGAGATACTTTTTGGTCAGCGCCTTGATCTCGGCGGCGGTTTTGCCTGAGTCTTTCAGTTTCATAACATTCCTCCTTATATAAGTCTAATACACGTTGTTATGTGTTTTCAGAATACTGTTGAACCATCAGATTCGTCAACATTGCACACATAGCAGAGCTTGTCTCCACAAAACTAAAGTTTTGGGACAGCCTCAGTTCCTAAAACGCCGCACGATAGATCGCCTTGATCTCCTCAATGCTGAATTTGACCGGATTGTTGGCCAGTCCGGCAGCTGACACCTTGAAGGCGTTCTCCGCCATCCAGTCTACATCCTCTGCCTTCACGCCCTGGCTGCCAAGACCGATGGCAAGGTCAAGGCCGGCGAGCAAGTCCGTTACCCGTGCGGCGCAATCTTTTTCATCCTTGCCGCCCAGCCGCCGGGAAATCTCGGCAAAGCGGGCGGGCGCGCCGGCAACGGAACGTTCGATAATCGGCACGGTGAGGGCGGCAAGTCCCTTGCCGTGAGTCAGGTTACGCAGACCGCTTGCCGGGTGTTCAAGGGCGTGCGGCGCGGTTAACCCGGCTATGCCGATACTCATGCCGCCCAGGGTGCTGGCCCAACTGAGTTTTTCCCATTCGGGCGGCCCTCCCTTCCCGGTGTACAGGGGCAGCAGGCTTTCCCGAACAAGGTTGATCCCCTCAAGAGCGTACATATCCGACACCGGTATGGCGGCGGCAGAAAGAAACGCCTCCATACAGTGACAGAGAACATCGAAACCCACATCGGCAAGCACGCCCCGCGGCATTGTGGTCATCAATTCGGGGTCGATCACCGACAGTTTGGCAATAATCATGGTTCCTCGCAGGGATTTTTTATCGCCGGTTTCCGGGTCGGTAACCACAGCAAACCCGTTTCCCTCGCTCCCGGTACCGCAGGTGGTGGGAACCAGCACGGCGGGGAACGCCTCTGTCGAGGCTTTTCGGCCATACACATAATCCATCAGGTCGCCGTCATTCTTTCCCATAAAGGCGATGCACTTGGCGGCGTCCATGATGCTGCCTCCGCCCACCCCCAACACAAAGTCCGCCCCAAAGTCTTTCAGCGCCTTGACGCCAGCATAAACCTGGGGAACGGTGGGATTCGGCTCCACCTGGTCATAGACAAAGCTTTCAAGCCCCTCGGCGGCCAAAAGACCGATTACCCGGTCAAGAAGTCCGGTCTTTTTCGTACTTCCCCGTCCGGTAACGATCAAGGCTTTTTTCCCGAACGCCCCGGCCCGTTTACCAAGCTCGTTTACACACCCGGCCCCAAACAAAATGTTCACCGGCAGGTTAAAAGAAAATCTCATAAACACATCCTCCTATAAAAACGCGCAACATTTGCGCTGCCTATAAAATCGCAAGGGCTACAACGAGTCTGCCCGCTTACTTTGGTGCAGGCGGCTCAAACCTTCACTATAGTGTGGACAGGGCTTCTAGCATAGCGTCAACCCCTTCTTCCGTTGTTCCGCGGCCAAAGCTGAAACGGACCGTCCCGTCCGGAAAGGTCCCGGCGCTTTGATGCGCGAGAGGCGAACAGTGTAGGCCGCTACGGGTGATGATGTCATGTTTCTCAAACAGGAGCCGTGAGACCTCCCCCGCACCGCGGCCCCGTACAACAACCGACACTATCGGCACGCAACGGGCCGGATCACGAGTCCCGCAGGGGCTAACATTCTTTATTTCTCCAAGCCCCGACAGGAAACGGGCCGTGTAGCCCTGCTCACGCTTCATTATATTTTCTACGCCAATACGTAGAATCTCCTCGATGGACGCGGCGAGGCTCAGTATTCCGATCGTGTTTTGCGTACCCGGTTCGAAACGGTCCGGCAGAAAATCGGGCATATCGAGGGAGGCCGACGCGCTGCCGGTTCCTCCGCTCATCCACTGCCTTATACCGCCGGAAGCATCCGCAGCCGCCTTTCCGAGTACGAAGCCGCCTGAGCCGGCCAGTCCCCCAAGCCCCTTGTGGCCGGCAAACACGAGAGCGTCGCAGCAATCCCCCATCGCAAGTGGCAGAACGCCGCCGGTCTGGGCCGCGTCCAGCACGGTAAACACGCCGTACTCACGGGCAATCCTGAAGCAGTCGTTTACGGGCAGTATCGTGCCCAGCACGTTTGATGCGTGGGTCATGACGAGGAGACGGCTGTTTTTCTTTATTGCCGCCCGGAGTCTTCCAGTGTCAAGAGAGCCGTCCGGGTCGCACCTGAGCCAGTCAAGCTGTATCACGCCGTTTTTGTGGAGCTTATGAAGGGGGCGGGCCACCGCGTTGTGTTCCACACCGGTAGCAAGGACATGGCAACCTTCCCAGGCAAGGCCGTGGATAAGCATATTGAGCGACTGGGTAGCGCCGCCTGTGAACACCACACGCAGCGGATCGGAAACGTCAAAGAGTCTTGCTATAGCCCTGCGAGCCCGCAGGGCTATAGTTCCTGCCTCCAAGCCTTCAAAATTCCGTCCGGCGTTGAGGTGCGTCTCGCCCAGATACCCGCAAAGCTCTTTTACCACCGCAGCGGACAAGGCCGGAGAAGTGGCGGCGTAGTTTGCGTACATTTTCATGCTATACCGCGATCACGGAGGCTGCCTTTGCCAGTTTGTTTGTTATGTTCATCATGTCCGTGATGTTCCCTACAGCGAGGGCATCCGTCAATTTATAGTAATTGGCGCAGGTCCCGCAGGTATATATTTCAACCCCCTGCCCCAGGAGCGTCTTGAGGTCACTCACGGTGGCAGCCCCTTCCGTAGTGAGATGCGCGCCGCCGTTCAGAAAGATGACGGCTTCCGGCAGCGGGTTTAGCTGGGTCAGCGAGAATATGAAACCCTTGATCAGGAGCCGTCCAAGCTCATCGGAACCCCTTCCCATGCTGTCCGAAGTTACAAGAACCACCGGCCCTTTCTTCACGGCTCCCGCAACGGCCACGGACGCCTCCGCCTCCGTGTCAGCGGACATCTGAATTTCGCCTGTCCCCTGATTCGGGTCTTTGACGATGGTAACCGTGTACAGCGCTTCCCCATCCTCAACGTAAGAAAAACCCAGCCCTGAGCCCTTTGCCATCTTTTCGAGGTTCTGTACCGCGACAAAATTGTCCACAATAAGCGCCACGCCTTCTGTACCCTGTTCGGCAAGGGCTTTCTTGGCGTTCACCACAGGAATGGGGCAAGGTTTTCCCCGCATATCCAACGTTTCCATAATTCATCTCCTTACTTTATATTTGCATTGACTCTATTCCAAAATATCATGTTGTGGAATAGGCAGGCCGGCCTGCGCCAAAGCAGAAGAAGGCAGCGGGCTAGTTATCCAGGAATTTTGCCGGGTACAGAATGATTTTTAAGGGAGCGTTCGTCCGGATTATTGATGAATCCCTTGCAGAGCTTACCGGTGCGGAAAAAGCGGTGGAAAAACTCTTAACTTAACCGGAGTTGTGGGCAATCGAGGTTCATCCGATATGGTGGACCTCGATAGGGTAGAAACGACATTGAAATAATCATGAGTAGGAAAAGCAGTTCCACAAAGAGGCTGAATAAGCTAAAATGGGAAATGCTTGGAGGTTTAGTATGTATGCGGTAAATGCACTTTATGACGGCGCCGGAAATGTGAAAATTGACCCTGCCGTTATTTCGATAAATGCCCCTTACAAAGTAATCGTTACCTTTGTCGAACCGGCACAAGAAGATGAGACAAAAACCACATTGGGTGTAGCAAAAAAAATGGCTGCATTGGC
>JAITIR010000077.1 GCA_031279285.1 Spirochaetaceae bacterium | reverse complement strand
CCTCCGCCGAAAAAACCGGCATCCTTTGTTTTCTGGACTCTTTTTTTTATCGTTATTATCAGCCTCTTTTTTCTAAACCTGCAGCTTATCCGTTCCAACGTACAACACACGGGGCTTCTGGACAGGCTTTTTAACAAGCCCGATGTTGTTGAAGCCGAAGATCCCCCTCCGCCGCTTCCGGAGCTTCCCCCCCACGCGCCTCCGCCCGCGGGCTCCGTGGAGGAGTTGCCGGCGCCGGCAACCCAGCCGGAGGAGCCGCCCCCGGACGCCGGCCCCGTGGAACCCCCAGCGGGGACCGAAGACGGGAGTTCCCGGTCAGGCCCTTCCGCCCCGGCAATAACGCCCGCCGAGCCGCCGGCAACGGCGCCCTCTGTGGCGAGCAGGGATCGCTCTCTCTACTTTATCGAAGTGGACGGGGACGGCGCCATCCTGCGGATCCGGGTGATCCGGCCCATGCCCGCCACGGATTCTCCCCTGGCGGACACCATACAGCTCCTCCTCCAGGGCCCCACGGTGGATGAACGGAACCGGGGCCTCATTACCCTGATACCGCCGGCCACACGGTTCCTCAGCGCCCAGGTCCGGGGCTCCACGGCGTACCTTAGTTTTAGCGAAGACTTTCAGTTTAACACCTATGGGGTGGAAGGCTACATAGGCCAGTTGCGGCAGATCATCTGGACCGCCACAGAATTTCCCAACATCGCCGATGTGCAGATCCTTATAGAAGGCCGCAGAATAGACTATCTGGGAGAACGGATCGCCATCGGAAGCCCCCTGGACAGGAATTCCTTCTGAGTGTGCGGGGCTTTGCCCTAAATCGAAAAATTTTGCCAATTCTTAAAAAAAGCTGTTGACAGGCATTTTTTTATTTGATACTATTTTATCGAATGGAGGGAAGCGCATTGCAGGCAAACGCCAGGGCGCACAGGCGCCGTGCGTTTGACAAAAACAATGGGCCCTTATCGTGTCAGCCGGCACGGGGCTCTGTGCTTTGCCTCCACGTATCCCACGAAGGGATGCTGGTTTTGACGTACCCTCTCTTTACCCGCCGAAATATCCCAGGAAGGGATAACCGGGGTTGTTTTGTTAGAAACGATCCTTGCCGGAGATGAACTCCCAATAACTTTTGGAGTTGAGAAAAATTGCGCCTGTCATTAAAACGTCTCTTTCAGCCTGAAAGAAGAAAAATGGGCATTGTCGTGCCGCTTTTGGCGGCGGCAGTGTTCCTGTCGCTTGTTCTTTGCGTGGGCCTTGGGCCGGTAAAGGTTTCGCCGCTTTCAACGGCGAAAATAATACTGAGCTATATGCCGGGCGTGGAAGACCTTGTCGGCCATACCTGGACAAGACTCGACGAAAACATTGTGCGGGGGCTGCGGCTTCCCCGTGTCCTCCTGGGGCTTATTGTGGGCGCGTCCCTTGCGGTTACCGGCGTTACCATGCAGGCCCTGGTGAGGAATCAGCTTGCCGATCCGTTTATCCTGGGCGTGTCATCGGGCGCGGCGGCCACCGCCACACTGGGAATGCTTTTCGGCGCTTTTTCATTTTTGGGAACCTATTCGCTTTCCATCAGCGCCTTCATTGGTTCGGCGCTTACCATCATTTTTGTCTACATTATATCGCGGGTGCGCGGGCGGATCAACATCACCCAACTTTTACTTTCCGGCGTTGCCGTGTCCATGATTATGGACGGCGTTACACGGATCATTACCCTGTCCGCTCCAAACGCGCTGGGCCTGCATAACGCGACATTCTGGATGTCGGGGAGCCTTGCCGGCGCGCGCTGGGCGTACCTCACCCTTCCTTTTGCCGTGCTTGTGGTTTGCATGATCGTTCTTATGGTTAATTACCGCACCCTTAATCTCCTCCTGCTTGGCGATGAGAGCGCCGGCGCTCTGGGCGTTAATGTCAGGCGGACACAGAAAATGCTGGTGCTGGTTGCCTCGCTTATGGCGGGAACAACGATAGCGGTGAGCGGCACAATCGGCTTTGTGGGCCTCATGGTTCCGCACTTCAGCCGCCTCCTCATCGGCGCTGATCACAAGCGGGTGTTGCCGGTGGCTGCGCTTTCGGGGGGCATTCTCGTAGTCTGGGTTGATGTGGCGGCGCGGACGATCCTTGCGCCGGAAGAATTGCCGGCAGGCATACTGACGGCGATTATAGGCGGACCGCTCTTTATCTTTCTTTTGAAGCGCAAAACAGGGAGGACTTGATGGCGGAAACACGGCTTGAAATAAACAACCTGCAATTTTCGTACACCGACACAGTCACCATCGAAGATATAACGCTCAACGTGCAAAAGGGCGAATTTATCGGCCTCATCGGGCCTAACGGATGCGGAAAATCTACGGCGCTCAAGAACATCTACCGCGCGCTTGCGCCCGACTCCGGTTCGATTACCCTTGACGGCGAAAATATTTTACGGATGCGGCATCGCGAAACGGCATTGAAAATCGCCGTTGTCGGCCAGGAAAACGAAGCGCCCTTTGATTTTCTGGTTGAGGAAATTGTCGCGATGGGACGGAGTCCGCATAAAAAACTCTTTGATCCGGACACCGCGGAGGACGCGCGTATTGTGCATCACGCGCTGGAACACCTTGGCATGGAGGACATGGCAAAGCGGAACTACAGAAACCTTTCAGGCGGCGAGAAACAACGGGTTTTGATTGCCCGGGTTATCGCGCAGGAATCTGATTTTCTTATTCTCGACGAACCGACGAACCACCTTGACGTTAGTTATCAGATTCAGATTTTCGATTTTGTAAAACGCCGTAGCGCCGAAGTGGGCGTAACGGTGCTTTCGGCGATTCACGACCTTAACATGGCAGCGCTCTACTGCGACCGCCTATACGTAATGAAAGAAGGGCGTATTGTTCTTTCGGGAACGCCGGAGGAAGTGCTGACACCGGAACGCATCTTCTCAATTTACGGTGTGCGCTGCGACACGGCGGTTCATCCGGTAACGGGCAAGCTGGTAATTACGTACATACCGGAGAAAATTTATTTTTCACGCATGAATGTGTAGAAAAATAGTTTAATGTTTTTCAGCGGAAGTTGTTTAAAAACTGAGGTTTTTAAACAACTCTAATACATTTTAGGAGGACCTATGAAAAAGTACTTTGTGTTTTTAGCCGCCGGATTTGTTATTGCTCTTCTGTCGCTTTCCTGCGAGCGCAAGGACGGGGCCAACGCGGGCAGCGCCGCGGAAGAACGGGCGGCAGGCGACTTTACGCCGCTCGTTTTTGACAATTACGGCAGGACAGTCCGCGTAACCGGACGGCCTGAAAAGGTTCTTGCCCTGGGGCCGAACTGCGCGGAAACGCTTGTCGCGCTGGGGCTTGCCGACTATATCGCAGGAACCAGCCTTAGAAACCACAGCCGGGGCCCCCTGCCTCAATACGAAGAGGCTTTCAGGAAAATCCCCGAGTTGAACCACAGTTCCGCGACCCGGGAAGCGGTTATCTCAAGCGGCGCGGATTTTATCTACGGGATTGACTGGGAATTCGGCGGCGACGGCCTGGACATTGACGAGCTTGCCGGTTACGGCATTACCGTATATATGGACGCCGCCCAAACGCTGGAGCAAACGTATCAGGAAATTAACGACATCGGGAAGATATTCGGCGTAGAGGACCGCGCCGCAACATTCGTCGCCGACCAAAAGGCGCGTATCGCTTCGGTAAAGCAGCAGCTTGCGGGCAAGGCGCCGGTAAAGGTCCTTGTCTACGACAGCGGAAGCGACGGCGTTTTTACCTGCAGCGGCGTCAATTTTGAGACCCTGCTCATTAACGA
>JAITIR010000049.1 GCA_031279285.1 Spirochaetaceae bacterium | reverse complement strand
AAGGAATTGCAGTTTTATTAGGGATTAACTGAAAGGTTTGTGGCAATGGGGGCATTTGATTTCTATGGTTATTAGCATAATTTCATAGTATTTCTTTGTGCCTCTGTTGTCATTACCCCTTTATCATACTTTCTAGATCACCACCCAAAAATGAATACATCAATTTCCCTGAAGATGGAAAAGCTGATATAGATTTAACCTATATCAGCTTCTTGTAAATTATGAAGCCGCCGCAAGCTCGTCAATGGCGGCCTGAACGGTAAGGGCCGTTAGACCGGATGCGCCGTTATCGTAGGCCAAGTCCGCCGCCGTCCGCCCCGCTATTGCTTGCGCGGCTTCGCCGATTTTCGCGCATACTTCGCGTATGCCGTCATAGGCTTTTCCTCCCTCAACCTCAATGGCGGCGTTAAAAGGCTCCCCCCGCAGCGCCCCGGCAAGCGCGGACAGCGCGTCCGAAAGCGCGTTTAATTCATTGCTGTACATACTATCTCCTCCTGAAAAAAACGGCGGCAAATAATCCTGCCGCCCGGACATCCGCGAAGACGCCTCTATCCTATAGAGTTAAATTTAATCTACAGGATTTTCTCTTGAAAACGCATTAACCGTGATTATTGTAAAATAACGGCTCCCTCCGCCTATGCTCAAGGGCATGAACATACAAAGAGCGTTATTAACGGTCAATCCGTTTTCCCGCCCCGGGAAAAAACTATCCGGGGTAAAAGCGATTGTCATTCATTGGGTCGCCAACGCCGGAAGCACGGTGAAACAAAACCGTGATTATTTTGAGTCTCTCAAAACTCAGTCTCTGAATGACGCTTCGGCCCGGTAACGCCTCCGCACATTTTATCGTGGGTATTTCAGGCGAGGTGATTCAGTGCATCCCAAGCGCGGAGATGGCCTATCACGCAGGCGCGAAAATCTACACACCTGAAGACTTGGGCCGCCTGGGGCATTATCCCAACAACTGTACTGTTGGCATTGAGCTTTGCCACCCCAAGGCGGATGGGCAATTCAGTGTGGAGACACTTCACGCGGCACGGGAACTGTGTGCCCTGCTCTGCCTTCAATTCGGCCTTGACGCGGTTAATGATATATGGACGCATCACGGCATTACTACCAAGAACTGCCCGAAATGGTTTATCGATCACCCTGATGAATTTAAAGCGTTCAAACAGGATGCTGCCGGGGAAATAAAAAAGTTATCGAGGTAAAAGTGGAAATTAAAATGAAAACCGTTTCAAACCTCGCGGCGGCTCTGGCCCTTGCCATTGTCCTTGCCTCGTTTATTCTCAATGCCGCAGGCCTTGCCAATATCAACATGAATGACGCGCTCAAGGCCGGCGGCTTTGTAAAGGCCGTATTTTTGCCGGTAGACGCTTCGATTTGGATCAACAACATTTTTGGCAAACAAGGATCAGACGGCGGTATCATATACCGTGATGATAATAACCTATAGGGAGGGGTGATGTGCGAATCAAACAAAAAAGTCTTTTTAATTTTATTGCTTGTATTGCTTTTTCTTTCTGTAGTGGGTATGTTACGAGCAGGGGAGCGGGAGCCCTGGTATCTGATCTCGGAAACGGAACTGCTGAGTATCGAGAAATACAAGGAGAACTGCGAACAGGAGAGACGGACCTGGCTGTTACAGGCGCGGGAATTGGAAGCGCAAGCGGAGAGATTGAAGACGCAAGCGGTCAGCTTGCGTCAGGACTCGGAGACCTTGAACGATCAATTAGCGCAAGCGCGGGAACGGAACCGGGAATTACAGAGATCATTCAACGAGTACGAAGCCGGGCAGTTGATCCGGCTTTCGTTGAAGAATGGGGAAATCGCCAATCTGAAAAAGGAAGCGGAGAAACATAAGGGAACCGCCCGGAGCCGCCTTGTTGTCATTGCCGCCCTGGGCGCGGCGTGGGTTATTCTTATCGCGTTTAAGGTACGCCGCTTTTTCGGATCGTAAAGTGAATTACATTAATCACCGTTATCATAAACCCGGTAACGGTTCGCGTTATTGTATTTTTAGTAGGAGGAACTTGTGGAAATAGCAAAGTTTGTTTTAACGGCGGTCGGGACGTTTATATCGGTCGTCGCGCTGTCGTTTACAGTATTCCAATACTGGCGGAGAAAGCAGGACGAGAAATTCGATCTGTTCAAAAAAGCGGTTACCGATATGGTGCGGGAAGAGAAACAGAACCGCAAAGATTCGGACACGGAACATGACAAGCGTCTGCGGGATCTGGAAAACACGATGGCCCAAAGGTTCGAGAGCCGCCTTAGCGTCATGGAAGGGGAACTAAAAGGGATAAAGTCTATTTTCCATTCAATTGAAAACTGGTTTATCAGCAACACGCCGGGAGGCAAGTAATGGAAAACATTTTTTTACGCGGACGGCGGATCATCATGCTGCAAGGAATCGAGAATGCCGGGCGGGAGCTTTCCAACGAAATGCTTCAGCGCTTCCTTAAACAGAACGGACACCGCTGCTCCCTTGCCGACGTGAACGAGCAGATCGCCTGGCTTGAGAACCGGGGCTACGTCAGGGCGACGCGCCTGGGGGATTCCGCTTTTATCCTTGCCCATATCACCCGCGCCGGGATCGAAGTGGCCACGGGGCTGGTCCGCGCCGAAGGCATAGACCCGCCCCGGAGGAATAGAATGGGACAGAAAAGCGCCGTGGACAGGCTGCCGGAAAATCTGCGTATCCGGCTGTTAGAGATGCTGCGCGATCCGGCAATTACCCAGGCGGAGATCGTGGACGCGATTAACGCCGAGGCGGGGGAACCGTTATTATCAAAATCATCAATAAACCGGTATTCACAAAAGATGAAGCGTTTTTCCGAAAAGAACCGGCAGGCGAAAGAAATCGCGGATGCATACATTGAGAAATATGGTTCCGATGACCGCCAGAAGCTGGGGAAGGTCATTAATGAACAAATGCGGGTTGCCGTATTCGATCTTATGAGTGATTTTGATGAAATCCGTGAAGACCCTGAAGTAAAGGGAACCGATGCGGCGGATATGCTGTATAAAATTTCACGGGGCATAAAAGAACTGGAAGCGGCGGAGAAACTGAACGCCGAGCGCACAGACAGCATCCGTAAAGTCGCCCTCGCCGAAGCCGCCCGCGCGGTTGAGCGGACCGCGAAATCAAACGGCCTTACCGCCGAGGCGGTTGAAAAAATCAAGACGCAAATTCTGGGGTTATAAGATGAACAAGTTAAAACATTTTTTATTTTTGCTGTGCGCCGCGCTTGCGGTCCTGCCTTTGTGCGTCATCACGTTTATTCTCGGCGGTATAGACGCGCTTGCCGGGACAGATTTTCACGAATCGTTTTATGAGTTTGTAGAACGAACAGAAAAAAAGTTTAATCAATGATTGACGACATCCTGCTGCCTTATCAGAAAGCCTGGATAGAAGACGCCGTCGCCGTCAAAGTCTGGGAGAAATCCCGGCGTATCGGCGCGTCTTATGTTGAGGCCCTTGCGTCCGTTTTGGAAGCGGCGAAGTCAAAGGAAGCCGGGGGCCAGTCAACCTATTATCTTTCCTACTCCAAAGAAATGACCCAACAATTTGCCAGGGACAGCGCGTTCTGGGCCAAACATATCAACGCCGCCGCATCGGAAATTGAAGAGGCCGCCATAAAAGACCAGGGCAAAGACATCACCGTCTACCGTATTCGCTTTGCTTCCGGTTTTGAAATCTGGCGTCTGCCCTCCACGGCCCGCTCTCTCAGGTCGAAGCAGGGCCGGGTTATTATTGACGAGGCCGCTTTCGTTGACGACCTGGGCGAGCTACACAAAGCGGCAATGGCCCTGCAAATGTGGGGCGGCCGCGTCCGTATCCTCTCCACCCATAACGGCGACGACAATCCTTTCAATGAGCTTATCAAAGAAGTCAGGGGAGGCAAGAAAAAGTATTCCCTGCACCGCACTACTTTTGATGAAGCCCTGGAGCAGGGATTGTACAAAAGGATATGCCTGGTAAACGGCGAAGCGTGGTCAGGGGAAAAACAGGAAACGTGGCGGGAAGAAATCATCAGCAGTTACGGAGACGGGGCAGAGGAGGAATTGTTTTGTATCCCGGTACGCGCCGGGACCCGCTACGTTTCCTCAGTCCTGCTTGAGGCCGTTTTCGATCCCGGCGCGGCGGTTATCCGCAAAGTCTGCGAAGACAGTTTTACTTTTGAAAAGGAAGAGAAGCGCGTCAAGGAATTTGACAAATGGCTCAAACGGGAAGTCAGGGATATTCTGCTTGCCCATGCCAACCCGTTTTACATCGGAGAGGACTTCGCCCGCACAGGCGATCTTACCACTATTTTTTTTGATGAGGAAATGTCAGACGGACGGCTGCTCACATTCCTTGTAATCGAATTGCGGAATGTGCCTTTCTCCCAGCAGTGGCAAGTTATCAAATACGTCATGGACACGCTGCCTGCCCTGGGCGGCGCGGCGTTTGACTCACGGGGCAACGGCCAGATGATCGCCGAACTTGCCGCCCAGGAATGGCCCGGCTATGTCTACCAGGTGATGATCACTACAAAGTGGTACGCCGAAAACTTCCCCGGACTTAAAGGGAGCATGGAGGACAACACCACGAACATCCCCGACGATCCGTTTATCCGCGACGATTTTCGGGTGGCCGGCCTCAAGGCCGGCGTACCCTGCGTACTTGAACGAAGCGGCGGCCCCAGAGAGAGGCGGCACGGGGACGGCGCTATCGGCAAACTGATGGCGTTTTATGCCCACAAGGAAGATGACGCGAAAGGCTACCAGCCCATGACGTATGAGGCTGTGGAAACAGAAAACCGTTACGGGGGGAAGAAAGATATATGGGACGATTAAGTTTTAACAGACTTAAAGATTTTTTCTTTGATAAGCCGAAGGAACCGGAAGCCCCGGCAGTCGGTAACACGGATACCGATAACGAAGACGAACTGGCCGCCGCCGTGCCATATACCAACCGGCATCCCTGGGGCGACTTTTCTCTGCTGCAAAACCTCACCCCGGAACGCCTGACGGCTATTCTTAACAATGTAAAACGCGGGGAATGCCCGGCGGATTATCTGGAACTCGCCCAGGACATCGAGCTAAAAGATTTACACTACCGTTCCGTGCTTTCTACCCGTAAAGACGCCGTTACCGGCCTTGAGATAAAAGTTATTCCGGCAAGCGAGGACAAGCGCGACGCGGAGATCGCCGGCGCGGTGGAGCGGGATATTGTAAAAAACACTACCGCGAAACTGTACACGCTGATTCGTGATATGCTGGACGCGCTCGCTAAAGGTTTTTCCGTTTCTGAAATTATCTGGGACACGGATAAAACGCCCTGGAAACCGAAAGCGTACAAGTTTCGTGATCCCCGCTGGTTCCAGTACGATAAGGAAACAGGGAAGACGCTTATGCTCCGCGCCCCCCTGGGAAATGAACTGGAGCCGTTAAAGCCCTTTCGGTTCGTGGTACACGAGCCGCATCTTATCAGCGCAAACCAGATCACGGCGGGGCTGGCGCTCCCGGCCCTGTATTACTGGATGCTTAAAAGTTACGATGTTACAAGCTGGGCCGCTTTTATTGACCGGTACGGCTATCCTATCCGTATCGGCAAGTACGGAAAGAAAGCCACGGAACAGGATCGGGTGACCCTGAAGCGGGCGGTGGCCGCTATCGGCCAGGACTTCGGCGCGGTGATCCCCGAAAGCGCCTTACTTGAAATTATCGAATCCAAGCATGCTCCCGAAACGTCCAACGTTTACGAAAGCATGTCCGGCTGGATCGACCGGCAGATTTCAAAACTGGTACTAGGCCAGACCATGACTACCGACGAGGGAGCAAGCCGGGCGCAGAGTGAAACCCATGAAAAGGTGCGGGACGATATAGCCGACAGCGATATTCAACAAGTGATAGAAACCCTGAACACATCCCTCACTATTCCCTACGTCAATCTCAACTTCGGCGAGCAGGAAAACTACCCAAAAATAGATCTGTTCAAACCGGATGAAAAGAATGTTGAACAGATAATCGCGGCGGTAGAGAAGATGGGGCCGCAGGGGTTTAAGGTCAAGGCTGACGAACTGCGCTCCGCCCTGGGGCTTTCTAATCCCGAAGAGGGTGATGAGGTAATCGGGGGCCGCGCCGCTCACGCGCCTTCGGAATACGGTATCCCCGCGCCCGGTGATAAACCGGAAGGGCCGCCTATACCGGCCCTGAACGCCGAACAGCCCGAAACCCCGGATGAACTTGATACGCTGATTGACGAAAGTGGCGGCGGCTTTATCCCTATCTCCGAGGACATAGTCGCCGTGATTGAAAAGGCGGCGGATAAGGCAGTGGGCTTCGAGGGTTTCCGCGAGGAACTGCAAAAGCTGGTAAAGGACTGGCCGTCCGACAAGATCGCCGAGTGTATCGCGGTCGCCACCTTTAAGGCCCGCGCCCAGGGCGACGCGGAGTTTGACAGAGGGGAATAATGGCCGACATAATTCCCAAAGAAGCCCTGGCCTACCTGAAAAACAAAAAACTTCAACCGGCTTTTTCGTACAAGGACGTATGGCACGAGGAACACTCCACGGCCTTTACGGTGGCAAAGGCTATGCGGTTAGACATACTGGCCGATCTGCAACATGCCGTAGTTGACGCGATGGAAAAAGGGCAGTCATTCGAGAGTTTCAAAAAAAACATAAAACCGGTTTTACAGCAGAAGGGCTGGTGGGGAAAAAAGGAAATGACCGATCCCCTCACCGGAAAAACGGTGAATGCCCAACTCGGCAGCGACCGCCGCCTGCAAACTATCTACCGCGTCAATATGCGGAGCGCCTACCAGAAAGGCCAATATGAACGCGCGATGGCGAGCGACCTCCATCCCTATCTGATGTACCGCATAGGCCCCAGCGTCCATCACCGGGAGGAGCATGTAAGCTGGGACGGCCTCATCCTCCCTAAAGACGATCCCTTTTGGGACAGCCGCTTCCCACCCAACGGCTGGGACTGCAAGTGCTACACCCGCGCTGTTACCGAGGCCCGGAAAAAACAGTATGAAGAAAACGGCATACCTACCGCCCCGCATCTTGACGGCACGGGCGGCGGTAACGTCCCGGCAAAAATCCAGGCCCCGCCCGTTAAATACAAAACCTATTTTAACGAGCGTAAAGGCACGGTTGAACAAGTCCCGGAAGGGATAGACCCGACATTTAATTGGAACATCGGACAAAAGTCCGCAGGAAAGGACGGAAACAAAATATCCGCGCAAAAACTTGAAGAGTCCAAAAAAAATTATGAAGCGGCGGCTGCCGCGAAACCCAAGAAGGAATACCTAACTAAAAAGAAACTACAGGGAGACATCGCCGATCTTGACGCGCAGATAAAAGGTACAAGCGATGGAAAAACCGCCGCCGATCTTGCGGCAAAGAAAGTCGAATACCAGATGCTTCTTGATAAAAAATCACTTGCGGCTGATAAGAAAAAACTAACCAAGGAACAGGCCGCGCTTCAAAAGGAATTCGACAGTATGAGTGTTAAAACCTATAGCGGCATCTGCAAGGATGATGTTACTACAGCTGACTGGCAGGACAAATCCGAGAGTATCCAGGCCAAAAAAGATTATTTCCAAAACAAGTTGAACGCCGGGGGGATTGCGGATGCGGACAAGGTAAAGTTTGAACAATTTCTGAAAGACCTGGATGAATTCGCCGTTGAGGGCAAACATTACTCCGAAGTTCAGGCGGCTCTAAAGAAGGTACAAGGCTCATTGACAAGTCTGAAAAAGGGGGTATAAGTAAATCGGGACTGGATGATGCCTTTACTCAGGCCCGGAAAGACGCGGCGCTGTGGGCAAAGTCCCCCAACGAAGCCGATAATGTCCTGCGTGAAGTCTATGGCAAAGTCTGGCGAAGCGCGTCCCCCTCCGAGCGCAAGGCCATATATGATTACACCTGCGGTTCCGGGAGTTTTAACCGCCCGTTACGGGGCTACGATGGAAGCTGGAGTAATTTCAAAGGCATAGGCAAGGTAGACCTGGATTCCGAAGGCAGGGTCAACGCCATCAAGGACATGACCAACCTGATTAACAAATCCAGTTACGACATTGATATTTGGTTGCAGCGCGGGATTGAGACTTCGCAAGGCGCGGCAAGTTTTCTGGGGATACCGGAAAGAAGCCTGCGTAATTGGACCCAAACCCGGTTGGAACAGGAATTATCAAAAGCAAGAGTTACCGATCAGGCTTTTGTTTCCTGCGGGAGCGCTAAAGGGAAAGGCTTCAGCGGGTATATTTTTAATATCTACTGCCCCAAAGGGACAAAGATGATGTATGCCGAGCCGTTTAGTTCTTATGGTAAAGGCGCTGGCTTGGACTGGAACGGCATAGCAAAGCAGCCAGGTTTCGGCTATGAGGACGAAACGATTATCCTGTGCGGGACAACTTTCAGGGTAACCAAAATAGAAAAGAAAGGCGGCAACACCTACTTTGACCTTGAGGTTGTTTCCCAGATTATTGGAGGATAACAGAATGAGCGAAAAAAGACCCCGCTGGGAAAGCGAAATGTGGAATACGGTACAGCCGAATCCCAAGACGTGTGAAACCTGTCTGTTCAGACCAACTGAATATAACGGGCTTAAATTAGACCGGGCAAATACCGATACTTGCGGTGTTTTTGAAGACCCCGAAACAAAACCTGATGATGTCTATTGGGACGGCGCGAAATGTGAATACTACGAGAAAGCCCTATGAGCAAAGCCCTGAAGAACTCGGAAACCGCAATATCCTCTCTTCTCCTCGGCCTCGCCGTAGGCGATGCCCTCGGCGTTCCCTGGGAATTCCGGCCTCGCGGCAGCTTTCTCTGTGATGGAATGTCCGGCTACGGAACCCATAACCAGCCCCCCGGAACCTGGTCTGACGATACTTCACTCGCCCTGGGCCTAGCGGATTCCCTCTCTCGCGGCTTTTCCCCAGCTGATATAGCCCGGAACTTCGTAAAATGGTATGATGAAGCCGCGTTTACGGCCCATGGCGCTGTGTTTGATATAGGCATAGCGACCACGAAAGCTATCAGTCGCCTCAAGGCCGGGATTGCCCCGGAAAAAGCCGGGTGCGCCGGAGTGAACGAGAATGGCAACGGCCGCCTCATGCGGATAGCGCCGCTGGTATTCTATCTGACCGACAAACCGGAGGAGGATCGCTTCAATATCACCAGGACCGTTTCATCTATTACCCACGCCCACCCCTGGTCGGTGGCGGCCTGTTGTCTTTATCTGGAGTATTTATTGAAACTTCTTGGCGGTATGGACAAGGAGGCCGCTTACGCCGGAATGTGCGGTGAGTTCCGGGACGGCAGCCCGTACATCAGCGATAGTACACTCGATAAGTTTACCGGGCTTTTGCGGACGGACATAAGAACCCTGCCTGAACCCTGCATAAGGAGCGGCGGCTTTGTCATTGATACCCTGAAAGCGGCCCTGTGGTGCTTTCTGATTACGGACAGTTACCGGGACGCGGTATTGAAGACTGTCAACTTGGGCGACGATACGGATACCACGGCGGCGGTAACCGGCGCTCTTGCCGGGCTTTTCTATGGACTGGACACGATTCCCCCGGACTGGCTCGAAACACTGGCCGGTTCCGGGGACATCCGCCGCCTTGCCGGGGCTATGGCGGCGGGTCTTGCGGCCTGAAATACGCACCCGGTTTCGTATTTGCCGGGGATACACTACGGTAGGCGGCGGAGAAAAGTCCCTCCGCTTTTATTACACAATACGCAAGTCCCTTACAAACAGACTTCCCAGTAAATCCCGCTAAATTCCTCAAAATCCCGCCTGTTCTCCGCTATCCTCAAATCTATTCTCTGGCTTAATCACAGTGCGGCGCTATTTTTATCGCCGCCTACATTGTTTGTTACCCCTGCCATCGTGCTGGTGCAAGTGCCTGCTACCGTAGAATTGTCGTAGATATAACCGGCAATTTTCCCGACCAAATCGGTACAACCCCCGGTAATACTGCCGGAACTTGCGCTGTTGGTAACCGTAAAAGCACCTGGAGCGCCGAGAAATTCATACCCCGGCATTGACGCCATTGCGGCATACGCACTGGTATAGAAACCGCTGCCAATTATACCGCCAATCCGTTCGGTACTGGCAGGTGCGCTGATGGTAACATTGGTAGCCTTGCAATTATCGATTGCCGTGGGAATATCGGGAGCGTATGTCCCGGCATAACCAAGGAGCCCTCCAATAATGAAACAATTCTCTCCTACGGTAATGGCAACATTGCTAACAGCGCAATTCTTAACTTCCGCAGACAATTGTGCGCAAGCAGCCAGACCGCCAATACCAATACTCCCCGCAACGGCGTTTATAGAACCGCCGATTACGGTACATGAAATAATCGAACTGTCCTCCATACCGCCTGCAAGAATACCAGCCATACCGACGTCACCCTCTCCGGTCAAAGTAATGGCGGCGACCGCATTACAATTTTTTATATCGCCAAAACCGCCTCCAACAATTCCGCCTATCATTTGAGTACCGCTAATAGAATTTGTGCCTTGCAGGGTAATATTCTCAAACGTATTGACAGACGATTTGTATCCTACTACACCGCTTACCAGCATATATCCGGTTGCCGTTACATTCTCTACCACTAGATTTTTTACGGCGCCGTTATCGCCGGCTACACAACCAAATAGTCCGACTCCTGCCTGGGTAGGCACTGAAATGGCGACATTGGAAATTTTGTGTCCCTTGCCGTCAAAGATACCGGTGAAGGCCAGTTCCAGCTTCGGGGTTTCCTGATCTTCCGGCGCATCGGAAACAGGTTCAAAAATCCCAATGGGACTGAAATTTCCGTAGGAAGACAAATCAATGTCCGCATTCAGGACATAGTATCCGTCTAAATGGTTCCTGACTTCTTCCAGTTGTCTTGCGGTTTCAATCTTCCACGGAGATTCCGGTGTCCCCTGCCCACCGGCAAAATCAGATGAATCATCAGGCAACAGGGAGGCATACCCATACCGGCCCCACCGGGAATTATCGGGCCTGAAAGTGCATTACGTGCCAACTTTAAACCATGAATCGACACTCCTCCTCATTGCCCATTGCTCAATGCTGTGTTACAGTTGTGTATGCGAACGATAGTTTTGGGGGACGAGGCGCTGGCGCTTGGGGCGCTGGACGCCGGGCTTTTTGCCTGTTACGGTTATCCGGGTACGCCGTCGACCGAGATAATGGAATTCCTGCTCGGCAGGTTTGAGCGAGACGGCAAACCAGTGGCGCGCTGGTGCGTGAACGAAAAGACGGCGTTGGAAGGGGCGCTGGGCACATCTTTTGCCGGGCGGCGCGCGTTGGTAACGATGAAGCATGTAGGGCTTAACGTGGCGGCGGATCCTTACATCAACGGAGCGCTGTTGGGTATAAAGGGCGGTTTGGTGATCGCGGTCGCGGATGATCCGGGGATGCACAGTTCCCAGAACGAGCAGGATTCTCGTTTTTACTCCGATTTCGCGCTCACACCCTGTCTTGAGCCCCGCAGCCAACAGGAAGCCTACGATATGGCGCGGGAAGCGTTTGAACTGTCAGAGAAATACCGCCTTCCCGTTCTTATCCGGCTAGTTACGCGGCTTTCCCATGCCCGTTCCGCGATAGATACTAAAGCCCCGCTAACGCCCGCAACCCCGGAACGTGTGCGCGACACGAGCGAATGGATGCTGTTGCCGGCCCTTGCCCGCCGGAACTATGCCTCGTTAATCGAAAAAAACTCATCCCTTTTGGAATGGTCTCAGGCGCACGGCGCGAATAAACTTGAGAGCGCCGGCCGCGACGCCTCTTTTGCCGTGATTACAGCCGGTTTGGGCGGCAATTACTACGATGAAAACTTCGCTGAACTTGCGGAAAAGGCGCTGGCGGAGCGCGAAGTGCCGCCGCCTGCGCGGCTTCATATAGGAACTTACCCGCTTCCTGTCGATTCAATACGGAAACTCTGCGAAAACGCGAAAAGAATACTCGTTATCGAGGAGGGACAGCCCTTTATCGAGGCAAAACTGCGCGGGATTCTGCCGCCCGCGGTGGAGATCGACGGCAAATTGAACAGGAAACTGCCGCGTACCGGAGAGCTTGACCCAGACAACGTGCGTCCCGCGCTTGGCCTGCCGCCCGCGCGGGGTGTTCCGCCTGTGGATCTAAAGCTGCCTGCCCGTCCGCCCCAGTTATGCAAGGGCTGCCCGCACGCGGACAGTTACGCGGCAATCAACGCGGCGATCGCCCGCTACGGTGCGGAGGAAAGGGCTGTACTTTCAGACATCGGCTGCTACTCGCTCGGCGCTTCGCCGCCTCACTCGGCGATAGAGTCCATTGTCTGCATGGGCGCTTCTATAAGCATGGCGCGGGGCGCGGCGGAGGCGGGAATCAAGGCCGCCGTTGCCGTGATAGGCGACTCGACCTTCCTTCACTCCGGCCTGACGGCGATGGTCGATGCCGTTTCATTCAACGCACCGGTAACCGTCGTCATCCTCGACAATTCGACCGTGGCGATGACCGGCTGCCAGGAGACGGCACTGCCTTCATCGCGACTCCGCCCGCTCCTTCTGGGGCTTGGCGTTGACGCCGCCCATATTGTTGAGCTTGAGCCGCTGCACAAAAACCTGGAAACAAACGCGGCGCGTCTTGCCGCCGAGATAGATTACCGCGGGCTTTCCGTAGTAGTGTTCAGGCGTGAGTGTCTTGAAAGCATACGCCGCAGACGCTCCGTATCTGCTTAAGTGATAACGAGGATATAATACGGAAGTTGACTCTTGACGCGGCAGGTCATTACCGGGCGACTTACGCGAATGAGCTTCCTCCGCCCTGAATGGGGGGGGGGGGGGTACGATAGAATAACACGAAGGAGATTTGTTAGGCCGCCGAGCCTGTGGAAATTTGTTGGAAGAATCGCCATACAAGCTGCGGCCCTATCGTCGTGCAGAACGTGCCGGCTGTGCTGCCGGAGACCTTGCCGCTTGAGGGGATGCACCTGATCGTCCACCAACTAGAAGAAAAAGTTGTGGACACTCACAGCGATGAGCCTGTTTACTATATTTTGTAGGATTTGAATATGAAAATGGATATGATTTTAGCGGGAGTTGGGGGGCAGGGTGTGCTCTCCATAGCAGCTGTGATAGCGTCCGCCGCGGTTAAGGCGGGGCTTGCCGCGCGGCAGAGCGAGGTGCACGGCATGGCGCAGCGGGGCGGGGCCGTGCTTTCCCACCTGCGTATAAGCGGAGAGGCGATACACTCCGATCTTGTGCCGAAAGGCAGGGCATCCCTTGTTATCTCGATGGAACCGCTTGAGGGTTTGCGTTACACGGACTGGCTTTCGCCTGAAGGCGCGCTGGTAAGCGCCTCGGAGCCTGTCCTCAACATCCGCGATTACCCGCCGCTCGCCGATGTTCACGGCGCGATACGGACGCTTCCACGTTTCCGCCTAATTGACGCGGAGGCGTTGGCAAAGGAGGCGGGGCTGGCCCGCGCGGTAAATATGGTGATCGTCGGGGCGGCTTCACCCTTCCTTCCTGTCAAGTCCGAAGTTCTGGAAGACGCGATAGCGGAACTTTTCGCCAAACGTGAGCCTGCCCTCAACATTGAGGCGTTCAGGGCGGGTAGAAAGCGCTCGGAAGGTTTTGCCTCATAGTTTTCCCAGGTCGGCGGTTTGTAATTTTTTATGGTTGCGCGGGAGAATGTGTAAAAATCAGGTTTTTGGCAGCGCGTTGATACTTGCCGGAGGGAAGGGTACGCGCATCGGTTACGACAAAAAAAACCTGATGCTGAACGGGAGCAGCGTGATGGCAGGCCTTGTAAAACGGTTCCGTAGTATTTTTGATGAAATTATCGTTTCGTCAAACAACGAATTTGAGTGTGAAAATGTAACCGTGCTGCGTGACGAGTTGGGCTCAGGGCCGCTTGCCGGCATATACCAGGGGCTGCGGCGTTGCAACAGTGAATACTTGTACGTTATTGCCTGCGATATGCCTTTCGTATCGCCCGACTACATCGCTTTTATAAAAAACAAGGTTGAGGGCGGCGGTCACTGCGATGCCTGTGTGGCGCGGAACGGGGCTTTTCTTGAGCCATTCAACGCGCTGTGGAGAAAATCCTGCATAGGTCCTGTCCGCGACGCATTGGAGAGCGGCGTTTACAAGGTACTGCCGGTGCTAAAAAAACTGCGTCTTTGTGTTGTCATGCCGGAGGAAGTAAAACAGTTTTCAGGCGCCGGCAGCCCGTTCTTTAACATAAACTATGATGCCGATCTCAAGGACGCGGAAAGGGCGCTCAAGACATGACGGTATATGCATAAAAGTGGCAAGTGTTGACAGATGCCGGTACTCCGGTATAAAGGCGCTAATCATGGGGCTAGGGCTGCACGGCGGAGGCCTCGGCGCGGCGTGTTTTTTGGCGCGGCACGGTGCGGAACTTACCGTTACCGACCTGCGCGGAGAGGAGATGCTGCGCCCGTCGATAGAGACGCTCAATGATTTTGTGGCCAGCGTTAACGGAAAGCCCGTCAGGTATGTGCTGGAAAGGCACGATTTGCGTGACTTTGCAGAAGCTGACTTTGTAGTAAAGAATCCGGGGGTGCGTCCCGACTCGCCGTTTCTCAAGGCGGCGCGGTGCGTCGAAACGGATATATCGCTGTTTTTGGCGCACAATCCGTCCCGCCTAATCGCCGTGACCGGATCAAAGGGTAAGTCTTTCACCGCGTCCGCGATACACTTTGTGCTGGAGAAGGCGTCCGGCGGCAGGGTCTTTCTTGGAGGAAACATCACGGTTTCGCCGCTGAACTTCCTGGACGAACTGACGGCGGCTTGCGATGTGGTTTTGGAGCTTTCCAGTTGGCAGCTTGGCGACCTACCCCATGGCCTCCTAAAGCCGCGCTCCGCCGTGATGACGGCGATAATGAGCGATCATCTTGACCGCTACGGAACGATGGACGCGTATGTGGCGGACAAGCGGGTCATCTACCAGGCGCAGGACGGAGGGGACGCTACGATTGCAGGTGATGACGCCTGGGGGAAGAGTTTTTTGAGCGAGACCCCCGGCCGGCCGTACAGTTACGGGAAAAAGAAGCCGGCCGGCGCGGGCGCGTTTGTTTGTAAAGACGGCGGGCCATGCCTTGCCGTAGGCCCGATCGGCGGACTTGGCCCCGGTGAGACGGCGCGGATAGTACCGGCGGCACCAGGCGCACCCGGACTCCACCAAAAAGTGAATCTGATGGCGGCCGGTCTTGCCTTGCTCGATCTGGGTTTACCGGCCCCGTTTATAGACGATTGTATCGGGCGTTTTCCCGGCATAGAACACCGTCTGGAATTCTTTTACGAGAATGACGGCATCCGTTTCTACAACGATACCGCCGCAACAATACCGGAGGCTGCCGCAGCCGCCGTCCACGCGCTTGGTTCACCTGTCGTAGTTACGGGCGGCACGGACAAGAATCTCGATTTTTCATCGCTTGCCGACTCCCTTGCGGCCGCCCGCGCCGTTGTGCTGCTTTCCGGGACAGGCAGCGCCAAGCTGGTACGCCTGCTTGAGGCAAGAAGCATCCTGTACAGCGGCCCTTGGGACAGCCTCGACAGGGCTGTCGAGGCTGTCCGCACCGCCGTAGCGTCCGCGCCAGACGGCACATCCGTTGTGTTGTCGCCAGGCTGCACTTCGTTCGAGATGTTTCTTAACGAGTTCGACCGCGGCCTCAAATGGAAGGCCGCCGTAAAAGCTTCTTTCCGTTAAACGCCGTTTAGGACTTTGATATTCTTACGTTTGGTTATACTTTCCGCTAAATTAACGCAACCTTTTTTGGCGCGCCGTGTCTAATTTTCAACAAAGGATTAAAAGTGTAAAATGAAATCTCTAAATCGAATAGGTACGCCGTGGGACTTTCTGGATGCTTACCGCGGCAAAGATTTTTCCGGTGAATGGCCCACTATACCGGAAATGTTCAGAATCAATGTGCGGCGTTACGGTGAACGGCCCTGCTTTACCATCTATGAACCGGACAGGATAAGTTTCGATTACAACGAAGCTTTAAGAAAAATTGAGGCCGTATCCCGCGCCCTACGGAATCGCGGCATCGGGAAGGGCGACAAAGTGGCCATTACCGGCAAGAATTCCCCTGAATGGGCGGTGGCCTACCTTGGTGTACTGTTTGCCCACGCCGTTGTGGTCCCGATAGATTATCAGCTTGGCACGGGCGAGATAGAACACCTTATCCGCGTTTCAAAGGCCAAAATTTTGTTTGTGGATGAAGAAAAGTATGACCGCTTTTACGGTAAACCGCCTGAACCGGTTGCGGAGGTGCTGTCCCTGCACAAAGGTAAAGGCACTTATATCTACGAGCTTGACGGCCCGCCGTTTACCGAGGAACAGCCTACAACCGAGTTCGATACGGCGGCGATCCTGTTCACGTCCGGCACAACGGATGTCCCAAAGGGCGTGATGCTGTCCCATCAAAATCTTGTTTCGGACTGTTATTTGGCGCAGGGAACGCCGTTTGACGTGTACTCTACAGATGTTTTTTACGCACTTTTGCCGATACACCACGCCTATACGATGTTGGCAGTCTTCATAGAAACCATATCTACCGGTGCGGAAGTGGTTTTCGGCAAAAAAATGCTGGTAAAAAACATCCTCCACGACTTAAAAGCGGCAAAAATCACGATGCTGCTGGGCGTCCCGATGCTTTTTAACAAGCTGCTGGCCGGAATCCTGCGTGGTTTGCGGGAGAAGGGCATCGTCGTCTACGGGATAGTCCGCTTCCTGATGGGAATTTCCGGCTTCATAAAGAAAATGCTGGGCGTGAATCCGGGCAAACGTATCTTTCGCGCCGTTCTCGACAAGGCTTCCCTCTCAACGCTCCGCACCTGCATATCGGGAGGCGGCCCGCTCGCTCCTTCCGTGTTCCGCAAGTACAACCAGCTCGGCATAGACTTCGTGCAGGGTTACGGGCTTACGGAGACATCCCCCATTATCAACCTGAACCCTATAGAACGCTATAAGGAAACCAGCGTAGGCAAGGTGCTTCCGCGTATCGAAGAAAAGATACTTGACCCGGACGAGCGCGGCATAGGCGAAGTGGCGGTGAAAGGTTCCGTCGTGATGCAGGGCTACTACGAAAACCCTGAAGAAACGGCGGACTGCTTTACGCCGGACGGTTTTTTCAAGACGGGCGACCTGGGCTACCTGGACAACGAAAACTACCTGTACCTTACTGGCCGCGCCAAAAACATGATCGTTACGGAAGGCGGCAAAAACGTTTACCCGGAAGAGATCGAGAATGAGTTCCAGTTGTTCGACGAAATCGAACAGATACTGGTGCGCGGTTACGTTCAAAACAAAAAAACCCGCAGTGAAGGCATCGAGGCTGTCGTGTTCCCAAACCTCGAGTTTTTCAAAAGTACCGGCGCGACAGTTAAAGAACAGATAAAGGCGCGTATGGTCGCAATCATTTCCGAAGTGAACAAACGTCTGCTCCCGTACCAGAAGATCGAGAAAACGACAATCCTGGACGAGCCCATGGAAATGACAACAACCAAAAAGATTAAACGCACGTCAGCCGAAAGGAGACCGGCCCGTGCCAAGCATATACAGGCAGCGGAGTAATTTTTCAGGTCATTTGCGCCACAGGGCTGGCCGGCAGAGGGAGAAGAAACACGGATACCTGTTCTTTCACTTTATGATGCTCGGAATTTCGTGGAGTTTGGGTGCAAACTCAAGGGCTCAGCCCTGTCAGGATTTTTGCCAACTCCGAGATCGGTATGGACATGTTGTTTTTTAGCCAATGCTGAATCAGACCAATCGCACCGTTTACAATAAACGCGTACCAGTATTCGTGCATTTCTTCCGGTATCGTCTTTTTGGAAAAATACTTTGTTACAAGCCCTTTCTGCATAAAGCGGCGGAATACTTTTTTCTGAAAATCAATATCGCCGTTTTCGCTCAGTAAAATATGCAGTGAATTACTGTTGTTAGCTATAAAGTTTAACATTTCTTCCACCATTTCCTGAATCTCGCGCCTGCTGCGCTTTGAGTCGTATTTATTTAGCATATCCTCAAAATAGGCAAGGGTTTCCTCCTCTATTTGCAGCAGCAGATCGTAATTGTCACGGTAATGGGCGTAAAAAGTTGTCCGGTTTACATCGGCTTTTTCACATAAATCTTTGGTCGTTATCTTTGTAAAAGGCCTGTCCTTCATCAATTCGATCAGGCTGTCCGCCAGGACTTTCCGGGTATAACGGGTCTTGCGGTCAAGTTTCATTTCTTTCATGAGTGTCCTCCGCCTCATTTTGCGTGTCTTTGCGCCAAAACCAACAGTAC
>JAITIR010000055.1 GCA_031279285.1 Spirochaetaceae bacterium | reverse complement strand
TAGTAACAGTGCTTGGGAACGAGGAAGATCCGGCGCCGGTGAGCGGCGGTATATATCTATTGCCCCAGAGGGATGTCGTAAGGAAAGGGCGGACAATGGTATTCAAGGCATACAGGGACCAGAATAACGAGATACCAACCGGCCTTACATGGACCGTGTTTGGCGCTGCCAACTCAGGAACAGGGGTGAACAACGGCACTTTGACCGCGGCTGATGATGAGACGGCGCAGCGTTTGACGGTGAGGGCAAGGACCGGGGACGGCAGTTACGGGACGGCGGTAGTAACGGTGATTCCCTCCGACACCTTCAACAGCGTCCAGGCTGTCAGGGATTACCTTGGAAATACTAGCGACGGCTGGTCTAATCTCCGTCCGATCGTCCTGCCGCTGTATATCAACCTGTCCGGCGCCGGGGCTGACAACTGGACAAACCTGCTTGCCGCAATAGCTCAGGCCGAAAAATACGTGAGTCTTGACCTCTCGGACTGCTTGATGAGCGGCACTGAGTTTGACCCCGTTAGCTCGATCAGCAACGGCAAGGAGTATATCGTGTCTCTCGTCCTGCCGGACGCGGCAACAAGTGTCAAAGGGGTAAATGGTACACCTTCCTTCCAAAACTTTACCTCAATCGATAGCATAGAAGGCAAAAATGTAACAAACATCGGCAGTTACGCATTCTACGGTTTATACACCCTGGCATCAATAAATTTCCCCTCGGCGACAAGCATCGGCAGTTTCGCATTCTATAACTGTGGGCGTATAGGATCCGCGGCTCTCCCCTTGGTGACAAGCATCGGCAGTTACGCATTCTATGGCTGTACCGGTATGTCGTCGGTCAGTATTACCTCGGTGACAAGCATCGGCAATTACGCATTCTATCAATGTAAGGGTCTGACATCGTTAAGCCTCCTTAAGGCAAAAACAATCGGCACGCACGCATTCTATGACTGCACCTACCTGAAAACTGTGACTCTTCCCCAGGCAGAAACAATCGGCGTGTACGCATTCTATGGCTGCACCAAACTTACATCTGTGAACATGCCTGTGGTGACAACCATCAGCTCTTACGCTTTTCGTGGCTGCGCCAGGCTGACATCCGTGAGCCTGCCTGCGACATTAACCTCGATTGGAGATAACCCGTTTGCCGGTTGTACATCCTTAACCAGCTTACCCGTTGACCCCGGTAACACCTATTTAAAGGTGGAAAATGGGATGCTGTTAAGCTACGACGGCAAAAAGCTGGTCTCGTACACCACAGCTACAGGAACTGTAGAACTTAACTCCCCAATAGAAAGTATCGGCAATGGCGCCTTTTATGCCTCCGCCCTGACATCAGTGACTTCCACCACTGTAACAAGCATCGGCAATTACGCATTCTATGGATGCACCAAACTGGAATCTGTGAGTCTCCCCTCGGCGGCAAGCATCGGCAGTGAAGCATTCTATAACTGCATCACCATGGTATCTGTGAGTTTCCCCCTGGCGACAAGCATCGGCAATTACGCATTCTATAACTGCTACAAGCTGGAATCGGCGGACTTCCCCAAAGCGACAAGCATCGGCAGTTCCGTATTCTATAGCTGCGTCAATCTGATAACGCTCAAGCTGTCCTCGGCCCCACCCACCCTGGGGAACTCCGTGTTTTATTATACCTCCAACTCGAACGCCAACTATACCACGTTAACTATCAAGCTGCCTGCCGCCGAGGATGTGGTCAAGTA
Organism: Spirochaetaceae bacterium; assembly: GCA_031279285.1. Lineage (GTDB taxonomy): Bacteria > Spirochaetota > Spirochaetia > Treponematales > Breznakiellaceae > JAIRMY01. Next base: position 9,338 of record JAITIR010000055.1, on the reverse strand, counting down.
TACAAGCGCATGGAGCGTCCCCGTGTCGATCAACGCTAAAGCTAACACTTCCTCCAAGTATGGCGACAACCACAAGGCGATAACTATTACCGGCGGCGCCTGATGACAGCGCGGGGCCGCGCATGAATGAGCGCCCCGCCTAACGCCCCGCCACAAAACAGCGTTAAGCTGTTTTGTAGCGGGGCGCTTCGTTTTCCGGCTTGACAACCTGTTTGCGGTTTCTTGACTCTTTTTTTTTACGTTGCTATGATAGTTACGACAGTTGATTAGGATTTAAGGTGGGGCTGTAAAAAGCCTCTTTTTTTTGGGGAGCGGTTTGACAGGATGCGTTATACGCTCAGGGTTGCCGATAAAGTATTCGATTCGGTAGAAGTCGTTGTAAACGGCCTTGCGATGAGACTCGTGGAGCTTTCCGTTTCACGACAGAAAGGTGTTGTACAGGTCAGGGCTGTAATCTACAAAGGCAACGCACGGGTACCCAGGGAACCGGCAGTCGGGCTGATGGCAATCGGAAGCGGGGCTGAGAAGAACGGGAACGATGACGCAGGCTATTGTGACCCTCCTGTCGTCAGTATTGACGACTGCGCCCTTGTGCATCGCGCGATCCTGCCGCGTCTGGAGCTTGCCTTCCCCGGGCAGGATATTTACATTGAGGTTTCGTCGCCGGGGATTGAACGCAGGATAAAGGACGGCGCCGAATTTGTTCACTACATAGGGAGGCCGGTCAGTTGTTACCGGACGGATATTTCCGATTGGACAAGCGGTATTCTGATCGGCGCCGACGATACTCATATTGTTATTAAGGGGAAGAAGGAAATGATTAGTCTATCTTACGATATTATAGCCAAAGCAAAACTTTCTTATCTGGCTTCGATTGCACAGACTCCGCAAAATGCGCGGGTGAAAAAAGAGGCGGCAGTCTGATGGCAACTGATGTAAAGGAAGCGATCCTTCAGTTGGCGCAGGATCGGAATATTTCTGAAGATTTGGCGGTTAAAATCGTTGAGGATACGCTGCTTTCAGCGTACAGAAAGAAGTTCGGCAGCGATGAGAATGCCGAGATTCGTTTTGATGACGACAAACATTGTGTTTCCATATTTGCCCGCAAACAGATTGTTGACGGCGTGTACAATCCGGTTGTCGAAATAGAGTTGGAGGATGCGCGGACCATAACTCCGGCAGCGGAGGAGGGGGATGAGATTCTTATCGAACTTGACCCCAAGGATTTCGGCAGGCTGGCGATTGCCAGCGCAAAGCAAACAGCCACCAAGTCGATACGCGACATACGCAAGGACAGCCTTTACGCCGAGTACAAGGATAAAGAGGGCGAAATTATCATCGGTTACTATCAGCGGGAACGGAACGGTACGATCTATGTAGATTTGGGCAAGATTGAGGGCGTTCTGCCGAAAAAATTCCAGTCGCCGCGCGAGATCTACCATGTGAATGACCGTATCAAGGCGTTGATTTACAAGGTCGAAAAGACCGAAACCGGCCTTTCCGTCGTGCTTTCCCGTACTCATACCGATTTTGTGCGGGCAATATTTGAACTTGAGGTGCCGGAGGTTTACGACAAAACGATCGAGATTCAAAAAATAGTCCGCGAGCCGGGTTACCGTACCAAGCTGGCTGTTTTTTCTTCCAAGGACGATGTCGATCCGGTCGGGGCCTGCGTCGGGCTTAAGGGTGTGCGGATTCAAGCTATCATCCGTGAGCTTGAGGGTGAGAAGATAGATGTGCTGAAGTACGATCCCGACCCTCAGCGTTTTATAAAAAACGCACTGTCCCCGGCGGAAGTGCGCGAGATTGTCATTCTGGATGAGGGAAAACACAAGGCGCTTGCTATAGTGAGCGAGAGTCAGCTTTCGCTTGCGATTGGCAAACAGGGTCTAAATGTAAGGCTTGCAAACCGGCTTGTGGACTGGGAAATCGACGTTAAAACCCAGTCGCAGTTTGATGAGATGGATATTACTTCCGAACCGCGGGCCGCCGCCTCACGTCTGTTTGGCGATACCGAGTATGAGGATGAAATATCAACGATATCCGAGCTTCCCGGTGTTAATGAAGCGGTCGCCGTCCTGCTTGCACAGAATAATATTGAATACATTGAAGATTTTATTGATGCGGATGACGAAAAACTGCTTGCGATCGAAGGGCTGGAAAAGGAACAGGTTGATGCGCTCCGTAACCTGATTGATGAACTGGTCGAGGTTAAAATTGACGAATCGGATGACGAGGCGTCCGCTTCATACAGGGATGTTCCTGCATGGGATACTTCCGCCGGAGCGGCAATGGAAGCTGTTGGAAGCGATGGTTGGCAGAGAGCTGGAGCGGCTCCACCGCCGGCCTTTGATGAAGAAATTGATGAAGACTTGGTTTGCCCGGAATGTGGCGCAAAGGTAACTACCGATATGACCAGTTGCCCTGCATGTGGTATAGGACTGAGTTTTGAGTACGAAGAATAATTTTAGGGAGAAAAATGGCGGCTGATACTGAAAACCCCCAAGAACTCACACATGAACTGATTAAACATTCCAAAGATTTACCCGGTTCCAGGAACGGCGGCGCTATGGAAGGTGAGGCAAAACCGAGGGAAACGGAACGAAAAAGAATCGTCAGGGTGAAGAAAAAGCCGTCTGTAGATACCTCATCCACGGCTCCGTCTGCCGGCACTGAAAAAACGGCGCGTAAGGTAAAGGTTATTCCACGCGCCGCTAAACCCAAGAATGTACAACTTAAAAGTACGGAGGCGGATGAATATACAAGCGCAAAAACAGCGACCGTAACACAGGCGGAAGTCACTGCGGAAACGCCGTCTCCCGCGCAGGAACTGGAGGTGGTACAAGCTACATCCGTAACGGAACCCTTGCCGGCGCTTGAAAATGATAAGCCCGCGCCTCCTTCCGCCACAGCGGTAAAGCAGGTGAGCGTTTTTAAGGAAACTGCCAGGCCCGCTGTTCAGGCAGGACGGGTAGGTGGTAAATTTATCGGCCCCAAAGTGCCGCGGAGCGGCCCGGTTCATGGCGGCGGCAGCGATAAACCGCCGTCCTACGTTGGGCGCGGCAATGCGCGGCGCGGAGGCGGTCAAGTAGGGCAGGGTGGCCCTTACACCGGTCCCAGGGGCGCCTATTCCGGCGGTAGGGCAGAACAGGGCGGCAGACAGGGCTTCGGAGGGGCTGCCGGCGGCGGTCAGCAAGGTAGCAGTTACGGAGGCGGGCGTTTCCAGGGCGGAACGCGGCCGCCTTACGCTGGACAGGGCGGAACACGGCCGCCTTACGCCGGACAGGGCGGAACACGGCCGCCTTACGCTGGACAGGGCGGAACACGGCCGCCTTACGCTGGACAGGGCGGGACACGGCCGCCTTACGCCGGACAGGGCGGGACACGGCCGCCTTACGCTGGACAGGGCGGCGGAGCTTACAGACCTGGTGGTTTTGGTCAGACCGGTTACGGCAGCCGTTTTGGGCCGGGACGAACCACGCCGACTCCCCCTCCGGTGGACAACAAAGGCGCGATAAAACGTACCTTCAAGGCAAAAAAGCCGGTTTATCAGCGCCGCGACAAAGAAGCCGAGATGGAGGAAAAGCTCCAGCAGGGCAAAAAACGTTCCTCACAGATCGCAAACCCGGTGCCAAAATTGATCGACATAATGGAAGTGGTATCTGTTTCGGAACTTGCCCGCAAGATGAACCTTAAAGCATCCGACCTTATTGCTAAACTTATGAGCATGGGTCAGATGGTATCAATAAACCAGCAGATCGATTCGGAAACGGCGGCTATACTCGCCGCGGAATTCGGCGCTGATGTGAACATCGTAAGCCTTTACGACGAAACCCTGATAGAAACTGCTGCGGACGATGCCGACTCGATGACGCCGCGCCCGCCCGTAGTTACCGTGATGGGCCACGTTGACCACGGCAAGACAAAACTTCTGGACGCGATCCGCAGCGCCGATGTCGTTTCCGGTGAATTCGGCGGCATAACCCAGCACATCGGCGCTTATATGGTGGAAACGCCAAACGGCAGCATCACCTTCCTCGATACGCCGGGCCACGAGGCGTTTACCCGTATGCGTAGCCGCGGAGCCCAGGTTACGGACATCGTTGTCCTTGTCGTGGCGGCGGATGACGGCGTTATGCCCCAGACCATTGAGGCCATAAACCATGCGAAAGAGGCGGATGTTCCTATAATCGTCGCGATAAACAAGATCGATAAGCCGGACGCAAATCCGGACAAGGTACGAAGCCAGCTTTCGGATCTAGGCTTGCAGCCTGAGGAATGGGGCGGGCAGACGATGTTTGTCGAACTTTCCGCGCTGAAAAAGGAAGGTATCGACAACCTTGTCGAAACGATCCTGTTACAGGCCGAAATCCTCGACCTCCGCGTAAATTATAACCGTAGCGCGGAAGGTAAAATCCTTGAATCGCGGATTGATCACGGACGGGGCATCGTCGCCACTATGCTCGTCGAAAAAGGCGTGCTGGAAATAGGCGATTCGTTTGTCGCAGGCATCTGGCCGGGCAAGGTCAGGGCGATTTTTAACGACAAGGGCATCCGTGTAGACAAGGCTTCGCCATCCATGCCTGTCGAAGTACTGGGATTCGAGGGCATACCCAACGCAGGCGACCCGCTTCAGGTGGTGGAGGACGAAAAAATTGCCCGCAGTTTCTCGGCAAAACGGCAGGAGCTTAAACGCTTTGAAGACGCGAAAAATATACGCAAGATCACGCTGGATAACCTGTACGACACGATAAACGACGGCGAGATTCAGGAACTCAAGGTGATAATCAAGGGCGACGTGCAGGGTTCTGTAGAAGCGCTGCGGGCAAGCCTGGAAGAACTGTCCACAAAAGAGGTGCGGCTTGCCGTGATACAGGCTCTGCCCGGCGCTATCAACGAGGGCGATGTCGATCTGGCCTCCGCGTCCAACGCTATACTGATAGCCTTTAACGTGCGCCCTACACCCAAGGCCAAGTCGCTTGCCGAACAGGAAAAGGTTGACATACGCCGTTACAACGTAATTTACCGCGTCGTCGAAGATATGCAGAAAGCGATGGAGGGTATGTTAAAACCTGATACAAAAGAAGAGGTGATCGCCGATGTGGAAGTGCGCGAAGTGTTCAAAATTTCCAAAGCGGGCGTAATCGCCGGCTGCTACGTGCGTAGCGGCGCCGTCAAACGTAGCGCGTCCGTTAACGTGATACGAAACGACACAGTGATCCATACGGGCAAGATATCCTCCCTCCGCCGCTTTAAGGACGATGTAAAGGAAGTTACTGCCGGTTTCGAGTGCGGCATGAGCGTAGATAGCTATGATGATATTAAGATCGGCGATGAATTCGAAGTCTTCGAAATAGTGGAAGTAGCGCGCAAACTGTAAAACTCAGGCAGTGGACGGCTGCTCCCATTAACAATTAGCAATTTCATTAAGAAAGCTTTCGCTGCCTGGCGAATGAAGCTCCCCGCCTCAAGGGTGGGGTATTAGACCACACTGTGAATAACCAGGACAACTACACCGTATCTTGCGGGGGAGAATGTGTATTATTATAGGTAAAATGACTAACATGGATAACGAAACTACAGCCGAAGCCTGTCCGGTATGCGCCAGGCAAAATGACTCATCGGAGCTTGCCTCTACGCTGAAAACCTGCCCGGCTTGTGGCTACCATTACAGGATAGAACCGGCGGAGCGAATAGAATACCTATGCGATCCAGGTTCTTTTGTCGAATTTTCAGGCAATTTGAGTTCGCGCAACCCGATCAAGTTTTATGCTTATGAGGAAAAGCTGTCCGGGGCGGTGGGAAAAACGCAGATGAAGGATGCCGTCATCACCGGCCTCTGCGGGATAGAGGGAAAACCCGTGGTGCTGGCGCTGATGTCGTTCAGTTTTATGGGCGGATCGATGGGTTCCGTGGTGGGCGAAAAGGTATGCCAGGCGATGCTGAAAAGCGTAAAGGAGGGGTTGCCGCTGATTGTGTACACAACGTCAGGGGGCGCACGGATGCAGGAAGGTATCTTCTCTCTGATGCAGATGGCAAAGACGGCGAGCGCGGCGGCGGAGATGGATAGGGCGGGCGTACCGTTTTTTACCGTGCTGTGCGACCCGACGACGGGCGGCGTTACCGCGTCCTTTGCGATGCTGGCCGACCTGATCATAGCGGAACCGGGCGCGTTGATAGGTTTTGCCGGCCCGCGTGTAATAGAGGGCACGATACACGCAAAACTGCCGGAGGGCTTTCAGCGCGCGGAATTCCAGCGGGACAAGGGTTTTGTCGATCTTATCGCGGCACGAAAAGAACAGCGTAGCATCCTGTCGACGCTGCTGGACCTTCATGACTGTAAGCGGAAGGATAAATCATAATGAACACGGAAATTATACGCCAAAAACTTGATGAATTAAAACAGATCGCCAAAGAAAGCGGCATTGACATAGGCCGGGAAATAGAAGTCCTGGAAACAAAGGTAAGGGAGGACTCGGAGAACGAAACCGTCTGGCGGCGTGTGGAGCTTGCCCGCCACCCCGACCGCCCAAACGCGCTGGACTACATAGAGCGCATCTTCGACGGCTTCATAGAGCTGCACGGCGACAGAACCTATGGCGACGATCCCGCTATAATAGGCGGGCTTGCCTTTTTTGAGGGTCGTCCTGTCACGATCATAGCGAATCAGAAGGGCCGGACGCTCAAGGAAAATATGTTTCGCAACCACGGCATGGGCAACCCGGAGGGTTACCGCAAGGCGTTGCGCCTTGCGAAGCAGGCCGAAAAGTTTCGCCGGCCCGTGATCACGTTTGTGGATACGGCGGGCGCTTTCCCCGGCATCGGCGCGGAAGAACGCGGCATCGGTGAAGCGATAGCTCGCAATCTGCGTGATTTTAGCCAGCTTCGGACACCGGTAATCTGCATAATCATAGGCGAAGGCGGATCGGGCGGGGCGCTCGGCATCGGCATCGGCGATAAAATTTATATGCTGGAGAACGCAATCTATTCGGTCATCAGTCCGGAAGGTTTCGCATCCATACTGTTGCACGATTCGACAAAGGCAAAGGAAGCTGCCGCCATGCTCCGCATGACGAGCCTGGACTTGCTCCAATTCGGCATCATAAACGGCGTGATAGCGGAGGCTTCCGGCGGTGCGCAGAACGACCCGGCGTTCAGCGCAGCGCGGATAAGGGACGTGCTGAAACGCGAACTTGACCATCTGTGCGCTTGTTCCCCCGCCGTCCTTGTCCGTTACCGCAACCAAAAGATACGCAAGTTTGGTCATTGGAACGACTGACCTGCCGCTACAATTGACCTTGCGGTCTGCCTGCGCTATACTTTAACCATAATGGAGCGGTGTCCGAGTGGTTGAAGGAGACGGTCTTGAAATCCGCTGAGCCGCAAGGTTCCGGGGGTTCGAATCCCCCCTGCTCCGAAAATTCCTTTCAAGTAAGCCATTTGAATATGTCCATATCTATTACAATCTGACCAAAGCGGATGAAAGAACGCGCTTTATGGGTACGCTGCGTCCCTGCTCGAACTGGCGAAAGAGGATCGCGGTGACAGGCGTTACAAACAGGGGTTTCAAAAATACTTATCCATGAAGAAATCAAAGAAGGGCGGCAAAGCCGTGATTTCGATCCGGCACGAAGTCTTACAAAAGGATGTATATGTCAAACCGCAATTAAAATATCACATATTTTGGTGTGGCTGGCCTGCCCTGTGCATGCAAACACGGTTGGTTAAGGGTGTGTGGGAAAAAATCCGATAATTAAATGAGGTTAAGAAAAATGGCTGTTGAATTTGCAAGGTGCGAGGCGGTATTGAACGCCGAGCTTCTGGCGCTTGCCGAGGCAGGTAAGGTACAGACCCTTGTCGCCGAGGCTGTAAAGCGCAGGGATTGGGTGGATTTTGACGCTTCCATTGAGGCGGTAAATCAGATTCGGGCGCGTGTGGAGGAGCTTGAGAGGGAACGCCTTGCGCTGATGCCGGGCGTGAACGGGGGAGGCTTCTACGAGTTTGCGGGGCGTTTCCCTGACAACGAGCGGCAGATTCTGTGCGGCCTTTACCGGCAGGTGAAGCTGGAGGCAGCCCGTACGCGCTTTTCGGCAACGGCGCTCGCTTCCTACCTCGGCGAGGCGCGCGCCATTGTTTCCGGCCTGATCGAGGCGGCCTTCCCGGAAAAACGGGGTAAGATTTACGGCAGATCGGGCATGGAACAGAACACCGGATTTGGCGGCATAGTGCTGGACAGACGCTTTTAGCGGCGGAGGAACTTATGACATCGACTTTTAGCGGACTCGAATTGGGGAAGCGCTCACTCGGCGTACATGAGCAGGCGCTGCAAACGACCGGGCACAACCTTTCCAACGCCTCGACGGAAGGCTACTCGCGGCAGCGCGTTGAATTTGCCGAGATGGAACCGATCTTTCTGCCCGGCCTTAACCGGGAGGAACGCCCCGGCCAGCTTGGACAGGGGACAGTGGTAAGCCGCATAGAGCGGATACGTGACGAACTCTTGGACAGGCGGATTGTCGCGCAGGCAGGCGGCGAGGGGTACTGGAAAACACGCGATCCTTACATACGGCAGCTCGATCAGATGTACCTTGAATTGGGCGACAACTCCCTCCGCGCAAAGATGGACGCCTTTTGGGAAGGCTGGCAGGAGCTTTCCCGCCATCCGGCCGATTCCGCGCCCCGCACCGCGCTGCTTGAACGGGCCAAAACCCTTGTTGACGGCATCCACGACCGCTTTCAGGGCCTCAAGGTCCTACAGGACATGGCGGACGAGGACATCATGCTCACCGTCGAGCGGGTAAACGAACTTTCGCGCCAGATTTCAGGCCTCAACAAAGATATCCAGAAGATCATCGCGCAGGGCGACCGTCCCAACGACCTGTTTGACCGCCGCGACCTGCTGGTGGACAAGCTGTCGTCCATCATCGAGATAACGGTGGACAGGAGGGACAGCGACGAATTTATGGTGCATACCGGCGGCCTCGTGCTTGTACAGGGCGGCATAGGGCGGCAGTTTGAGATTACGCGCGGCGTCGATACGGAGGGCTATGGGCGGATAAGCTGGGCCGACACGGGCGATATTTTTGAACCTTCACGGGGCCGGGGTAGCCTTTCAGCGCTGCTTGAGCTTCGCGACGACACGGTTGAAAGGGAAATTCAGACGCTGGACAACCTGGCGATGAATTTTGTCGATCTGGTGAACGAGAATCACCGCGCCGGTTACGGCATAAACGGCAGAACCGGCCTTGATTTCTTTAGTGAACATCATTTTGTTACGAATGTGGACGGAAATTACGACCGCGATGGGGACGGAGAGTATGATTCAACTTATATTTACC
>JAITIR010000127.1 GCA_031279285.1 Spirochaetaceae bacterium | reverse complement strand
CCAAAGGTTTGGTATTAAACCAGACCGTATTATAAATTTCCTTACAGAACGAGCCTCCGTTCAAATCAATACAACGCTTAAAGATACCGCAGGGCTTGCCCTGCGGAGGCTCATTCGTCCGTGCTTATCATGTACTTCATGCCTCCTAGTAAGACTGAGGTGGGGTGGGGGCATTTTCCCTCGTTATTCTTAGAGGTGATGTTATCACTTGTTATTCAGTTATTCACACCGCGCTTGACAGGCAAATTGTTTTACTATACAATTTGCCATAGGATTTTAAAAGGGATAATAATTATAGTTATGAATAACTTTTTTATGGATAAACTATACCGGGTGGGCGGGTACTGACTGTGGCGGCCCTGTCCAAGACCGGAGGTTCCGGTATCGAAACACAACATAATAGAGATGATGCCTATTTCTCTATTTCCTTTGACTGGCGTGTAATCCTGCCGCCTGCAGCCCTCGGCCTCGTCTTGGCCCTGCACCTGATTTTACCCGAACATGAAAATTACCGCCTTAAACTGTTGCCTTACTTTACTAATTTTTTAACATTTCTGCTGATTGTCTACGGTATAGCCGCCGTCGCCAGCGTCTTTATCCTGCGTATACGGGAAAAACTGGGTTTCAAGGCGGTCTTTCACGCCTCCGGCTTTGTTGCGCTGGGCGTTTACAACCTTATAACACTCAAATTTGCTCTTATTCCGGTTATTTACTTCCCGGCGCCTGAGCGTATACTCGGCGTTTTCGTGGAAGACGGCTTTTTCCTGTTGCGCTGCCTCGTCTATTCGCTGCGCCTCCTACTCTCAGGCTTCGTTCTGGGCGCGCTGGCGGGCGTTTTCACCGGGACGCTTATAGGGTGGAGCCGGCGGCTTAACTACTGGATCATGCCGTTTATCCGTATCGTGGGACCGATTCCGTCAACCGCATGGATACCTGTCGCGCTCGTCATCTTCTTTAAGCCGACGAGCGCCAGCATATTCCTGATTGCGCTGGGGGTCTGGTTTCCCACTACTGTGCTTACCAGTTCAGGGATCATGAACGTCCGCAAGAGCTACTTTGAGGTTTCCAGCACCCTAGGCGCAAGCGATTTGCGGATGATTTTGACAGTGGCCCTTCCGGCGGCGGCTCCCAACATCTTTACCGGACTATTCAACGGCACCTCGGCCTGTTTCCTTACGCTGATGGCCGCCGAGATGATAGGCTGCAAGTTCGGCATAGGCTGGTACATCAACTGGCAGCGGGAAGTCCTTGCCTATGCCAACGTCTACGCCGGACTCATCATCATCGCGCTCACCTTCTCGTTTTTGATAGGTCTACAGTTCAAAATTCGCAACAAGGCGCTGGACTGGCAGAAGGGGACGATAAGATGGTGAACGGAGGCAAACGAATCGCGGCGCGGTTCATGGAGGCGTATAGATGAATGGGTTGATAGAACTAAAAAAACTACGCAAGACCTTCCCCCGGAATGGAGGAACGGACATCGTGGCGCTGGACGATGTGGATATCACCTTCGAGAGCGAAGAGTTTATCTCTCTTATCGGGCCTTCGGGCTGCGGGAAGTCAACCCTCCTTAGGCTGATAGCCGGACTTATACGTCAGGATTCGGGAAGCCTAACCCTTGACGGCATAGAGATAACAAAACCGGGCTATGAGCGCGGGCTTGTCTTTCAGGATCCTACGCTTTTCCCATGGATGACCGTTTACGAAAATATCGCGTACGGACTGCGGGCGCGGGGCGTGTACAAAACCGAAAAGCGCCGTATCCCTGAGTTTTTCAAACTGGTCGGGCTGGAAGGCTTCGAAAAATCTTATCCCCACCACCTTTCAGGCGGCATGGCGCAGCGGGCGGCTTTGGCGCGGGTTCTCGTAAACCGTCCCAAGGTGCTGCTCCTCGATGAACCGCTGGGGGCGCTCGATGCCTTTACCCGCATGAATATGCAGGATGAGATACTTTCAATTTGGCAAACCCACAAAATGACTACAGTGATGGTAACGCACGACGTTGACGAGGCGATCTACATGGCGACCCGCATCATCGTGATGTCGGCACGCCCCGCGAAGATCGAGCGTGTCATCAAAGTGGAAAAAGAATACCCCCGCCGCCGGGACGACGGCGATTTTCTGGAACTGCGGGCGGAAATTTTACGCATCCTGCATTTTGCAGGTAAGCGGTAAGAGATTATTTTTTGGAGGAATGTATGAAAAAAATTGTAATTGTTATGGCGCTTATGGCGGTTTTGTTCGCGGCATCCGCGTGCAAAAAGAAGGAGGCGGCGCAGACCGAGGATGACTATGTGTTCAAGATAGGCTATGCATCAAACAATCTATGTCATGCGCCGTTACAAATAGCGGCCGAGAATGGCTGCTATGATGATGAGGGGCTAAAATGGGAGATAATCCAGTTTAACGACGGCGAAGTGATGAATCTTCTTACCAGCGGCAGTATTGATGGTTCAAGCACCTTGATGATAGGGCTGATACAGCCGCTTGTCAACGGACTCCCTATACAGATTCCCCTTGCCATGCATACCGGCTGCATAAAAATTTTGGTTCCGGAGGACTCGCCTATACAGACAGCCGCTGACCTTAAAGGAAAGTCCATAGGCGTGGCAAGTCCGGGCGCAAACCCCGGACTTTTTGCAAGGCGCTATCTGGCGGGCAAGGGATTCAAAGTTGACGGTGAGAACGCCGATGTCGAATTCATCTATCAGAGCGCCGCCGAATTGCCGCTGCTCCTTGAGCGGGGCGGCGTTGACGCAATAGGGCTTACCGATCCGGCGGCTCAAATAGCCCAGGATACAAGGGGTTTTCGTGCTATCATTGACAACGGTACTGACCCGGACTACAAAGATGAATTCTGCTGCGTGATTCCCGTACGCTCCGCAACGATTAAGGAACATCCCGAAGCTACGGCAAAATTTTTACGCGCGGTTCAAAGGGCTTCCATGTTTATACAGCAAAATCCCGATGATGCCGCGCAGATTCTTAGCAGCGCCAAGCGTATTGCCGGCGACCCTCTGGTGAACGCCAGGATTTTTAAAACCTTTAACTACCGCGCCTCGGTGAGCGCGGCGCTGCCCGCGCTGGAAAGCAACGCGAAAGCCATGCAAGCCATAGGTATTCTCAAACCTGATGTCGATGTTGACAAACTGGTACAAGATGTCTTTGTCGCCGTTCCGGGCGTTCCGGACTCGCTTTTTTAGCTTGGAGAAAAACTATGGAAAAGTCATTTAGTTTGAAAAAGACGCGGGAAGACGCGGAAAGAATGTTCCGAGAGGGCGGGTTTTACTGCTCCGAGGCGGTGGTCGCGTCAATACGGGCTAATATCGCGCCTGAGATGCCGGCAACCCTCGTCGCCGCGGCGTCGGGCTTTCCGGCGGGAGTTGGGGGGTCCCTGTGCCTGTGCGGGGCGGTGTCGGGCGGCGTTATCGCGCTGGGCTATTTCTTTGGGAGAACGGGGCCCTCCTCCGCGGAAGACCCCAAAAGCGTGAACTCGATGAA
>JAITIR010000104.1 GCA_031279285.1 Spirochaetaceae bacterium | reverse complement strand
CGGGTCAAGGACGACAACACCGTCCTGCCTTTTGATCGCGCCCGTCAGGCAGGAACGCAGACAGGGCGCATCCTCACAGTGATGACACTGAACAGGCATACAGAGGGTATCTCCGCGCGTAAGGTACAGGCGCGGAATCACCGTAGATGTGATGTTACCTACGGTCGCCGGTTTTTTCTTTTGATGTCCGGCAAAGCAGGCAAGCTCACAGGCGCGGCAGCCTGTACATTTTTCAGTATCGGCCAGCACAAAAAACGATTGCTTTACACTCATAACTACTCCTTATAAATAAATATTAAATTGAGCCGGTTTTACGCCGGCCCTGTTTACAGCAATGACAGGGCATTTACCGCTTGCGTTCGTTTATCTTCGATCGTCATTTCGGTGATTATGGCTTTTTGAACGGCATACCGGCAGTCTGCAATGCAGTCCGGAAGGCCCTGTTTAAGGCCGCCGGCATAACATTTCGGGCATTTTTGCGTATCAACCAGCAAATCCCCATGCATGAAGGCAAGCGCGGTGTTTTCGCAGACAACGGCGCATCCCTTATGCGTACATTCCAGACAGCGTACAATTATAAAACCGCTTTCCGTATCCATAAACCCCTCTCTTTCTTAATTAAAACACGATTCTTTTCGTAAAGCAAGTTTTTTTTAAATTAAGTCCCACGGCTAATTCTGGTTTAAGGGACGGCGTCTGCCCTGGAAAAAGCTTTTCAGTACGGATGGCGCGTCGTCCTCCGTTGAAAGCCCCAGCCTCGCGATCCCCAGCCTGCGGCAGGAGGCGGCCCATGAGGCCGTCTGCCTGTCATTCCATTCACGCCAGGCGGCGCGGAAAGACGAAAAACCTCCCGGCGCCTGTACCGTTTTACCGCTCTCCGGGTCTTCAACCGTTAGGAGGCCCAGATTCGGAAAATCGTGATCGAACGGATCGGTGATTCTAACGGCTATGAAATCGTGCTTACCGGCAATCGCGCGGAGTTCATCATCCCAGCCGGAACAGCGAAAATCGGACACAAGGACAACCAGGCTGCGCCGCTTCAACAGGGTACCGGCTGCCCGTATCGCGGCGGAAAGGACGCTGCCGTGTGCGCGCGGCCTTGCTTCCAGCGCCCGGCTTATCACGACCATCAGGTGGTGGCGGCCCTTGCCGGGCTTAAACAGGCGCCGCATCTCGTTGTCAAAAAAGAGAGCGCCAAAACGCTGCCCGGCCCGTTCCGCCGAAAACCCGACAAGCGCCGTGGCAAGCAGAGCCTGCTCAAACCTGCTTACATTACTTTTCCCGCTGGAAAACATTGAAGCGGAACAGTCAAGTAGAACGAAGACCGTCAGTTCACGCTCCTCACGGTACAGTTTCACGTACGGCGTACCAAAGCGGGCGCTGACATTGCGGTCGATAAAGCGGATGTCGTCCCCCTGTTCGTAACGCCTGACCTCCTCGAACTCTATGCCGTTTCCACGAAAGACCGAACGGAAATCGCCGGACAACAGATCGTTCGCAAGGGTGGCGGCAGCCAGCGGAAATGTGTTTATCCGCCGTAAAAGCTCGTAGCGTTCCATGATCAGGGCGCCGGAACGGAGGCAAGGATGCGGGCGATGACGGCATCCGAATCAAGCCCGTCCGCCTCCGCCTCGTAGGACAAGGAGAGGCGATGACGGAGCACGGACGGCGCCGCCACCTTCACATCTTCCGGGCGGACAAACGTATTACCGCCAAACAGTGCCCTGATTTTGGCGCAACGGTGTAACGCGATCGATGCGCGCGGGGACGCACCGAATGAGATGTAGCGGTATATGCCCTCCGCCTGCGTCCTGTTCGAAGCCTCCGCTCCGGTATAGAACGGCTTTCTGTCCCCGCCTCCAGGCCTGCGGGAGGTCGTCCTGTCCCGCGCAGGGCGCGTAGCGGCGACTATCGACACTATGTAACGCTCAATCTGCTCATCAATATGAACCCGCGCCGCGGTAGCCCTAAGCGCCGCTATCACGTCCGTGCCCAGCACGACCTCCATCCCACTTACCGCCTGACCCCGCCGTCCCGTCTTCCCGCCCTCACCTTCGGCCTCGTTTATCCTGACAATGTTGAGTTCATCCTCCACTCCGGGATAATCTACTTTCAGCTTTAGCAGAAAGCGGTCAAGCTGAGCCTCAGGCAGCGGGTAGGTGCCCTCATGTTCAATCGGATTCTGCGTGGCAAGCACAAAAAAAGGCTCACGCAACGGCCAGGTCTGCTCGCCAATCGTAACCTGGTACTCCTCCATCGCCTCAAGCAGCGCGGACTGCACCTTTGCGGGGGCGCGGTTTATCTCGTCGGCAAGCACAATGTTTGTAAAAACCGGACCTTTCCTCACGGAAAAAGCAGCCCTGTCCAGTTCCCACACGAGTGTCCCCGTCAGGTCGGCGGGTAGCAGATCGGGTGTAAACTGAATCCGCTTAAACTCAAGCCCCGTTACGGCGGCAAGACATTTTACGGCAAGCGTCTTTGCCAGGCCCGGCGCGCCTTCAAGCAGGATATGTCCACCGGCAACAAGCGCCGAGAGGAGGCCGTCAATCATGTCCTGCTGCCCGACAATATGGGCGGCCATCGCCCGCCGGTACCTGTTAACAATATCTTTTGCGCGAATCAAATCTTCCGCGCTGAGCGACATACCTGTCATACCGGTATTGTACATCAGCCGCCCCACAAGGGCAATGAGACGCTAGGCTTACTCGGGATAGGAGGCTAAAGATTACAGCTCAACGCGAAGCGGATGCATGTCCGCCTCGCTTACCGCTTCTGGGTCGTCTACACCCAATGGGAGTTCGCGGCCCTCTTCTGGCGGAACATCCTCATCCTCTACGGCGGCTGCGCTTACAAGGGAGGAGTCACCGTCGTCACCGCCTGTGCTGCCGGCGGCATTTTGCAGGCGTATCGCTATCGTTTTGGTTACGCCCTTCTCTTCCATCGTAATACCGAGCAGCGTCGCCGCTCCGGTAACGGTCTTTTTGTTATGCGTGATGATGACGAACTGGCTCTTGCTGCCGAATTCACGGAGCAACTGCACAAAGCGGCTCACGTTATCCTCGTCAAGGGCTGCGTCGATCTCGTCCAAAAAGCAGAACGGCGAAGGCTTTACCATGTACGTGGCAAACAGCAGCGCCACCGCCGTCATCGACTTTTCGCCACCGGAAAGCAGCGTGATGTTTTCCAGCTTCTTGCCGGGCGGCTGGGCAAAGATTTCTATGCCGGACTCAAGCACGTGGTTCGGATCGCTCAGCCTGAGTTGCGCCTGCCCTCCGCCGAACATCCGCCGGAACATATTGTGGAAATTTGTTTTTATCTTGTTGTAGTTTGCCATGAAACGTTCCGAAGCGATGGCGCGGGTTTCCGCCGCAATGTTTTCAAGGTCGGCCCGCGCCTTCTGCAAGTCGTCAGTCTGATTCGCAAGGAAATCGTAACGTTCCTTAGTCTCCTCAAACTCCTCAGGCGCACCGTAGTTTATGTTTCCAAGTTCACGAGAGCTGCCCCTGGCCGCGTTCAACCGTTCCCGCAGATCGGCAGGCGAATCGGTAATCGTATAAATCCTCTCCTCAAATTCCAGCAAATCTCTGGAATGAGTCTCGCGGAAGTTCTCTTGGATGTTTTCTATGTCATGCTCCGAGGTGGCAAGCTCGACCTGAAGCCGCTCAAGCTGCTGGTTCAGCCTGTTGATCGCCTCCATCCGCTTGTTGACCGTATCCCTCTTGCCGGAAACATCCTTGTTGCGTCGTTCTATGTCCTTTTGCAGCTTTTCAAGGTCCGCGCCGAGCGCCGTACCGCGCTTTTCTATATCCGCAATGTCGCTTTCCGCCTGGGAGATGCGTTCTTCAAGGTCGTCCCTCCGCTTGCGGGTGAGGAAAAGTTCATCCTGGATGCTTTTCAACAGAGCTTCCTGCTCGGTTAGCTGGCGGCGAATCAGGCGCGCACGGGAGTCGGCGGCCTCGGACTGAGCCTGCATCTGCGTCTTGTTGACCTGGAGGCCGTGCAGGGTCTGCCTGTACTCCGCCATCTTTTCGCCCAACCCCTCGTTGTCCCGCCTCAACGCTGAAATATGTTCCCGCCTGGCAATAACGCCATCCTTACAGGAACGAATCTCACCATCCAGCGCCCGCTTCCTGGTGATGATACCCTCCGGTGCGAGGAATTCATCAATGAATGTGGGAGCGCTCTTGCAGTACGCGGCAAAGAGCGTGGAAGCGAACTCCGCCTCCTCAGCCGCCTTGCCGAGCGCGGCGGCAAGGCCCTCCGCCGTTCGGCTTATCTCGTCCCTGTCGGAAGTCCCGCGCCCGGCGGCGGCGGCCATATCACCGAGCAGGGCCGCCTTCCCTTTGAGCAGCGCGTCAAGCCGCCGCAACGAATCTTCAAGCGCCGCCTGAGTCTTCCTCCGTTCCGCCGCCGAATACCCAGCCTCTTTAAGCCCCGCGTCAAGGGCGGCCACGATGTCGTCCGTGATCGTCTCAAGTTCCCGTTCAGATACGGCGCGTTTTTCCTCAAAGCGCTTTATCGCCGCCTCGTCAGAGCGTATCGTTTCCTCGTTCTCGCCTATTCTCGACGACGAAATCTTGATGTTCTCCTCAAACGAAGCGATGTTTTCTTCAATGCCGGCGATCTTTTTACGCAGATCGCGGACTATTCCATCCTGCTCGTCCGCGTCGTCCCGTAGTTCCTCTATCCTCGATATAGAGGAACGTTCCTTACCTTCATTCTGATTTATCTGATTCTTGCACTCATGCTGCTGTTCAGCGACAAGTTTTACCTCGTTTGCGAGCGCCTCCTTGTCCTTGGCCAGCCCGAAAAGCGTCTTCTGACCCTCCAGAAATTCCTGTTCCAGCGAGTTTACCTCGTCAAGGAAATCCTGCACCGATCTGTTAATATCTTCCAGTTCCCGGCGTAACGTATCACGCTCCGCCGTCTTTAGTTTGACATTTTCGGAGCGTTCATCGCGCAGGTCGCGGAACTGTTTGAGGCGGAGAAGTTGAATATCCCGTTCAAGGGAAAAAATCTCGTCCCGCAACGTGCGAAAGCGTATTGTCTTTTCCGCCTGGACCTTCAACGTGTCGTAATTTCGTTTGACCTCTTTT
This sequence comes from Spirochaetaceae bacterium, assembly GCA_031279285.1. GTDB lineage: Bacteria > Spirochaetota > Spirochaetia > Treponematales > Breznakiellaceae > JAIRMY01. Next base: position 30,912 of record JAITIR010000104.1, on the reverse strand, counting down.
AGCAGCGCCTCGACCTGCCTGATGTTTTCGTCATACTTCGCGATTTTCATCTCGGCATCGCGGGTCTTTACCTTGAAACTAGTGATGCCCGCCGCCTCCTCGAACAGGTAACGCCGTTCCTCCGGCTTGGACGACAGCGCCTGGTCGATCTTCCCCTGCTCCATCACGGAGTACGCCGCCTTGCCGACACCCGTATCCCAGAAAAGCTCCCGTATCTCCTTTAGCCGCCGCTCCTGCGAGTTGATCGAATACTCACTCTCACCTGAGCGGTACAGCCGGCGCTTTATCTGCACCTCGGGCATGTCTATCGGCAGGATGCCGTCGTCGTTGGCAAGCGTCAGCGTGACCTCCGCCACGCTGAGCGCCTTCCGCGCTTCCGTGCCGTTGAATATCACGTCCTCCATCTTCTCTGCCCGCAGGGCGCCCGACTTTTGCTCGCCCAGCACCCACTTTATAGCGTCGACCACATTCGACTTTCCGCAGCCGTTCGGCCCCAAAAGTGCGGTTATCCCATCCGCAAACTCTATATGCGTCTTATCCGCAAAGGATTTGAATCCAAAAATGTCCAGACTTTTAAGAAACAACAGGATCTCCTAAAAAACTTATCCGTATCGCTAAATCTCTGTATCCCACTATACCCCGCCACCCGCTTTGCGGCTAGCCTCACACCAAGGCAGGCCAGCCTGCACCTATGTACGTAAGACTGACCATCGCCCGCAAACTCCCAAACTCAAGCCGCAGGCTTGAGCCGCACTTGACTACTCAGCTCTCAGCATGTTAAATTATGCCCACAGCCTTGAGGCTGTATATCTTGTGTTATAAGGAAAAACCATGAGCCCCCCCCCCCCCCAGTTCCAGGCCGTTAGGCGTTGTCCCCGCGTTGATCATTGCGCTATTTGCGCTGGCAGCCTGCGAAGCGCCGCTGGAAGACAGCGGCCCGGATATTGAGGTTTCCCGGACCCCAACGGTCAGCAGCTCAAGCGTGGCGAAAAGCGCCGATACCCACAAGCGTAACCTTTATCCTGAGCAACGACCCGCCTTTTGACAGTTCCGCCGTCTGGAAGGTTTACACCCAGTCGAGCAGAGGAAGCCCGTCCGCCGCTGTTAGCGCGCTCGTCAGCGGCGCCACGCTGACCCTGACCCACGCCACCAACATCCCGGCGGGGTCTTACTGGGTTACGGTAACAGAGACGGATAAAAGCGAGAGCGGGCGGCTTGAGCTGACGGTAACGGCTTATAAAGGGCCTTATCTCGATTCCGTTGCGGCGATAACGTCCTACCTCTCCTCCGTGTCCGGCGGAACCACTTCCGCGAATCCCGTCACTCTGGCGCTGAGCCTTAACCTGGCGGACAACACAAACGGCTGGATCGGTCTCCTTACCGCGATAAACAGCGCTGGCAAGTATGTTGCGCTGGATCTTTCCGCCTGTACGATGGCCGGGAACGCCCAAGGCGTTATGGAGTTTGACCCCGACACGTTTGATGCCGGCAAAAACAGGATCGTGTCCCTCGTCCTGCCTGGCGCGGCGCAAAGCGTAAAGGCTGGCACTGAGGGCGCCGGGCAAGATGCTCCCGTCCCGGCCTTCCGGTACTTTACCAGCCTCAAGAGCATAGAAGGCGCAAACATAACTAGCATCGGCGATCACGCCTTCTCGGGCTGCGCCGCCCTCACTACGTTGCGCCTGCCCGATGACCCGCCTACCCTGGGCGACAATGTGTTTACAGCCACATATAACAGCAACACCGGCTCCACCACGATGATCATCCAGGTACCTTCAGGCAAGGCGACAACGTACGCGACCAGTTGGGGCGTCTCGATTATCACGTATGTCAACGGGAATACGGGCAGGTATGGCTACGACCACAAGACGATTGTCATCACTGAATAGTAATAAATTACCAACTTCATGCGCGTAAGCGGCGCTCTCAACTGTTACGATAAGGAGGGCTAGAAATAGCGGCTACATACCCTATATTTTTTCGCGATGTTCTTGTCCATTTTTCCACTCATCGCAGGAATTCTACGCGGCAAGAGCCGTAACGGGGCCCGCGTTCAGGGCTTCCCCGATCTTTTATAGTATACTATTTTATTAAATCGTAAGCAATGATTTTTAAGCTATTTTGGCTGTAGTTTTTGTATTTTTTCAGCAAACAACTTGATATTTGTTTACTGTATAGTTGAACCTGTTCCAAAACCAATCATCGGAACAGCCTCAGTTAAGAATTGTTTCTAATGGATTTCCGTTTAACCGGTTGGCTATAGCGACTGACAGCTATAGCCAACAGGAAAGCCTTGAGAAGGGGCTGTCGTAAAGGGAATTAGGCCTACCCTCAAGGGTTCACCGGCCCGTTCAACGACGTTAATATCATGATCAATGAAAGGCAACTATCAATGAGAAATTAACGTGGGCCTGGCAAATATCCGGGATAGCGACACCCCATCTTGCGTATTGAATTATAATTCAGATTTGGGCTACAATGATTCATGCTTATACTGCGGTTTTGGAAACCATTTTTGTAAAGGCAGGGGGTTTTAGATGATAAACCGAAAAAAGATACTTATCGCGGATCACGATGCCTTGAATCTCGATTTTTTTGACCTGATGCTGTCAAAACTTGGCTTTGTTGTGGAAAAGGCCCAGGACGGGTCCGAAGTGCTGTCCAAGGTAACAAACGGGCATGATGAGGGATACCCCGATCTCATCGTTATCAACACGGTGCTTCCAAAAGTGAGTGGCTGGGAAATCCTGAAAGCCGTCAAGGCCGACCCAAAAACTTCGGTAATTCCGGTACTCCTTCTGTCTGAAATTGATGATGTAAAAGAAATAGTCGAGGCTTTTGAGATTGGCGCGGATGATTATATCTTAAAACCGTTCAATTTTTCGGTTGTTCTTGCGCGGATACGGGCTGCTTTGCGTAACAGTGTACTATTTTCACAGCTTAGGACGCGGGAAAAACGGCTCACGTTGGCCGAAAAGTCGAATGTCACCTTAAAACATGCATTCCTAGACCTGGAAAAGGCGATAGATGACCTCATGTTGGAGCTTACACAGTTGCAGGCAAAAGAAAACAGCAAGGCCTTTACCGGACAACTGATAGAGAATGCTATGCGGGTACAAAATATATTTTCCAAGGCGGAAAAAATCATTGAGCATACAGAAACGGAGTGGGAAAACCTGAAAGAACAGGAAATCGGCCTTACAATTCTGGAAAAACCGATACGTGGTACTGTAAACTGTTAAAATGTCACAATTTTTATACGGAAACAAGAAAGAACTGGTTCCAACGGCAACGCTGTCAAAGACGACAAGTTTTAAAGGCGTGCTCCATTTTGACGGCCTGATCTGCATAATGGGACGTTTCAATGGTACAATTGAAGCAAAGGGCGATCTTATCGTAGGTAAGGGCGCTCAGGTTGATTGTGACCATATATATGTCAATTCAATAACCGTACATGGCATGGTAACATCACAGATAAACGCGAACGACAAGGTTGATCTGATGTCGGGCAGCGAAGTTCACGGCGATATAAGGGCGGGACGCCTACGGATAGCGGATGGCGTCCTGTTTGAAGGACGCTGTAGCATGATAAACGAGGGCAGCGAAGCCGAGATATTCTCGATGTCTACACCTGAAATCAAGGCGGCCCTCCGTCCCGATGTTTATGGAGCGCAGGTGGACAGGCATGACACCGCGGAACAGCCTGAGCCGGCCGATCCGGCAACCAAGCCTGCTATGGAAAATAAGCCCGCTTCAGAAACTCAATTTGTTCAGGCGGACGAGTCCGCCCCATTATAGTGCGGCAAAAATGAAACACGATACCCCGAAAAACGCGGTGCTCTGGGCAGGACGGCTTGGCAAAAAGCCGGATGGAGAAGCTTTCGCGTTTCAGTCCTCAATAAATGTTGACAGGCGGCTTGTTTTTGAGGACATCAAGGGGAGCCGCGCCCATATCGCCATGCTGGGCGCCCAGGGCATCCTGGACGCCGGGACGGTGGCGGACTTGGACGCGGAACTTGTCAACATCTCCGGGGAAATCAGGTCGGGTAAACTGCTTATAGATGAAGGAGCGGAGGACATTCATTCGTTCATTGAGGGGATTCTGACGGAGCGGCTGGGAGACGCCGGGCGTTCCGTTCACGCCGGCAGAAGCCGAAACGACCAGGTCGCGCTCGATACGAGGCTGTATCTCAAGCGCCGCGTGCCTGAGCTTGAGGTGCGGATCGACGCGGCGATCGCTACACTGCTTGACTTAGCGGAACGGCATACGGAAAGTATTATGCCCGGATACACCCACCTCCAGCGGGCCCAGTGTGTAACGCTGGGCTTTCACCTCTGCGCCTGGGCCTCCGCCCTGTGCCGCGACAGGCTCCGCTTTGCCGACGCGCTTACACGTCTGGATGAATGTCCGCTCGGCGCGGGCGCCCTTGCAGGTTCCAGCCTGCCGCTTGATCGTGAAAGAACGGCCTCCGCGCTCGGCTTTTCCGGCCCGACCCTGAACGCAATGGACAGCGTGGCGGACAGGGACTTTGCGCTGGAACTGGCCGCGGACTGCGCGATAACCCAAATCCACCTTTCCCGCTTCTGCGAGGACATCGCTATATGGGCAAGCGAAGAGTTTAAGTTTATAGATCTGGCGGAGGACTGGAGTACAGGCTCGTCGATAATGCCGCAAAAAAAGAATCCCGATTTTGCGGAACTGATACGCGGCAAGGCAGGGCGCACCGCAGGAAACATGGTAACCCTTTTTACGCTGGTTAAGGGGCTGCCATACGCGTACAACAAGGATTTGCAGGAGGATAAGGAGGCGCTGTTCGATAGCCTGGATACGGTGGATACCTGCCTACGGATGTTCTGTGGGATGATGGCGGGCGCAAGTTTTAACACGGAACGGATGGCGGCGGCCACTACAGGCGGTTTCCTGGAAGCCACCGACGCCGCCGAGTACCTGGTCCGCAAGGGCCTTCCTTTCAGGAAGGCCCACGAGACCGCCGCCCTCCTCGTCAGGGACGCGATTGCCGCCGGCCAGGACAACATCGCCTCCCTCAGCCTTGCCGAACTACAAAACCGATCTCCACTATTTGAGGAGGACGTGTACGCCATCCTGACTCCACGTGCCTGCGTGGCTGCCCGCCGGCTTACCGGCGGCCCGGCCCCGGAAGAGGTACGCCGCCAGATCGCTAAATTACGAAAATTCACCTTGTGAAATGGGCCGGCCTTTCGCAGGCCGTTACGGTCCCGGCTGGGCTTACCTTATTTAGGATTTGTATTTATAATGTGTGTGACAGGGGGCGGGTATGCTGTCAACAAAAAGAGTTATTTTTTTAGCGGGATTGACGCTTGGCTGCGCGGTTTCACTGTTTGCCGATGGGCAGGTTATCGGGCGTCTCATAAAGGCATCAGTTTCCGGCGTGGACACGACAAAACTTTACGAACCGCTTGTAACAATAAGTCAGAGCTCAATTTTGGCGCTGAGAAGTTTTACGCTAAAACTTTCGGGCGTGAGGGAGAGGGACTCGAAACAGTACGAGTTCTATAATGATGAGGGTACGGGCAATCCCGTAATATGGCGGCGGCGGACGCGCGGGGTAACGGTAAGGCCGCTTAACGCTTACATAACGGTAAACCCTGGTCCGGACAATACCAATACGATAGTGATCAACTATGAGTACCGCGGGCGCAGGGGTTTCGGTAATGTTGTCTACGTGATTGCCACAGAACAATGAAGCTCCCCGACGCAGAGTACGCAAACAAGTTTGCGCGCAAAATTTGCGGCGGGGTATTAAACCCCAAGACAGAATAAATTTGAACAAGAACGGGCGATTCTATTTTGACTGGGCGGCTAGCGCGCCGTTTCTCCTAAATCGGCTTTGTACGCTTAAGGACTTGGACCGTCCGGGTTTTTTCGGCAACCCGTCTTCCGGTCATTCGGAGGGACGCGCCGCGCGCGCCGCGCTGGAGGAAGCCCGCCGCGTCTGTATGGAAGCGCTAGGCGCGGACGAGGGGACAATCTATTTTACATCCGGCGCTACGGAAGCGAACGCCATAATCCTTTTTTCGATGCTTTACGGTCACGCCGGCGGCGTTAAGCAGGGTTTAATCACGACCGCGGCGGAGCATCCATCTATAACAAAAAATCGCGCGCCGCTTGAGTATATGGGTATCCCCGTACACTGTATTAGTGTTGACGGATACGGCGCCGCCGTTCCAGGCGCGTTGGAAAAAGCCTTGCGCAAGTATACAGACGCAACGATGCTTGCGCTGATGTACGTTAACAACGAAACCGGCGCGATTTCCGATCTGTCCTCTTTGGTAAAAACTGCGCGGAAGCGGGACGGCAAGGCGCTTCATATACACAGCGACATGGTACAGGCCCTTGGGAAAATCCCGTTTACGCTTCGTGATATGGACATAGATTCAGCGGCTTTCAGTGCGCACAAGGTAGGCGGCCCGCGCGGAATAGGTGTTCTGTACCTGCGTAAACCGGTACAGGTACTTTGCAAGGGCGGCGGGCAGGAGGGAGATATCCGGCCCGGTACGGAGAACACCCTCGGCGCGTGTCATTTTGCTGAAGCAATCCGTTTTAGGACGGAGACGCAGATAAAAGCCCACGAGGAGGCGACAGCGAATATGGCCTGTCTTATTGAAGCCCTGCGCGGAATGAAACGCTGTACGATCATCCCCGAATGCAGGCAGGCTGTAGACGAACGGTATTCGCCGTACATTTTGCAGGCGGCCTTCAAAGATATTCCGGGCGAGGTGATGGTGCGCGCGCTTGACGATCTGGGTTTTGCCGTTTCGACAGGTTCCGCCTGCTCCACAGGTTCAAAAAAGCGTCCCGTACTGAACGCTATCGGAATCGACGACGCGCTTGCATTTACTGCTATACGCATTTCGTTTGGGTGGACCACAAAAATTGATGACATTAACGCGCTTGTCGGCGCGGTGCACCGTATCTTGTCCCAATTCTAGTGTCAACGATAATCAAGGGAACGGTTAAGGCTTAACAGTGCGTGTAGAAATGAATTCACTGAATATTTCTGACAATTGAGCCTGTTCCAAAACTAATTGACTATGCGCTAAACGGCCCCGGCATAGACGGGGGCACGTTGCGAACCTTCGGTTCGATGGAACAGCCTCAATTTGTCTTTTTCTTTCAGTTTGATAGTTATTTCATATCCATTCCTGTTTGTAAATATTTTTTATCAGGGGCTTTGTCAGGGGAAAAATTGACAGATACGGTATTTTTATCAAACCTAACCGGTGAAATTCAAGATTGCGGTTTCTACGAATGACAGGATGCGGCTAACAAGGAATGGGGGCGTACCTTCGGGCAGGGAATTTTTCCAAAGATGTATGAAGGCCGCGGCGTCCCTTTTACCGAGCGGGAGCTTTTTACCCAGAAGACTCGTTTCACAGTTTCTGTCATGGATTATGGAGACGCCTGAAAATACTATGCGGATATCGGACAGGATGTTGTTCTGAATGCGGGCAAGGAAAACTATGAAACCAGATTTATCGTGGGTCTCGTTTACATCGTCGAAATGCCTGCAAAGGGTAAAATCCCACTGGTCGAGCGGAATTCTGATACGGTACAGGATTTCATGGGGAAGAAAAACGCGGGCTTTTTCGGGGCCGGTAAGACGTAACATGCTGATCCAGCGGGACTGTGAATTCGTACGCAGTTCGCAGCGGACGTCCAGGGCTATCAGCGCGGCGGCAAGCGGCTCGTAGTCAGAATTTTGGTAAATGATGCAGCCCATACTTAGTGTGTTTCGCAGGAATCTGCTGTACAGGCAATCCAGTGCCTGCCTGATGGCGGAAGGAACAATCTTTCCCAACTTGCAGATCTGCTGCAAACTTACCATTGAGCCTATTTCTATGTAACGCTCGGTGCGGTTGATGTTATTCAGATCCGCAAGGTTATCAGTATTAATGATAACTTTGGGCATTGTAATCATCCTGCCGTGCTGTTTCTGTATCTGCCGGGCGCTGACGGAAAAAATATCTACGCTGTCAATGTGGTTTAACGCGCCAAAAAATTCCTGCATGTTGGACGGGTAAAAAATCTGACTAATTTTTTCGTTCACGACGTCTCCGTTGGCGTATATCCGCCGCAGCTATAACAGCGTCCGCCAGATTTTCGCCCAGCGTGCAGCGGCACCTTATGTTGTTGAAGGCTGAAAGAATCTCGGCGCGCGTCGGCAGTTCCTTTTCGGTAAGCAGGGTTTCGGTTAAAAGAATCTTTGCCGTGTCGCAGAAACCGCAGTTCTCCACATCGCTGAGATTGAATGCGCGGACGATATCGCTGTAATTATCCGTGAGCGAGAAACCTTCGATCGTTATAACCTCACTGCCTCGTATACGGAATGCCGGTATCAGGCAGGCGGAACTCACAGAGCCGTTAAATATGACGGCGCAGGCGCCGCAGCTACCGCTCAAGCAGCCGCATTTTGCGCCGTACAGCATAAAATTGCCGCGCAGTATTTCTATAAGCCGCCGGTTCGGCTCCGCTTCTACCTTAACATCTTCACCGTTCAAGATGAAAGCTATCGTCATTCTTCTTTTTCTCCATGCGATTCCTGTCCGCGGCGTTCACGGCCTTCAACGGCGCGCCAAATGTCGCGGGCAAACACCGGTATGGCCTCGAAGTGGTGACCGCAGGCCTGTGTAAGCGCCTGTAGGTATGCAGCAGGAAATACACAGTACGGCAACTCACCAATAGCATCCGGGTTTTCTTCCACGCCTGCCCTTTCGGAAAAAATGATCTTTATAGGGGGAGTGGAGGAGGGCGTCGGGAGCCTGTACTCAGCCGGCACGTTTTCGCCAATTTGTCCGTCCCTGTATTCAAGTTTTTCGATGGCGGTCCAGCCGAAAGCAGCGATGCTGTTTTGTAGCAGTTTGCGGCGGGCGGCGCGTTTATCGTTCAGCACGCCGGCACGGACGGATATACAGGCGCAGCGTATGTTTGCGGAAAAGTCGATCCTGTCGATCTCCAGTTCAACGACTGCGGCGGCAACCGGGGGCGAGTCGGCGTAGGAGACGGACAGGCCGGCGGACTTACCGACAAGGCTGTAGCGGGTTTTCTCGCCGCCGTACGTGACGGCGGCAATGCCGATGCCGCGCATAGGGCTTATTTTCTCGCCTGTCTCCCTCCAGCGTCGGCACAGCAACTCGTATGCGGCCCATTTTCGTTTGTAATCACACTGTTTTATCATATCGCCTGTCAATTTTTCCCAGTCGTCTACCGGCATCTTCTTTTCGTTAAAATGATGGCCGCGCCACTCGGAACCCTCAACGTGCACGGTATCGGCAATCCTGGCGATATGACGTTCAAGCGCGAAAAACCCCTGCGCCGCGCCGAAACCAGCAAACGGACAGGCCGGCGGCAGATTCGTCTTTACCGCCTCCGCCTTTACCCGTATGCGTCCCAACCTGTAATAGCCGGCAGCCGCCCGCGCAATACTGCCCAGCATCGCGTCTGCAAAAAAAGTTTCCGCCCCAAAACCGGTCCTTATATTTACCGTCGTTTCGTAAGGCTCGCCTTTAGGATCGAGCAGGCTGGAAAATTCCAGCACGGTTTCCGGACGTTTTGGCGAAAAAAGAAAGTCCTCCTCACGTGTCAACATCAGTTTAACCGGCATTTTTGTGATAAACGCGGCAAGAGCGGCGTGAACGGCAACGAGGGACGGATACCATATCTTTCCGTCAAGGTGAATCCCCAGATCAGCCGTTTTAACGGAGACAGCGCCGACAGGTAAGGACAAGGCTTCCGCGACGCTCTGTTTCACATGATTCGGCCACTGTGTCGCAGTGTGCACGATCAAGCCGTTGTCAAGGAGACCGGCAAGGGCGCCGTGCGGCTCGCTGTACCAGTGTTCCTGGGCGCCGGTTCTGTAAGAGCCGGCTACAACGGCGGGATCCGGGTTGGGCGGCGAGGTAAGGGCCTCCGTCGAGTCATCCGCTTCGTCCGCCGTAGGCTTCTCTTTCGGCGCGCAAACATTTTTTGGAAAAGCCTCCGTGTCGAGCATTAGCTGCGCGGTGATCTCCGCATCGGCTGAGTCGATCGAAAGTAGCGGAGGCGCGGTAGGCTCCGTCTCGACGACGACCTCCGCGGCAAGCTCTTCGAGTTTTGCTCCGTCAGGACCCACAAGTATTGCTACCGGTTCACCGATGTAGCAAAGCTTTTCCGAGGCAAGTACCGGCACGTCGCCGCCCGCCAAACGATTCCGACCGGGAATATCGGCGGCCCGTATCAGCCTGTACTTATTGTCGAGTGTGGGGCAGTGTATGTCTTTTAATATGCAATTCGCGGCCGGTGAACGTATCGTTACGGCCAGGTACTGGTTGTCCAGGAATATATCGTCTACAAACAAGGATGCTTCCCTCATACCAGTTTGAAAACCGAATCGATAACCCGCTCTACCTGCCCGTCCGTCATGCCGGGCCATATAGGCAGCGAGATCACGCGGCTGTACGCGTCCTCCGCCCGCGGAAAGTCACCGTATTTAGTCCCGTAACGTTTCCTGTAGTACGGCATCGTGTGCAGCGGTATAAAGTGAACCGACACGCCTACCCCCCATTCCTGGAGTTTTTTTATACAGTCGTCACGGACGGCGGCAAGCGGCGGGTTTAGGCGTAACGGGTACAGGTGGCGCGCGTCGCCTGACGCGCTGGGCGGGATCGAAAAGAATGGACTCGTGGAAAAGGCCGCGTCATAACAGGCCGCGATACGTTTACGTTTTTCCAACAGATCGTCCGTCCGCCGCAGTTGAACACGGCCTATAGCGGCAAGTATGTCGGGAAGGTTGTATTTATGGCCGGCCTCGGCAACTTCGTAGTACCAGGAAGCCGCAGCTTCGGTATACCGGTCCCAGACAGGCCGGTTTATGCCGTGGTAGCGCAGCAAGGCTGCCCGTTTTATCATGTCATGGCTGCGGCTCACCACCATCCCGCCTTCGCCCGTCGTAATCGTTTTCGTAGCGTAAAACGAAAAGACACCCACGTCCCCTAAAGCACCGGCAGGTTCGCCCGTTTCGGAGTATGAGGGGAAGGCGTGGGCGGCATCTTCCACCACGGCCATACCGTAACGGCGGGCCGCTTCGTTGACGGCCTTCATATCGCAGCAGAGGCCGCCGAAGTGCACCGGCACGACGGCGCCCGGCCTACCGGCAGGTCCGCCCGTTTCGTAGGCCGTTTTACCTTCACTGAGCCGACGCGCCGTCCTTTCAAGAGCCTTTGTGTCCAGCAGGAAAGAGTCCTCCGCGCAGTCGATAAACGCCACTTCAGCGCCAACATGGATAGCGACCTCGGCTGTGGCCGCGAAGGTATAAGTCGGCACAAGGACCACATCTCCCGTCCGCAGGCCGGAAGCTTCCAGCGCTATGTGGAGGCCGCCCGTCGCGCTGCTTACTGCGGCGGCGGCAAGCGGCGACGCCGCAGTCCGGCTGAGGCGTTCCGCGAATTCCTGTTCAAAGGCCAATGCCTCCTCCGCGGTCGTGAGCCAGCCGGACCTCAACACCCGCAACACGGCATCCTCCTCCTCCTTCCCGATAAACGGACGGGAAAACGGAATATTCCTTGTATCGCTGCCCCCTGAATGCGCAAGCATGATCTATACTGTGCCTCATTCCGGCCCCCCTGCGCAAGGCCTCGCGTTGCCCCATCAAAAATGTTCCCGAAAAAGGTCCATGCCTCAAACAGTTCCCAAGCAGGATGAAGCTCCCCGCCACAAAACAGCGTTAAGCTGTTTTGCCTAACGTTTTGCCGTTTGCCTAACCCGATAAGGAAGGGTAGGCGGAGTATTAAACCCAAGACAGAATAATTCATGAAAATTAGCATCTATTCGCGTCATTAGTACTCATTCGCGTCCCTTCGCGGTCCCCCCATTCACGCTATTAGCGGTTTAACCGCGGCTTGATACGGTTTGAGCTTGCGGCTTGCACATTGGAGATGGAAAATGAATAATTATGCTATGCAGACAATTTTCGAATGTCATGATCTCTGTTACGCCTACGATGAAAAGACCGCGGTTTCGGGACTTGAGTTTTCCGTTGTTGAGGGGGATTACCTCTGTATCGCTGGTGAAAACGGGGCGGGCAAGAGCACGCTGGTAAAGGGTATGCTGGGGCTTTTGAAGCCGGTATCCGGCGGCTTATGGATGGCGCGGGAACTGCGAGGCGGGACGGGTTACCTTCCCCAGCAGTCCGCGGCGCAAAAGAATTTTCCGGCGGGCGTTGAGGAGGTTGTACTCTCCGGCTTTTCCGGTAGAAAGAAATTCCTGCCGTTCTACACGGCCGCCGACAGGAGGACGGCCCGGCTTAACATGGAAAAACTAGGCATAGCGGATCTGGCGTCCCGCTGTTTCGGGGAACTGTCCGGCGGACAGCAGCGGCGCGCTCTGTTGGCAAGGGCTCTCTGCGCCACAAAAAAACTACTCCTGCTGGACGAACCTGCCACCGGCCTTGACCCGCTCGCCGCGCAGGAACTGTACGCCCTACTTGAAAAAATAAACCGCGATATGAAAATAACAATCGTTATGGTTTCGCACGACATCCTGTCCGCCGTAAAGTACGCCAACATGATTCTGCAACTGTGGCAGCGGCAATTGTTTTTTGGAAGCACGGACGATTATATAAACAGCGACATCGGAAAAATGTTTTTGGGAAAGCGGAGGTAATAAAGCATGATAGCAGTATTGACGGAAATGTTTTCGTTTACTTTCCTTGTCCGCGCGTTCGTCGTGGGACTCCTTGTTTCGTTGTGCGCGTCGCTGTTGGGTGTAAGCCTCGTACTTAAACGGTATTCGATGATAGGGGACGGGCTCTCGCACGTAGGCTTCGGCAGCCTGGCAGTCGCTACTGCATTCAAGCTGGCGCCGCTTGCCGTGTCGATACCGGTGGTCGTGGCGGCGGCCTTCCTGCTCCTGCGCCTGAGCGAAAACAGCAAGATAAAGGGGGACGCCGCAATCGCCATGATTTCGACGGGGGCGCTTGCCGTGGGCATCGTTGTAATTTCAATGACAACGGGGATTAATACAGACGTATGCAACTATCTTTTTGGCAGCATCCTCGCTATGACAAGGAGCGACGTTTACCTTTCGGTCAGCCTATCCGTGCTGGTACTGCTACTGTTCTTTTTTTTCTACAACATCATATTCTCGATCACGTTTGACGAAACCTTTGTCCGTTCATGCGGCGTGAACACCGGTATAAACAACATGATCATCGCGCTTCTTACGGCGCTTACAATCGTTTTGGGGATGCGCATGATGGGCGCCCTTTTAATATCCAGCCTGATTATTTTTCCCGCGCTTACTTCGATGCGCTTGTGCAAAAAATTCAAAACAGTAACGGTATGCAGCGCCGTCGTTTCCGTTGGCTGCTATTTTTTTGGTCTTGTGATTTCGTACCTGCGGGCTATACCCACCGGCGCGAGCGTTGTTATCCTCAATATCTTTACTTTTATACTGTTTTCCGGTATAAATTTCTTACAAGTAAAAATCAGGCGTTGCCTCCGCACGGAGAAAGCGGCGCCGGGGGAGCCGCCACGATTATGAATAAAAATGTTTTTTTACTGTTTACGATTCTATTTATTGCTACAATTCCGGCCTGTAAGCACAGAACGCCGCAGGCGGAAAGCGCTGAAACCAAAAAACAGAAAGCGGTGGAACTCCCGACTCTCGAAATAAAAGAAAAACTCTTTATCGCCCAAACCAACGATGTCTACCTGAACCCCGACGAATACATGGGCCGCAGGGTAAGTCTGGAAGGACTGTTCAAGACGGACTCGTATGTGGGAAGCGAGCAGACTTTCCGTTTTGTTTTGCGTTACGGGCCGGGCTGCTGCGGTTACGACGGCACCGCCGGATTTGAAGTAAGCTGGCCTCAAGGACAGGAGGCAGAATACCCGGTGGATGACGACTGGGTAGAGGCGGTAGGCGTACTCGACTCTTACGAGGAGGACGGCTACCCGTACATCTACCTGTCGCTGGAATCTCTTGAGATCAAGGAAGAGCGGGGCGCTGAGACCGTGCTACATTGATCGGCGTAGCAGGCGGCAGCCGGCAAACGTCACTGCCGGTGTGCAAAGCAAGCGTCCAACGTTTCGCGCCTGCCAGGTGAAAACAGGGTATTGATCAACCATGGACAAGGTAAAAGCCGCGATTATCGGGCTGGGGCGTATAGCAAGCCTGCTGGAAGATGATGCGTTGCGGGAAAAACCCTGTACCCATGCGGGGGCTTTGAGCGCAAACCCGGACTGTATTTTGACCGCCGGCATGGATACCGACGGAAAACGGCGCGACCTTTTTGCCAAACGCTGGAATGTGGAGGTCTATCGAGACGCTCAACTCATGCTTAGGGAGCAGCTACCCCAGATACTTGTTGTCGCAACGGACCCGGACAGCCACGCCGAATACTGCTGTACCGCCGCTCATGCGGGCGTACCGCTGGTGATCTGCGAAAAACCCCTGGCAGATACCGTCAAAGATGCCCGCAACATTGCTTCCCTTACCAAGCCGGGAAAGTTCAGGGTGCTGGTGAACCACGAGCGGCGCTATTCAGAGAATTACCGCAGGGCAAAGGCCATTATTGATGAAAAACGGCTGGGGGAACTGCTCTCGGTACGGGCGCTCCTCTATTTTGGGAAAAACCGGCGGCTTATTGACGTACTGTGGCACGATGGAACGCACCTTGTCGATGCCATTGCTTTTTTAAGCGGCGCTGAGATACGGCATCAGGCGGCATGGGGGGCCGATCTTTCGGACAAGGCAGGAACGGCGTGGCTGCTCGGCACACTCGCCGGTTCCGGTAAGGCCGGGTCTAAAACCAGGGAAATACCCTGCGTAATTGAAGCGGGCGCCGGACGGGATCATCTGGTGTTTGAGATTGAATTCTCCTTTAGCGGGGGCCGGCTGCGTATCGGCAACGGGGTCTATGAAGTCTGGGAGAGCGCGCCGAGTCCCTATGCGGAAAATTTCTGTTCTCTGGAAAAAACCGGCGAAACATTTACGGGCAAGACCGGCTTTTTCGCCAATATGGTCGCTGACGCGGTTTCCTGCATCAAAAACCCCTCACTTAGGCCCTGCTCTTCCGCCCAGGACGGCCTTGCGGTTATCGAGTACCTTAACTCGGTAAAAGCGCTAAGGAACTGAGATGCGGGCAGGCTTCAGACATGAGTGAAAAGCGGCTAGAACGGGGCGGGCAGCGCGTCAAGGCCGGCGGCTTCATCGAAACCAAAGATGATGTTCATGTTTTGGACGGCCTGCCCGGCGGCGCCCTTGACCATATTGTCGATCGCGCTTACCGCGATAAGATTCGCGCCGTTCTGGTCTATGTGTACCGATACATCGCAAAAGTTTGATGAGCGCACACGGCCTGTCGCGGGAAAAACGCCGGTAGGAAGCACGCGCACAAAACGTTCATTCCGGTAAAAGTCCGCATACAGCCTGCGGATACAAGCGGTCTTTTTGATAACCTCTTTGGAAGGTGGGCGCGGCTGTGAAGGCTCAGGCGGTCCGCATCTCCATTCCGCGGACAGCGGAATGTAGACCGTGCTGAGGATACCCCGGTTCATCGGGGCAAGGTGCGGCGTGAAGATAAGCGGACGGGGGCAGGACGGCGGTATACCTTCCATGACCGAAAAGTTGCGGCTGATTTCAGGCGTGTGGCGGTGTGAGGCCACCTTGTACGGCGTCATCGAATCGAAACATTCCGGGAAGTGGTAGGTCCGCGCCGGCTCGCGCCCGCCTCCGGTAATACCGGAGGCGGAATCTACGATTATCGTCCCGCCCCCGTAAACGCCGCGTGAAAGCGCCGGAAAGGCCGCCAGCGAGGCCCCGGTCGGGTAGCAGCCTGGATTCGCTATTATCACGCCCTCATCGCCACCGCGCTCTGCCGCCTCCCTGATTTTTTGACGGTTCAGCTCCGGCAGGCCGTAAACCGATGCTTCATGCAAGTCATGGTACCAGTATTCGTGGCCGTACCAGGCGCTGTATGTTTTTTCATCATCGCCAAAACGGAAGTCCGCGGACAGGTCTATGTACGGCACGCCAAGGCTGGAACACATGGAGGCAAAATCCTCCCCCACGCCGTGCGGCAACGCCGCGAACACAACATCGGAAGAGGCCATAACCATTCCAGCGTTTTCCAGTTTCACATTTGGGCTGCCAAGAAAGTTGGGGTATATATTCGACAGCCGCTTTCCCTCATAACTAGTAGAGGAAACCACCACCTCCTCCACCTCAGGATGTCCTGAAAGGATTCTGAACAGTTCCGCGCCGGCGTAGCCCGTCGCCCCAATAATTCCCGCAGTCATAACGCCTCCGTTGCCTTAGTTTATGCAAAATCACTGTAAACTGCTAGAAGCATGCCGCGCTTTGCGGGTAAATCGCGGCTTACACACTCGCGCCGCCGCTGTTTAAAAAGGAACACCCCGCCAGGCGGCGGGGCGTTTTCGGGGACAATGCTCAGATGCTGCCAGTTACCCTGCGTTTTTCCGGCGTTACAACATTATAAAGATGAGAAAGCCCCTGCGGAAACCGTTGTTGTGGCGTCGTTAAATGAGACCTTTTGTGCCCGATAATAGTTATTACCACCTACTACAATGTAAATATCGTAAGTGCCGGAACCCGTCCACCTTCCGCTACCAGGAACATAGAGCGATGCGGTTGCGGTATAAGGCGCTGATTGCGAAAGTGTTACAGCACCTTCCACGCTGTCTGCTCCGGCAACAATACCTGTCCCTTGTAATGCCTGGTCCGGGGATGTTCCACCCGTAAAAATTCCAATTTGAATACTCGGTGTCCCATAACCAAGCAGGTCCTCAGTTATACCTGTAATGACCAACGTTTTTTCAGGATTATTTTTCTGCGTCCACCTGGCGTAAAAAGTTTTGTCCCCGGTACTGCCCGCGGGGATGACGGTAACCGGACTCCCGCTAAAACTGGCGGTGGCGTACCAGCCGGCAAAGTCATAGTTCGCGCGGGCGGGGGCTGCAAGGCTAATGGCTTGGCTTTCTACAGTGTACGTGGCCGGGTTCGCGCTGCTGTTGGTCCCGCCGTCCAGGTGATACATGATGCTATAGGTTATAGGCGTCCACCTGGCGTAAAAAGTTTTGTCCCCGGTACTGCCCTTGGGGATGCTGGTAACCTGACTCCCGCTAAGACTGCTGGTGGTGTACCAGCCCGCAAAGTCATAGTTCGCACGGGTGGGGGCTGCAAGGTTAATGGCTGGGCTTTCTACAGTGTACGTGGCCGGGTTCGCGCTGCTGTTGGTCCCGCCGTCCAGGTGATACATGATGCTATAGGTTGTAGGCGTCCAACTGGCGTAGAGCGTGGTATTGGCGCTTACGGTATCACTGGAAAAATTCCATGGACTTGTAAGAGTCGCTTCCTTATACCAGCCGCTGAAGCTGTATCCGTCCCTTGTTGGGTCAGTCGGTTTAGTTACGTTCCCGCCGGATGTTACAACTTGCCCCGGAACAGAAGTCCCGCCGTTAGTCTCGAATGTTACCGCCAATGAACCTTGTGGAACCACAGTCCAATTGGCGTAGAGCGTGGTATCGGCTTTTACGGTATCACTGGAAAAATTCCATGGACTTGTAAAAGTCGCTTCCTTATACCATGCCTCAAAAACATAGCCGCTCTTGGTCATGGCGGGAGGCGGGCTTATTTTTTTGCCTTCTGTTATGGTTTGACTCTCCGGAGCGGGGATTCCACCGTTGCCCTCGAATGTTACGGTGTATGAGGATAGAGGAGAAGTGAAATCCTCTAAGTCAACCGTTGTTGTGGCGTCGTTAAATGAGACATTTTGTGCCAGATAATAGCTATCACCATTTACTAAAATATAAATATCGTAAGTGCCGGAACCCGTCCACCTTCCGCTGTTATCAGGAACATAGAGCAATGCGGTTGCGGTATAAGGCGCTGATTGCGAAAGTGTTACAGCATTTTGCTCGCTGTCTGCTCCGGCAACAATACCTGTCTGTTGTGATGCCTGTTCCAGGCTTGTTCCAACCGGAAAAATTCCAATTTTAATACTCGGTGT
This sequence comes from Spirochaetaceae bacterium, assembly GCA_031279285.1. Lineage (GTDB taxonomy): Bacteria > Spirochaetota > Spirochaetia > Treponematales > Breznakiellaceae > JAIRMY01. The sequence goes on along the minus strand of JAITIR010000104.1, from coordinate 12,865 downwards.
CCCATAACCAAGCAGGTCCTGAGTTATACCTGTAATGACCAACGTTTTTGGATCATCGCCGGGATCATCCGTAGTACCGTTCTCACACCCCGCAAAAACCAGATTCAATGCCAGCAGCGCGGCTAACATCCCTTGTACTAATACAATGTTTCTCTTCATTTATATTCTCCTTGCGGTTTTAACGACCCGCCGTCAAAGTTTTTATATGTTCACCGCATAAGCGGGTAACATCTTTAATACAGCTGGGTCTGTCATCCGCATCACAAATGGTGAATGGTTATGGCCCTCCGCAAGGCGGCCGTCGAGTCTGCGGGGAAACAGTCCGGCAGGGGATGAAGTGGCTGCCGGTGAGGTAGTTGCGGATGAGGCATAATTTGCCGCCGATGGAGCGAAGTCGCTTACAGGTGAGGTATGGTTAACTATCTGCGGGTTAGAATAAACTGCTGGCGAGCGGAAGCGGCTATGGCCGAACATCCCCCCCCCCCCCCAGAGAATAATTTCAGTTAAAAATTCGAGAGCAGGCAGACATTCCGGTTTGTCCGCATGGAAACCGGGGAGCCCCGGCAGCACGCTGCTTTTGAAGTTTGCAAGACAAGCCGCTTTGCGTCTTGCCGCTGTAAGGCGCGCCTGTGGTACATCTGACATGCGGCAAGCGACAACGGCGATTTTTCGGGCTTTTACGCTCGAAGCGTGGCAAACTCCCGGCTGGCGTTCTATCTTTTGGACCGCTGTTTCCTTTGTCATTGCAATAGTATAGCAAAGGTTACAAGTTTATGCAACAACTTTTAGGATGTGCGGAGCCGTGCGGCAGGTATGTAGCCGGTTCAGGATTTAATCATCGTAATGGGAACGGCATTGGGCTATTTCAATTGTGTCGTTCACGAGACGGTAAACCAAGCGGTTAAAGCTGTCAATTCTGCGGTTCCAGTAACCGGGTTTGTGTTTCAGTGGTTCCCGCTTGCCGCTGCCTTCGTTATTGTGTTTCTCAATGTCCTTTATAAGCTGGTTGATCCGTTTTAAGGTCTTTCTGTCCTGGATCTGCCAGAAATGGTAATCTTCCCATGCAAGAGACTGGAAAATTATTCGTTTACTCACTTTCCATGACCTGCAATTCTTCCCAAGTCTTTTCTACCAGTCCCCGCCCCGCCCCCAGATCCTCTATTGATTTCGCAAGAACCGTCTGGTTCTTCACGCTATAAAAGGGATCGTCGGTACCGGTGATCTCAAAGGGGATCCGTTTTTCCCGTAACACAGCCCGTGCAAACATATTGACCGCCACCGTAGCGTTCATCCCCACGTCGGCGCAAAACAGATCAAAACGCCGCTTAATATCCTCATCTATACGAACACTCAGTACCGCTTGTCCCATAATCAGCTCCTGTCATACAATATACCTATAATGTATAATACAACATCCATAAATACTCAACCCTGCTTTCAGGGGGAAATCGTTGTGCGCTGCTTATCGTAATGGACCTTCCCGCCCCAAAACTAATCAAGTGTGCGCTAAACGGTCCCGGCATAGCGGGGGCACGGTGCGAACCTCCGGTTAGATGGAACAGCCTTCATTGTAATCACACCACGAGCTCGTCTTCGCCGGCGCGGGCTACAACTATTTCGCCGGTATCCTCAAGATGCCGGATGATCGAAACAATCTTCTGCTGTGACTCCTCGACATCTTTAAGGCGCACCGGACCCATGAACTCCATGTCCTCCTTGAGCATCTGTGCGGCGCGTTTACTCATGTTCTTGTATATTTTTTCCTGAACCTCCGTGTCAACGGACTTGAGCGCCTTGGACAGTTCCTGCTGGTCAACCTCGCGCAGCACCTTCTGAATAGAACGGTCGTCAAGCATTACAATATCCTCGAACACGAACATACGCTTCTTGATCTCCTCGGCAAGCTCCGGGTCCTCCTCTTCCAGCGCCTCCACGATCTGCTTTTCGGAAGAACGGTCCACAAGGTTCAGAATCTCGACTATGCTGCCGACTCCGCCAGCCGCCGTGTAGTCCTCGCTGGACAGCGTGGAAAGTTTCTTTTCAAGAACCCGTTCAACCTCACGAAGGACTTCCGGGCTCGTCCTGTCCATGATAGCGATACGCCGCGCCACCTCGCTCTGCACCTCAGACGGCAGGTTTTGCAGGATCACGGAAGCCTTGTTTGGTTCCAGGTAGGCAAGTATCAGCGCGATCGTCTGCGGCAGTTCCTGCTGTATAAAGTTAAGGAGGTGGGCAGGGTCCGTGCGGCGGATAAAGTCAAACGGACGCACCTGTAGGCTGGATGTCAGCCGGTTTATAATATCGATCGCCTTCTGGCTGCCGAGCGATTTTTCCAGCAGTTCCCGCGCATAGTCGATGCCGCCAATCGAGATGAACTGGTTGGCCATCATCAATTCCTGGAATTCGGACAGTATCGCGTCCTTCTGATCAGGCTCTATCGTTTCCATGCGGGCGATCTCAAACGTGAGGGTCTCTATCTCGTCTTCGCGCAGATACTTGAAAATCTCGGAGCTTATATCAGAACCTATGCTGACAAGGAAAACGGCGGCCTTCTGCCTACCGGTCATGTTCTTTATGTCTTTCTTTTTCTTTGAACTCGATTCCGTTTCGGCCATTTAAAGCTAATCCTCCATTATCCATGTTCTTATCAACTGGGCCACATCAGCGGGATGTTCTTTGGCAAGGTTGATCGCCTTTTCCTGAAGTTCCATACGCGCCTGCTCCTCGACGGACATCGCGACATCCTGCCCTTCGCTTTCGGCGCGGAGCAGGGCTTCCTCACGCATAAGCTGGTGCTGACGGGCAAGTTCCTCCTCCCGCCTGCGCCGGGCCGCTTCCCGCGCCCTGCGGACGATCTGGAACAGTACAAAGCTTATCATCAAAAACGCCAGCCCGATAAGGCTTGCTATGATAGTAAGCTGAATCTGGCGCTGCCTGATCAGGGCGGCATCTTCCGCCGCGAACTGAGCGCTCCGGTCGATCTGGATGTTCTGCACCCGCACAATATCGCCGCGCGTCGCGTTGAACCCCACCGCCCCCTCGATCAGCGCCTGAGTCTTGCTCAGTTCCTCAGGCGAGACGGGCTTGTATTCACGCTCCACTCTGCCGTCCGGCAGGTAGACGATCTTGCCCTTCTCGTCCCGCTTGCGCTCCCAGGTTCCGTCTATATTCACGGAAACGCTTATCCGGTCTATCTTCGGGCTGCGTTCTTCCGTTATCTCCTCGCGGTTAAACTCCTCGTTGTGCGTGCGGGTTTCCTGTGTCACCTCGCCGTACAGGTTAGACATGTCGCGGTATGCGGGCGGGGTCTGACCCTCGACACCAGGGGGGCCTTCAGGGTTAAAGCCCGTGCCCTTCCATGTGGTTTTTGATGTGGTTTCGGACAGCGTGAGCGAGCGCGCCCGCTCGGAATCGTCGTATGAAAGACCCGGCGTCCTCTCTTTCAGGATGATCGGGGTGATTTTCTGCGATTCGACAGCCTTTTTCGACATATCCATGTCGATTTTTATGTTAAGGTCGCGGACACGGTCGCTGGAAAAGTTTACCTGCAAGGCCCGGAGTATGTCGGCGCGGTACTTTGCCTCCGTATCCCGCACGATTTTAATTTCCTTTTCTATACGGGCAAGCCTGTCTATCTCCGCCATGCCGGCAAAATCGTTTAGCACAAGGCCATTCTGGTCGGTAATTACGACGTTTTCAGGTTTTAAACCTTCAACCGCAAACATCAGTAGCTTTTGGATGCCTTCGATTTTTTTCCTGTCGTTTGTAATATCGCTGCCCGGTCTGGGCGTTATGATCACGCTGGCCGTTACCGGATTCTGGTCCGCCGTAAACAGCGTACGTTCAGGCATCTCTATCACTACGTTGGCATCGTCAATCTCGGAAAGCGAGCGTATGTGGTCGGTGACCATCGTGGTTATAGCGCGGCGCAGGTTTACGTTCCGCTCAAAATCGGTGATCGTCCAGCGGTCCCTGTCGAACAGCGCCCAGGGGTCTGTGCCCCGTGGTACAAGGTCTTCACGGATAAGGATGGCCCTCATGCGCCGCGCCGTGTCCTCGTCCGCCACGTACACAACGCCGGTGGACGAAACTTGCGTCTTTACCCCCTCGGCGTTTATGCGGGTAACGATGGCAGCCCGCTGCTCCTCGTTCACAACCGGCGTGTCTATCACCGGAATCATGCCCGGCCGGGACGAAACGGACACCATCACCACAATGGCGATGATGGACACAGCCACAATGCCGCCAAGTATCAGCCGCTGAATCAGCGTCCAGCGTCCCCACAACATCCTGAACTGCTCTACCAGCTTCCTTAAAAATTCTCCCATTTTCCCCTCCCAAGGCGGGCCTTACGGCCCCTAACAAGTGATCAAAACGCTTGCGCGTGTTGATTCGCTATCTTGTGTTGATTATGTCCCTCCAGGCCTGAGTCAGACGGCTCAGCAGCGTACGGGCTATGTTTAGCGACATCGTGGCCTCGGCTTCGGCGATCGTCAGATCGTGGATGTCAACCGAACCGGGGTCCGTTATGGCAGCCTCAGTCAACGCCGATACCCTGTTCTGGTCGCCGGAAACCCCGTCTATTGCGCGCAGCATCACATCAGCAAAGTTCGCGCCGTCCGTCCGGTTAAGGCCGGAAACTCCCAGACTCCCCGCCCTTAGCACTGCGTCCGCGCCTATCTTTACGCCGGTTTCCGCTATCGCAGCCCCCTGCCCTAGCTGCCGCCCGCGAAAATCCTTTATCGCGCCACCGTGGTCACGCGAGCCGCCAAAACCCACTATGCCGGCGTTGTCCATGTGCTTAGGGTTGCTGACCGCCATAGGCAACAGATCGTCGGCACGCAAACGTGGTATTAAATCCATATCTCCCTCACAAAATCAGGCGTTTTACCGGCTTGCGCCTATTTCCAGCGCCCGCAGGAACATGGCCTTTGAACCCTCGATCACGGAGGCGTTCGCCTCGTAAGCGCGGCTGGCCGCTATCATGTCCGTCATTTCGGTAACTATGTCGACATTCGGCATCTCGACATAGCCCTCACGCGGTCCGCTCTTTATCGCGTCCGGGTGCGTCGGGTCGTACACAAGGCGCGGCGGCGAGTCGTCTTTCTCGATCTCAGCCACCCGCACCCCCTTGCCGATGCCGTTATCCATGCCGTCCGGCAAAAACGGACTCCGCCAGTAAGCCTGCTCTACGCGCGGCCTCATTATCACGCGGCTCCGCCGGAACGGGCCGCCCTCCGCCGTCCGCGTAGTAGATACGTTGGCGATGTTGTCCGCGATGACGTCTGTCCGTAGCCTCTCCGCGGTCATTCCTGATGACGCTATATTGATTGAATTAAATAGTCCCATTACCTATCCTCCTAATTCCTTAACACACTGTTCACCTGATTGAATTCGAATGCCGTCGCCTGTGACAACAGGTAGTACATCAACTGGTTTTCGACAAGCCGCTGGACTTCCTGATCCGCGTCAACGTTGTTGCCGTTGTTCTTCGACGTGCTTACATAGTCCAGCACGCGGCGCGGTTTTACCTCCCGCCAGTCTGGCGGATTCCAGTTTGAGATATGACGCGGGTCGGTCCGCGCAAGTTCTATAACGGGTTTTTGTTTTTCGCTGTCCAGCGCCCGCTTAAGTTCACTTTCAAAGTTAAGCTCGCTGCGCTTGAAGTTCGGCACTTCCGCGTTGGCAAAGTTGTTCGCCAGCACATCCCGCCGTATCGTCTGCGCATCAAGGGCGCGGTGCAAAAGATCGACGGTCCTGGAAAAATTATTCATATCTAATAGCCTCCCAACTACTAGTATCGGCAGGGTTTAATCGCCAATAAAGCATCATACTAACATCCCCCGCAAAATTGTTCAAGGCCTCGCGTTGCCTTGTCAGAAATGTTTCCTGTATGTTTATGCTATTCCCCACCCCGTGTTTAGTTATAGCATATTTTCTTGTTACAAAAATTATATGCTGTTACATTCATTTCAACTGCTAACTTTTTACTGTTAAGCATTATTCCTCAAAGAGGCCGCGCGCGCCGGTTTTCCATTCGTCCCTTGCGCGCAGAACCAGATTCTCAACATCGTGCCAGTTATCGGCACGCGGCCCGCTTATGCCGCGGTTGGTTGAATTTGAAAAAACGATGCACTTACATCCGGTTGCACGCAGCGACTCAATGTTTACCGGGGCGTCATCAATATAAACATGGGCGCCAACCGCCCCTTTGTCTTTCATAAAACAAAGATCCCAGTAAGGTATATCGTACGAATCGAGCCAGTCTACAGTTTGTGTGATTGTGGTTTTGTGAGAATACTTTAAAAACAAACGGTGCGTGATTATACGGATCCGCAGCCCGTGCGCGGAAAGTTTCCGCAGAACGGCGGAAGCGTCCTTTATCGGCTTCATGTTACGAAAAAGGTTGCGCTGCGTAACGGCAAAACGATGCAGGCGTTCATAGCCGCCGAACGGCTCGATTCCCCATTCGCTAAAACCGAAGCTAACATCTTCTGTAAGGCTTTCAACCGGCTTGTCCAGCCACTCGGCGGCAATCTCTCGCATCAGGCCGTAGAAATCACCAACAACACCGTCAAGATCAACGCCAAAAATAAATTCCGTATTGTCCATAAAATCCCCACCGGATTCTACCGGCAAATACGGCGGCAAAAATCCTGTACATTGATGTTTGAACCTGTTCCAAAACTAATCGACCTGCGCTAAACGGCCCCGGCATAGCCCCGTGCACGGTGCGAACCTTCGGTTAGATGGAACAGCCTCATTTACAATAGAATTAGTTTAGAAATTTTACCTGCAATCCTTTTGTGAAGTCAATGTGCAAGTGCAAAGCGCTTGCACAGCCCGTCCGTCGAGTTTTCGGTCAGCGGGCGGATGCATAGCCGTTGAAAGCTTCATCGGCAAGGGTGTTTGCGAATTGACAGAACTGTTTTCTGGAAAACGAGGCCAGGGTAAGCGTCTCACGCAAGAATGTCTTTCCGGTTCCGCCGTCGTACAGTTCCGCTGAGACCCCTGCCGCTTCGCCTGAGTGTAGGCGTAGGCTCCACCGCGGGACGCCGGCGGGTTTTGTGTCGAAGCCTGCCTGCCGTAGCGCCTTTTGAACGGCGCTTGCCCTGCCGTCCACGCCAAACGCCTCGCCTGAAATTTCGAGGTTTACCGGCAGGCTTATGCCGTTTTGCCGGAGGGCGCCGGGATTCAACGCAAAGAGGCGGCCCGCAGCTTCGGCGGCAAGCTCCGGCCTGCCGTTCTTTTGGGCGATGAGTGCAATTTCAGTGTAAGTGTCCGCCGTAATATCCTTTTCCCAGACCGGATCAAAACCGGGAAGCGCATCGTTCAGCAGGGCTATGTTCCGCGTGAGTTTTCCCGTTTCAAACAGGTATGAAGGGCTGGCCTCCGGTATCAGGCGAAGCTCAAAATCCTCCGCCGCTTTCAGGTAGTCCGAAGCGCGGCCTCTGTAGTCGTAAAACGCGTTGTAGTACTGAAACAGCGCCTCAAGATGACGCTCCCCTGAGCCAAGCTCAGTCTCTTCAAACGCGCCGGCTGAAAGCAATGCATACTTTTGGTACAACAGCTTGTGTACCCTGTACTTAAAATAGCAGGCGGCGCGTAGTCCGAGAGCGTACACGGCGCCGTAGAGTCCGTAGTGAGCGCTAAGCGCTTCTCTTTTTTCAAAGCCCCTATAAGTCTTGTAAAGTATTTCGTGCAGATCGCGTTTGTACTGAACCGGGTCTATGCCGTAGTTCAGCATCCAGTAAAGGTTGTTAGACGTTAAGCCGTCTTCCGCGTACAGACGCGCCTGCTCCAAATCGCCGGAAGCCAAAAACGCCTGGGCAAGGCTTAGTTTTGAAAGCTGTGACTTGTCCATTTCGTAAGACTTATTGTATTCGCTGAACGCCTCGTTAAAATCAAGGCGGCGCATCATCAGTTCCCCACGGGCAAGATGGCCTGACGACCGGTTCGACAGCAGGAGGCTCGACGTTGTGCTGGACAAAGCGTCCTGGTAACGGTAAAAACGGCTTTCCAGTATAGAAAGGTTGTAGTACGCGACGGAGGCAAACTCCGTGCCGCCCAAACTTATCGCGCCGTTTACAGCGTCAAGGTAGTAACGTTTTGCTTCCTTGTAGTTGAACATGTCGGAATAGATCGTCCCAAGTGTCATATAAAAATCAACATCGGGCCCGAACCGTTCAATCGCGTCGGAAAGCAGTTTTTCCCCATCGCGCAGGCGGTGCAGCTTAAAGTACATCCAGCCCAGGGAGCCTATCGCCTCGTGGTTCACAGGGTCAAGCGCCAGCAGGTTTTCAAGAAAGGCCGCGGCGAGCTTGTTTTCGTTCAGGTTGCCCGCTGTCTGGGCAAGCCGGTATAAAAGCTGCGTATCATCCGGCAACAAGCTGTTCGCGATCAAAAATTCGTCCATCGCAAGCCGGTACAGTTCGCGGTTAAAATAGAGATCGCCCAGCCGTAGCGGAAACCGGTAGTCAAGCGGGTATTCCATTTTTCCGCGCATATACAGTTCGAGCGCTCGTTCCCAGAATTCGCTGTTCTCCGCGGTAAGCGCCTGTGAAAAAAGTTCTTCCGCTTCCGTGACGTTTTCCTGCGTATACGTTTTAACATTCGACGAAAATAAAAAAATGCAAAAAATAAAAACAAGCGGTTTTGCCGCGTCGTGGGTTTTGAATTTCCTCAGCGGCGAAAAACGTTTTTTATACCAAAGGCTGAATGTTTCATACAAAGCGAAGAATTCTTTTGCCTCGTCCGCCGTGTAGTATTCCGCGTACCTTGCGGCGGAAACATTGTCGTACAGCGCGCGGAGAGGGGAGTCCGGCTCTTCAGTCATAACGCGGTTTACCCATTCGCTTTCCGCTTCCGCGCAGGGCATACCGGCAAGCCGGAGACGGCGTTTTATATGCCGCCAGAGCCGCAGAGTTTTTTTGCGCGGATTTCCTGAAAAGCGTGACCTTATATAATAGCCGAAACGAATAACTATAAAGGCGCCGGCGACAAGCATAACGGCTATGTATGCAAACGATTTTTTTATAAACGCGGCGGCGCGCGCAGCCGCCGCGTTTTCGCGGTTTTCGTCTCTTTCGGCGGCCTCCTTTACTTTCAAGCGATCGTGATTGTCGATTATTTCCTTCATCAGGCGTTCAAAAAGTTCCGGCGGGATTCCCGCTGAGAATTCAAACTCCTCATCTTCCGCGAGTTTTTTGGTTGTAGGGTCATACTCTATCCAGCCAAAATCTGGAAACCAAACCTCGACCCAGGCGTGCGCCATGTTTGAACGCACCGGGTAAAAATCCAGCCTGCCCTCGCCGGGCTCAAGGAAGAATCCGACGGCAACGCGGCACGGTATGTTTATCGAACGGAGCAGTGAAGCAAACGCGAACGCAAAGTATGAGCAGTAGCCCTTTTTTGTATCAAACAAAAAATAATCCAACTGATCGCCGGAAGGCGCGATTCCCGGTTTAAGGCTGTAACGGTAATCCCCGAATTTAAGATACTGATAAATGTACTGTATCTTTTCCCAATAATTGTTTGTGTACGCCGTTATTTTTTCAGCCAGCGCGGTAATTTTTTGTTCGCGTTCAGTTTTATTGTTTTTCGATCCTGAGAATTTTGTGTAGTACTCGTAGTCATCTTCCGTAAGACCGAGAGCCTCCGCGTCGTATTCGGCAGGCACCGCGTTGATCAATTCTGACGGGGTGCATACGTTCACCATGCTGTTTACCGCATAGGCCGACTTGAAGGAAGATGCGTCCCAGTTTTCAAACGGCAGCGTTTCCACAGGCTCATTCATCGCTATGAACGCGGAGCTGTCAATATTGACAAGATAGTATTCCTGCCTGAGCTTTTCGCGCGACGCGCCGGGCGGGGTCTTATACCTCGTCCTGCCGTGCGGAAGGTTGGCCCCCTGCGCCTCCTCATCTATTTTGTCGTTGCGGAAGAATCCTATCGTCCTGTCTTTCTCTTCTTTTGTGTTGTATGCGGAAAGCACGAAGCGCCGCATCAGGTAGTGGTCGTCCGTATAAGCCGCCGCGTAACTGTAATACCGCGGATCGTAGCCGCCGTCAACATCCAGCGTTTCCGGCGTTTCGTCCATAAGCTCCGTATCGCCTGCGGTTTCGTACCTTGAGCTTTTTCTGACAATGAATACAAGATCGTCGTTCATGCTGATTTCGTTTTCTAGGCGGAGGTAAGGCGCGAAATCAAAACTGAACAGTTTAGGCTGCAGCAGGCCGCCGCCCTGTTCAAGCGCCCGTTCCTGCAACGGTCGCACAAGGAGCGCCCCGCAGAATGAGGCAAGCAGCAACAAAACGCAGATGGCCGCGGCATAATCCTTTTTTTCCGGCCTCATTTCAGGCGGCGATGAGAGTATCAGCGCGGCGAGTTCAAAAAAAACTATCGCGGCAAAAACAATGATTCGCAGCAACGGCAGGCTGTAAATGGAAGCGCTGCCCGCTATCGAAAATACGGCGATCAGCAGAATGCAATCAGCCACCGCGAAAAAACGTAACGCCCGCCGCGATCGCAGCGAAAAAAATGTGCTGCACGCCGTCCAGTAAAACGGCGCGGCTGTAACAAACGCATTCCGGTCATAATTCAGCAGCAGCGAATCGAACAGTATTTTCCCATTAATGTCCCCGCCACCAAGCGGACGCAGGGAAGCTATCAACAGGCGTATCACAACGGGTATCAATACCAGGCCACCGGAGGCTGTCAACAGGGTGACCGGGTTGAAAAGGGCCTTACCGCCTGGGGGGTACCGCTTACGGCCACCTGAGGCGGAGGCCCTGAGTCCGGCGTCCGAGAACAGGCTGATGGCGAACGCGCTTACGAAGGCGCCCAGTATCGCGGTTATAAAGACAGGCGTATCGGAAAGATCGGCGGCAATCAAACGTAGCTGATAAAGGAATATGTACAGCGCCACGGACCGGCATAAGATTGCCCGCATTACAAGAGTATAGCAAAGCCGCACGCCGCGGTACAATCAGCAACTAACAAAGCACTGATTTATTCAATCGAGAATGCGCCAACCGCGTTGGCGCAATCGGTGCTACTTTAACGCAAGGTAAACAAAGTTTACCCCATTTGCGCAATGAAATGAGCAAATACATTAGGGAACCGCGATTAGCGTCAAGTTAATCAGCGTTTCACTATGGGCCTAATACTCCGCCTACCATTTGAGTACCGGTAATAGAATTTGTGCCTTGCAGGGTAATATCCTCAAACGTATTGACAGACGATTTGTATCCCACTACACCGCTTACCAGCATATATCCGGTTGCCGTCACGTTTTCCACCACAAGATTCTTTACAACGCCATCCTCTCCGGCTACACAACCAAATAGTCCGACCCCCGCTTGCATGGGGGCTGAAATGGTAACATTGGAAATTTTGTGCCCCTTGCCGTCAAAGACACCGGTGAAGGCCAGTTCCAGCTTCGGGGTTTCCTGATCCTCCTGCGCCTCGGAAAGGGGCACAAATGCGCCAATGGGTACAAAGTTTCCATAAGAGGCAAGGTCAATGTCCGCCTCTAAAACATAATGTCCGTCCAACCGGTCTCGGATAGCATTAAATTGTTCAGCCGTGCTGATTTTTGTTATGCCGTCATCATCATCACCACCATCAGTAGGACAACCAACCAGAGTAAATCCCAATACCAGTAACACGACCAGTAAACCAATAGATCGTCTTCTCATAATACGATTCCTTTGCGTATGCCCGCCAGCAAATTTGTATGGTTACCGCTTAAGCGGATAACACCTTTGTTAGGGTATCTCTTATTCCTTACGGAATAAGCGCCGATACCAGCGGCCCCGCGGGGCCCTGCTTCCCGCCGTTCTCGACTATCACCGCGAAGTACGCCGTTTTCCCGCTGTCCCCAAAGTCAAACTCCACCACGTCCTTCTTCCGTTTGGTAAAGAACGATTTGCGCAGCTCGTTCGGGTTCACGGGCGGCGTTTCACCAGGCGCAATCACCGAGTACCAGACGCGGTAGCCCTTGTTGGCCGGGTCCGAGGGACTTCCGGTAACGTAGATGATTTTTACGCCCAGTTCATGCCGTCCCGCAAGGTAGGTTTCTACCGTTACCTGCGCTGTGGGTGTTCCGCTTGCCGTGGGTGTGGTGTTGTGGGGCTTGAGGCCCAGAGAAATGTAGTCTGCATCGGTCAAGGGCGGGGTGAGGAAGTAGCGGCGTTTCATGTCCCGCATTTTTTCGGCCAATGCCTCAAACGCCGCCCTACATTGGGCGGTGGCCAAGGCGGTATCGGCGGTTTGTATGAGGTCGCTCAATTCGGTCAAAACAGCGGCGGGGATACCCCACGCCTGGGCCTTGTCTGTGGCGACGCTCTGCCAGTCTTTTGCCATTGCCAGTTGTTGTTCCCGGCTTGCCGGGAGCCAGTCTCTTGTGGTTGACATTATGGTGTCTCCTTATTGTGGTATGGGACGGGATTGCCTCCGTCCAGAGTGAAATGGCTCTCCTTTGTGGTGGATTTGCCTAATTCCATACCGGAATTGCCCCCGTTTACGGTGAAATTGCCTCCGTTTGCGGTGGACTTGTCTAATTCCATGCTGGAATTGCCTCCCTCCGGATTAAACTTGCCCAAGTTCGCAACGGATTTGCCTAATTCCAGAAGGGATTTGCCTTCGGCTAAACTGTATGGGGAAAAATGATCTGCGGTTGTATCATATCTTAAGGAAAATAGGAGTAAACAAGGGATGAATTTATGTGTTAGTTACTTGACAAATCCGAATTCGGCTCCATAATTGCCTGTTGCCTGTTGCCTGTTGCCTGTTGCCTGTTGCCTGTTGCCTGTTGCCTGTTGCCTGATGCCTGTTGCCTGTTGCCTGTTGCCTGTTGCGGGAA
>JAITIR010000074.1 GCA_031279285.1 Spirochaetaceae bacterium | reverse complement strand
TATAAATGATTATAAAATAAAGGATATGGTAATACAGACATCAAAAGAATTTGTGAAAATAAATGTTAGATTATTCGATGATAAAAAAGAAAATGAACCTCCTCCGCCCTGAAGGGTGGTGGAGAAGACCCCATAGCAGAATAATGTACGCGGACAGTATACCTAATATAAGCTCATTGTTGCGTATTGACTGTTTGTTAATAGTTAACTAAATTGATATACCTTGATAGGGAGACGTACAATAGAAAATACTTGGGCGCTATTGCCGGAGTTGTATTCGACAATAGCGTAAAAAACTACGCCCTCAGAAACGGCTTTTATATCATCCAACCTTTAGGGGAAACCTTCATCATCACAGAACCTAAGGACAAGGGCCATGCCCCTAAAGAATGGTAATATCAATGAGCAGTTAAGGGATGATAACTGAGAGTTATTTATAGAAACCGGGTAAAAAAATGAAAACAGCGTTCAAGCTGTTTCTTCAGGAGTCGATGCTGTGGGGTTTGGAGATAAATTAAAGCGGTTTTTTGGGCTAAAGCCCGCGTTGGACGATGATTTTTTTGATGATCTGGCGGATATTCTTGTGGAGGGGGATTTTGGCGCGACGCTTGCCTTTGAAACGGTTGATGAACTACGTCGGCGGTGCTGGAAGAATAGGTGCGGGGACATGGCGGCGGTGCGGCTTCTTTTGATGGAAATGCTTGCCGAAACGTTGAAAAAGGCGCGGCACTACGACGAGTCGGACATAAAAACGGAAAAAAGCTTTCGCGTGATCCTGCTGTTGGGTGTAAACGGTGTCGGTAAGACGACAACGGCGGCAAAATTGGCGGCTATGCTTCAAAAAAACGGTAAAACGCTGCTTGCCGCCGCCGATACTTTCAGGGCCGCAGCGATAGATCAGTTAAAAATACACGGTGAGCGGCTCGGAGTCCGTGTTGTAGCGCATAAACAGGGCGGAGACCCGGCAGCAGTTGTCTATGACGCGCTCGAAGCGGCTCTGACTGGCGGGTATTCAAGCCTCATAGTCGATACGGCCGGCAGGATGCATACAAAAACCGCGCTCGTAGAGGAACTGAAAAAGATAGACCGCGTCGTCCGGGCTAAGTATGGCGAACAACCGTCCGCCGGCGGGTTTCACGCATTGCCGGAGATGCGGAGATTGCTCGTCCTTGACGCGACAACCGGAAGCAACGCCTTTGTCCAGGCGGAAACGTTTAACGAGGCCGTCAAGTTAGACGGCGTGATACTTACCAAAATGGATTCAACTGCCAAAGGTGGCGTAGTGTTCCAACTGGCGGACAGGCTGGCCCTTCCCGTGCTGTATGTCTGCGACGGTGAAAAATACGAAAACATTGCGCCGTTCAATGCCGATGAGTATGTGAGGGAGTTTCTGTAAAAAACCGGACGGCGAATTCCCCAGAGGTCTTGTGCGCGTCAAAAAGTATATATGTCTTGCACAACTGATCGGCCTGTCCGCGGCGCTCTATGCCGCTGTGGGCGAGGTTGAATGGTTCATATCGAATCAGGCCGGCATGGCGCTCGAACGCGCCATGCCGTTGCGTGCGTTGCGGGAAAGGAACGCGCTTGCCGTGCGCGAGGTAGTGCAGGAGGAGCTGCCGTATCAGATTCGCAAATACTATACCGCGCCGTGGCGGATCAGCCTTAGCATACTGTACGAGAACGGTAAACGTGTAAAAACCCAGTGGGTGTTTCGGGATCAGGCGTGGAACGCACTGTTTGTCGCGGCCGTAAGCAATAACGGGTCTGGTTTTATCGAATGGTACGACGATCAGGGTTTACTCGTCGAGGAGCAGCGCCTTGATGCGGACGGTTCCGGCTACTTTATCTCTTACTCGTACACCGACCACATCCTATTAAAGGCGGAGGCCCGTCTTGTCCAGGCGGTACCGCAGGAGGAAGGGACTGACGATGGGGAGGAAGCTGCGATCGATGTCGTGGACGGGTTGGTACCCGGCATCTCCGTTACAGAAGGCGAGGGGCAGCCGCCGCTTGAAAGTGTAGTGACGGAAACATCCCTCACGGATGAACTTTTTCCTGGTTTGGCCGGAAAACCGCTCACCGTCCCTGAAGAGGCAGTCCATTCCATAGCGGAACTGACACGCAACCCTGAAGGCCCCGCCGCGATACCGGAATTTTTTGTCGCGGCAAGCGGCAGAGAAGGCGGCCCGGTTTGGACGGATTTTTACCGCTATACCCGTTCAAAGGGCCTGCGTTCCATTCAACGGATCTTTCATGAACAGGATAAAACTCCCGAAACGCTAAGGTTTCCGCGCTTTGTCGAAGGCGGCCCTGAAGATATTAATTTTGTCGAGAGGCCGGAGACCTACACCTCTTCTTTTTTGTCCGATATAACAGGTTCCGCACCGCTAAAGATTGACTATACATTTGACAGTAAGCGCCGCATCGTAACCGAAACGTACCGTGGCGAGGAGGATGTTGTTATTGGCGAAATAAAAAATGTATGGATGAATGACCACCTATCTTCGGTAACCTGGAGCGCGTCCGGTGACGAACGCGAGGTTGTGTACGGGTACGACAAGGCAGGCGAACGTGTGAGCGAAAAAAACTACCGCAACGGAATGCTGGAGCGCAGCGTTGTGCGTGACGAAGATCATGAAATAGAAACACTGTTCAAAAACGGCAGAGAAGTGCTGCGTGCGGTCTGGGTTGACGGCCAAAAGGTATCTGAGGAAAGTATCGGCAGGAGCCGTGTGACCGGCCGGTGAACAAGCGCGCAGCTTAACGCTTCGCGTTGAGCTGCGCGCTTGTTTCCGGTGTTTGCAATGGTACGCGAAGCCGTTCTACCGACAGGGCTTTTCCGCTGCCGTCTATATCAACAAGCACCCCTTGCAGTTCACAGCCTTCCCACGCCTCTTTTGTCCAGCCGGGAATGCCTGAGATGTACTCTTTGATACGGGATTCTGTTTCAACACCGCCCGCGGAGTAAAAACTCCCGCTGCGGCCCGCATCGGTGATCACGGCGGTCCCTCCCGGAAGTAAGCGTTCATCGGCAGTTTGTACGCGGGTATGTGAGCCTATCGCCGCCGACACCCGCCCTGATACGGCGGCAAACAGTATTTGTTTTTCCGCGCTCGTAACGGCGTGAATATCGAGCGCCACGACAGGCGTTTCGGCGCGCAACCTTTCCAAAAAATCGTCCAAAAAGGCAAGCGGATTTTCCGCGTGTATACGGCTAAAGCCGAACTGTCCCAACAGCACAGCTACGGCTATTTTTTGGCTGCCCACCGTGTAGTACCGGTAACCCAGTCCGGGCGCGTCGCGCTGTAGGTTGGCGGGACGTAGCACAAACAATGTTTTATTAAAATTTGCCGTTAAATCTTTTTTGTAAAAGCAACAATCACCCATTGTAAGTACATCCGCGCCGAGTTTATGCAGGTACATCGCATGGTTATAGCCCAAACCGTTGCCGCCCGTAGCTCCGTCGCATCCCGCTATTACAAAATCAATTTTTTTTGTTTTCCGCAGATTCGCTGCCGCCTTTTTGAAGCAGTATATCCCGGCCTTTCCGACTATTTCCGCGACATAGAGCAGCCTCACCTCTTGTACGGCCTGCCTGAATCCCACATTCCTATTCGTGTCTCGTTATCTATCTGTGGTATATCAATGATAGTGCCTACTTCTACAAGATCGGGGTTGTTGCTGTCCGGCAGCTTTTCCTTGTTTGCTTCGTATATTAACGGCCATTTGTAGTAATCGTTGTAAAACCAGTAAGCTATGTTCCAAAAGCAGTCTCCGAATTTATCCCAGGGACGCACGGTGTACTTAGCCGGATTTTTCGGCATATCTTCTATAACAAAATCTTTGGCGGGCGGCGCCGCAACCCCGGCTAGGGCTTCCGCTACCAACCGCGAATTCTCAAACGTACCATCCCAGTCCTCCGCCGTCTGCGCAGTGATGGCCGCGTCAAAATAACCCGTCGCCTTTTCGTATTCGTTGGGATAGTACTTGGGCGCTTCAGCCGTCAAAGCCCAGGCCATGCGGGACCGCGCCTCGGAAATTGCCTTTAGCGCCCGCTGACGTTTCAACTGTTCCGCTATGTACAGATCGGACAGTTCCGCATTCCGCACCGCTTCGGCTGAATACTCTTCCGATTGCTCGTACTCGCCCGCCTCTATAGCCAGGTTTGCCAAATTTTTTAAATGTAGGCTTTCGAGAAAATATTTGTTACGACGCAGGCTGTAGCTGATCGTCTGACCTTCTTCCGCGGACTCAAACCCCTCCCCCTGCGCGGCTTCCGTTACCACGGTTTCTTCTACCGGGGTTTCCTCTACCATGATTTCTTCTACCGGGGTTTCCTCTACCACGGTTTCTTCTACCGGGATTTCCTCTACCGTGATTTCTTCTACCGGGGTTTCCTCGGAGGAGGCGTCCGCCCCCTCCCTATCTGTCTCCTGCCCGTGCAGGGCTCCCGCGCAAAATAAAATAGCTATAAACAGTACGCTCATTTTTTTCATACCGTAAGACCCTCCTGCGCTTTGCATTTTGTTTTATAGTAACATTTTCCCCGCGCAAAGTTAACCCACCCTTAACATGCACTTAAACTTCCCTTCATGATGGCAAAATTTTACGGCGCTCCGGCAAGAATTTTTCTCCGGAGGAAAAAATTCCCCCTTTCTTAATTGGTAATAAAAATGCGAAAATGATAAGGTATGATCGACAAGATACTGGTACTGGACTTTGGGAGTCAGACTACGGCGCTTATAGGCCGGCGGATACGCGAAATGGGCGTTTATGCCGAGATTAGGTGCGGCGGCGGCCTACTTGACGGGGACGCGCTCAACGGCGTTCGGGGCATAGTGCTTTCCGGCTCGCCTGAGTCCGTGTACGGCGCTGGGATTGTGCCCGACAGTAACGTTTACCGTTGCGGCCTGCCGCTTTTTGGCATCTGCTACGGGTTGCAACGCATGACGGCGGACCTGGGCGGCGCTGTCGATGCCCGTCCTACGCGCGAGTACGGCGGCGTCGAGGTGCTGATGCGGAAGCCGGAGTCTGTACCGCCGCACGTAAAGCCATTTTTGGACGTGTTTGGCGACAGCTTTACCGCCTGGATGAGCCACGGGGATACGCTGACCCGCCTGGCGCCGGGCTTCGTTGAGTACGGTACAAGTGCGGCGGGCTTTCCAGCGGTGCTGGCGCACGAGAGTGAGCGCTGGTTCGGCGTCCAGTTCCATCCTGAAGTAACGCACACGGAGCGCGGCGCCGACATGCTTGCCGTCTTTGTGTTCGACGTATGCGGCTGCGCTAAAGGCTGGACGATGGAGAGCTACCTCCAGGACGTAAAAGGCGAGCTTCGCCAACGCGCCGGAAGCAACCCCGCGCTGCTTTTAATCTCCGGCGGCGTCGATTCGGCTGTAACGGGGGCCTTGTTGCTGGAGGCACTCGGCCCTGACTCCGTTCACCTGATGTACATGGATACCGGCCTGATGCGTAAGAACGAGACGGCGCTGGTAAAGACGAACCTCGAGCGGCTGGGCGCGCGCCACCTCCACATCATCCACTGCGCGGACGAATTTTTTGCGGCGCTGTCGGGGCTTGACGCGCCCGAAGACAAGCGCAGGGTGATAGGCGACCTCTTTATCACGATACAGGAACGCGAGGTGACCCGCCTTGGCCTGCCCGATTCGTACCTGCTGGCGCAGGGTACGCTGTACACCGACCTTATCGAGAGCGGCAAGGGTGTCGGTAACAATGCCCATCTGATAAAGAGCCATCACAATGTCGGCAGCCCTCTCGTCGAAGCGAAACGGCGGGCGGGCAGGATACTTGAGCCGCTGGACAAACTGTACAAGGACGAGGTGCGTGTCCTTGGCCGACTGCTCCGGCTTGATGAGGCCGTTGTCGGGCGGCATCCGTTTCCGGGGCCGGGGCTGGCCGTGCGGGTACTGGGCGAAGTTACCCGCGAGAAGTGCGAAATCCTGCGGGAAGCGGACGCTATTTTTATTGACGAGCTGCGCCGGCGGCGGACGGCGGACGGAAGTAAGACGCTGTATGACGATATATGGCAGGCCTTCGCCGTGCTGCTACCGGTACGTTCTGTCGGGGTGGCGGGCGACGCGAGGAAGTACGGCTGGGTGGCGGCCCTCCGCGCGGTAACGAGCGCGGACGGCATGACGGCGGACGTGTACCCGCTACCCCCAAAAGACCTTATCGAAATCTCCACGCTGATAACGAACAATGTTGAAGGCATTGGCCGTGTTACCTACGATGTTTCAAGCAAACCCCCCGCCACAATCGAATGGGAATGAACCGCCCCGCCACAAAACAGCGTTAAGCTATTTTGCCTGACGTTTTGCCGCTTGCCCAACCCGATAAGGAAAAGAACGGGTTCCGTTCTGCTGATACTTTGCCAATTACACAAAAAATCTGACAGGCTCGAGTAAACGCCGATGACCTGGGGGTTTTCCGGGCACTTTTTTTTTGATTCGGTTGCGCTATACTGTTTTCCAGGGAAGCACTGATTTATGCGAATGCGCATAAATCGGTGCTGCTTTAATCTGAAAATGTCTTTATCCTACCTACGTCCAAGTCCTGCTTTGGGAGCCTGAACGGACGTCTGAGACAAGCTCCAAACGCCTCCCAAAAAAAAAATCACGAAATACTTGTTTTTTTGACTTTTTTGCGATATAATATCTTATGTAAAGCAAACCGGGGAGCCCCGGAACAGCG
>JAITIR010000111.1 GCA_031279285.1 Spirochaetaceae bacterium | reverse complement strand
CCCAGCCGGGAAAACCGGGATAGCACCTCGCCCCTTACCTTTTCATCCTCCCGGAGTACCGCCTCCAGGACGCCGAGGCTTTCCGCCGCTTCGATTTCCTGGGGAATGTAGAGTACGGGTGCGGAGATGCGGGGCAGGATGTGCCGGAGGAGGGTGGATTTTCCGGCACCGTTAGGGCCTGAGAGCGCGATCCGGTCATCGGGCCGTATCAGCAGTTCCGGGAAGGAAAGCCGCCGCCCGGCGCCCAACGGGATACTCCCCGGTTCAAGGAGAAGGAGGCGGTCGCCCCGTGCGCGTTGCCCCGTAAGGGTGACGCCCCGCTTCCGTTCGCACGGGTTTGCGGCGTTCTCCCGCGCCCTCCTCGCCTCCTCCACCCGGCTTTGCATCCGTTTGTACGCATCGGCCCCCACCCTGTCTTTACCGGAAAGCCGGGCCAGGTTGATCTTTCCGCGGGTGTCCCTGTCGGCGGGATCCAGCCCCCGCTTTGAAAGCCTCTGCCGGGAAGCTTCAACCAGCCCCCGGCGCCTTGCGGCCTCCGCCGCAAGGCGGCCCTCCTCCCCGGCGAGCTTTTTCTTCCGGTTCCGCTGTTCGGCCCGTTCCCGCTCCTCCTCGACAAGTCCCCGCGACACCCCGCCGGGCCGCAGGGTCACTGCCCCCTCCCGCAGGAAAAGGCAGTTCCCGCAGAGACTGTCCAGCAGGGCCCTGTCGTGGCTCACGAGGAGGCCGATCCCGCGGTAGTCCGCCAGCGCGTGCTGAACCAGGGCGGCGGCTTCCTTGTCCAGATGATTTGTGGGTTCATCCACCGCCAGCAGGCCGGGATTCTGCCGGAGGGCCACCGCCAACTGGAAGCGTTTCCGTTCCCCGTGGCTCAGCGTCTCCCAGCGGTACGGCCAATCGGCCTCTATCCCCAGCCTGTCCAACAGGCGGCCGGAATCGTTACCGGCGGCGAAAAAGGTATCCTCCCAGTTCTCGCTTACTTCATCGGTACGTTGCGGGCAGTAAAAGACATCGGCGGGCCCGCGGACGCTTCCCGCGCCGGGGCGCAAAAGGCCCGCGGCCAGCATGAGCAGCGTGGTCTTGCCCGCGCCGTTCTCCCCTGTGATGCCGGTCCAGCCCGGGGACAACTCGAAGTTGACGTTCGTCAAGACAGCTTGTATTGAGGAAGGGTAGAAAAATTCAACGGAATTGAAGGATAAAAAAAGCCGGCTCATAAAACCTCCGCAACAGGGCCGGAGGCCCTGAGAACCAGGCAGGTTCATCGCGGCGTCCACGGCCAGGCAGATTTGACTGTGGACTATGAAAAACCTCAACGCATACTGAAGGTCTTTCTCTACAAAGGGGGGCCGCTTGGTTGCGGAGTTTGCGTAAACTCCGGGTCTGTCCCTTTTGTTTTACAGGCTGTTCATCTTATTTTTATCCTTAATTTTTACGGTAAGCTTTTTTGGGAGACCTGTCAACGGTTCAGCATAAAGGATTGGTAAATGTTGTCCCGGCTTTCAGGCTCTTTACGGCAGAAGCGGCTCCATCGGGAAGGGGAGCACGGCGTCAATCGTGCTGCGGCCCGTGAGCGCCATTATGAGGCGGTCAAGGCCAAGCGCTACGCCGGAACAGCGCGGAAAGGACAGCATGGCGCCGCCCGCCGTTTTTCGCGGCAAAAAAGTCTTCCAGTAATCTCCGTCGACAGCGTGGGGCACGGCGGCTCGGCGGGTCTTTTCCTCCTGTTCCGACAAGAAAAATTTACGCACCTCTTCCGCGTCCGTTTCTTCCGAAAAACAGTTTGCCAGTTCTATGCCGTGAACGTACAACTCCCAGCGCTGCCTCGTCATCGGGGCGGGACAGCCATCAGCCATGGCTGCCCCGTTACCGGTATTCAACTTGGCAAGGCAGGGAACGGCGGCAGGGTAGTCAACCAGGGCAAGAGGCTTTTCCTTCGGCAGGCAGGGTTCAACCGCGTGGATAAATACCAGGTTGTAAATATCCCCATCGCTTGATCCGTCCGGCGGTTCAAGCCCAAGGCGGCGAGCCTCGCGGGACAGAGTCCCGTTTTCAAGGGTTTCAGTCAAACTGAAACCGGCCAGCCGAGAGAAGGCCTGATCCATAGTCCACCGCAGAAAGGGCGGCTCGAGCGTTTTTGCGCCGCTACCGGCTGCAAGCGCGTCGAACAAGTTCTCGGTTATATCAAGCGAATCGGTATAATCCGCGTCCATAGTGTAGTATTCAAGCATCGTGAATTCCGGGCTATGCGCAAAGCCGGATGATTCGCAGTTTCTGAAACATTTACATATCTGGTACACATCCGTCCTATGCTCGGCAATCAGCTTCTTCATCCAGATTTCAGGCGACGGCACAAGCCAATAGTCACGGGCTGTCTGCTTACGGCTATTCAAGGCCGGTAGCAAGGTCGTTTTAAAAACCTCAAGGCACGATTCGGGAATCAAATCCGGCGCAAGCACCGGCGTATCAAGTTCAAGGTAAGCGCGTTCGTCAAAAAAACGCCTTACATTTTGTATTATCGCCGCGCGCGCGCGCAGCATTTCTAGATCCATAATTCAATCTAAACCGAACCCGCCCAAATGAACAGGACGACCGATTCGGACGGAACTCCATCAAATGTTGAGGTTTGTGTAGCAGCCCGTCTGTTCAGCAGTGGTCACAGTTACAATAACATACATAACAGTATTGTTGGCAGAATATACGAATAAAACTTACAATTATGTAGAAATATTTTTTTTGTCTACAAAATTGTAATGTGACAAGGCTGTGTGGGTTTGGTAATGGCTGGAATTAAGGGCTGCCCGCCTGAAAAATTCCTGCTCTTTGCACGAAAAAGACTGCGTCTCAACTGCGAATAACGTTGCCATTATGAACATAAATCATTTAAATTGCTGATGTACGGTGGATTGGCACATTTTTTGCTTTATCGTTTACAGAAAAAAATTCTCACAGGAGGAAAAATGCGAAAAAAAAAGTTAATTGCTGCTGTACTTATGGGGCTGGTCGTGGCCGGTTCCGGTTCCATCTTTGCGCAGGAAAGTATTGAGAACCTGGGATTTTCCCTGGATGTGGTGTGGTTATTCATAGGCGCCATCCTGGTGTTCATCATGCAGGCCGGCTTTGCGTTGGTTGAAACGGGGCTGACGAGGGCAAAAAACGCCACCAACATCACGATGAAAAACGTGATGGACTTCTGCTTCGGCGCTATTGTGTACTGGGCCCTGGGCTGGGGCTTTATGTACGGAAAGGATGCGCTGGGCGGCCTTATCGGGTCGGATCAGTTTTTTTACGGGCCCATGATCCTGGATATTGACAACGGAAACTTCTACAAAAGCTGGTTCTTCCAGGTAGTGTTTGCCGCTACCGCGGCGACCATCGTTTCCGGGGCAATGGCGGAGCGGACTCAGTTCAAGTCTTACCTGATCTACACCTGCTTCATTTCCGCATTTATATACCCCATTTCCGGACATTGGGTCTGGGGCGGCGGTTGGCTTGCTGAACTCGGTTTCCATGACTTTGCCGGTTCCACAGTAGTCCATTCGGTGGGCGGCTGGGCTGCCTTAATGGGAGCCACCGTACTTGGCCCCAGGATTGGAAAGTATATAAAGGGAACGGACGGGAAAATTTCCGTCAAGGCATTCCCCGGCCATAACATCCCGTACGCGGCGTTGGGCGTACTCCTTCTATTCTTTGGATGGTTCGGCTTTAACGGCGCTTCCACCGGCATTGCCACCGTGGGCGGAGGAGGTATCTGGAGCGGCCTCAATATCGCCCGGGTTTGTGTAACCACAACCCTGGCCGCCGCTGCTGGCGCTGCCGGCGCCCTCGTCTTTTCCTGGCTCTGGTTCAAGAAGCCCGACGTTTCCATGACGCTTAATGGCCTTCTCGCCGGTCTTGTAGGGATTACCGCTCCATGCGCGGTCGTATCTCCGGGTGCGGCGATAATCATCGGCCTTATTGCCGGTGTCCTGGTGGTGCTTTCGGTGGAATTTATCGACAAGGTACTCAAGGTTGACGATCCGGTGGGCGCCGTTTCCGTACATTGTGTATGCGGCATCTTCGGCACAATCGCCGTTGGCATCTGGGGCAACGCCCCCGATGACGGGGTTATTGGGCTCCTCCACGGCGGCGGTTTTGACCAGCTTGGCACACAGCTTGTAGGTATTCTGGCAGTAGGAGCCTGGGCGGCCATCACGAGTCTTATCCTATTCCTGGTGATCAAGGCTATTTTTGGTCTCAGGGTCAGTCACAAGGAAGAGCTGATAGGTCTTGACCTGTCCGAGCACAAGGCGGAAGCGTATGCCGGCTTCCAGATCTTCAGCAATACTTAAGGAGGCGGCAATGAAGTTAATTATAGCGTACATTCAACCTCATGCGCTGAATGATGTTAAACAGGAGTTGTATAAGGCGGAAGTCTACAAGATTTCGATAACCAATGCGATGGGCTGCGGTCAGCAGAAAGGTTATTCTGAACAGTACCGGGGTGTCGAAATAGAAGTAAACCTCCTAAAAAAGGTACGAATCGAAATCGCGGTAAACGATAACTTTGTTAAACCGACCGTGGACGCGATAATCAAAGGGGCGCGTTCCGGTGAAATCGGCGATGGCAAAATATTTGTTCTGCCTATAGAGGAAACTATCCGTATACGTACTGAACAAACCGGCTCGGAGGCAATCGGGTAGATCATAAAATCGTAAAAAAGCGGGGTGAAAGCGGCGCAGTCCGGTAGGGCTGCGCCGCTTTTTTCTGGATGTTTTACCGTAGCTCTGGGCTGTGGCACGCCGGGACGGGGTAATCACCCGCCAATAATCTTGATCAACACCCGTTTCCGCCGGCGCCCGTCAAATTCGCCGTAAAAAATCTGTTCCCAGGTGCCAAAATGGAGATGCCCCTCCGTAATTGCGACAACAACTTCGCGCCCCATAAGCTGCCGCTTCATGTGGGCGTCCGCGTTCTCCTCTCCGCGGTTATGCCTGTACGATGATACCGGTTCATGCGGCGCCAGCTTTTCAAGCCACACGTCAAAATCGTGATGCAGCCCCGCCTCGTCATCATTGATAAAAACGCTTGATGTTATATGCATAGCGTTCACAAGGCAGAGCCCCTCCCTAACTCCCGATTCCGCGAGCGCCTTTTCCACCTCTCCGGTTATGTTAATGAACTCCCGCTCTTTCGCGGTGTTAAACCACAATTCTTTTGTATAAGACTTCATGCTTAAAGTATGCCAGGACCGGCGTTAAATTTAAACAGGCGCTCTCCCGTGTCTCACCCCGGTTGAGACAGTTCCGCCGTAAGCCAAGCGCCTTCTTGCATGACCTAGCAAACTTCAGGGCTGCCGGATAGAATTACTTTATGACTGATTTTGCGCACCTTCATGTCCATACTGATGCCTCGCTGTTGGACGGGGCGGCTACGGCGGCGGATTTAGCGGGCAGGGCGGCAGCGCTGGGCATGAAGCATCTTGCGATAACGGACCACGGAAATATGTTCGGCGTGCTGAAATTCCGCGACGCCTGCGAAAAGGCAGGGATTCATCCGATAATAGGCTGTGAATTCTATATGGCGCGGGGTTCGCGGCACGAGCGGGAAAGCCTGAAACATTCGCCTGACGATGATGAGAAGACCGAAGGGAAGTCGTACCACCTTGTGCTGCTTTCGACGGGCGAAACCGGCTACCGCAACCTTTTGAAGCTCGCTTCCCGCGCCTACACGGAGGGCTTTTACTACAAGCCGCGCATAGACGAGGAACTGCTGATTCAATACCACGAGGGCTTGATATGCCTTTCCGCCTGCCTTGCCGGGGAGATACCGCGCCTGATACTTGCCGGAAAGAAGGACGAGGCGGAAAAGCGGGCGCTGTGGTTCCGCGATCTGTTTGGCGCTGATAACTACTACCTTGAAATACAGGATCACGGTATTAGGGCGCAGAAAGAGTCCAACCCTGTCATAATCGAGATAGCGAAAAAAACGGGCATAGGGCTTGTCGTTACAAACGACGTGCATTACCTGGAGCGGGCGGACAGCGTTACGCATGACATACTGCTCTGCATAGGAACGAAAAAGAAACGCGCCGATGAAAACAGGCTGCGTTTTGAAGGGGACCAGTTCTACCTGAAATCGGCGGACGAGATGGCGGCCTTGTTTCCCGAATACCCGCAAGCCGTCGCAAACACGATAAAGATAGCGGAGCGGTGTAAAACAGAAATCCCTAAAGTGGAAACGAAGGATTTGGTCAATTACCTGCCGGCCTTTGATATACCGCTTGGTTATGAAAACTCAGGCGAGTACCTGCGGGCCTGTACGATGGAGGGGCTTGGCAAGCGTTACGGGGCATACAACGATGCCGTAAAGGAACGCGCCGAATATGAGCTAAAAACTATAATTGATATGGGGTTTACCGGCTATTTTTTGATAGTGGCGGATTTTATAAACTGGGCGAAAAAGAATGACATACCGGTAGGCCCCGGACGCGGTTCGGGGCCCGGCTCTATTGTCGCGTACGCGCTCAAAATCACCGATATTGACCCGATAAAGTACGGCCTTTTGTTTGAACGTTTTTTGAATCCTGAACGTATATCAATGCCTGATTTTGACGTTGACTTTTGCCAGGAACGGCGCGGCGAAGTGATAGATTATGTTACGCGGAAGTACGGCGCGGAGCGCGTGGGGCAGATAATCACGTTTACTACGCTGAAGGCGCGGGCCGTGATAAAGGATGTTGCGCGTGTGCTGGACATTCCTCTCAACGAAACGAACATGATCGTGAACCTGATCCCAGAGTCGCCCAAAACAACATTGAAGAGCGCGTTTGAAGCGGAGCCAAAACTTGTTGAACTTGAAAAGGATCCGCGTTACTCGGAACTGTTTCATTTTGCCCGTAAACTTGAGGGCAAGGCGCGGAATACCGGGCTTCACGCCGCGGGCGTAGTGATCGGAAAATCGACGCTGGATAACTATGTGCCGCTTTACCGCGACGCCACAACGGGCAGCATCGCGACGCAGTTTACAATGGATCAGCTTGAAGATGCCGGCCTTGTAAAGATGGATTTTCTGGGACTTGAGAATCTTGATCTGATAAAAAATGCCGTTACGATAATACGGAACAAAGGCGGCGAGTATGCGGATTTTGACATAGAAAAAATTCCGGAAGACGACAGGGCGGCGTTTGAAATGCTTGGCGAAGGAAAAAGCTCAGGGATATTTCAGTTTGAATCTGACGGGATGCAGAATATTCTGAAGCAGACCAAACCAGGCAAGATTGAAGATTTAATCGCGTTGAACGCGCTGTACCGTCCAGGCCCTATGGACTATATTCCGCAGTACATAAAATGCAAAAACGGCCTTGAGCCTATAAATTATCCTGACGAAAGTCTTAAAGATATTCTGGAAGAAACTTACGGCGTCATAGTTTACCAGGAGCAGGTCATGCAGGTTGCACAGCGCATAGCGGGTTATTCGCTGGGGCAGGCGGATCTGCTGCGCCGCGCGATGGGAAAAAAGAAAGTTGACGCAATGGCTGCCGAGAAGAAAGAGTTTATCGCGGGCGCGATCAGGAACGGCTTTAAAAAGGAAGTCGCGGACAAAATATTTGAAATACTGCTGCCGTTCGCCGGATACGGCTTTAACAAGAGTCACGCGGCGGTGTATTCGGTTATCGCGTACAAAACCGCCTACCTAAAAGCAAACTTTCCCGTTGAATTCATGGCGGCAAAGCTTACCACCGTGATTAACAGCACGGACAAACTTCCTGTGTACATTGATGAGGCGCGCAAGATGGGTATAACGATGGAGCCGCCTGACATACAGAATTCACAGCGTTTATTCAGCGTGAAAGAAAACAAAATATTTTACGGACTGCTCGGCGTAAAGGGCATAGGCGGAGGGCCCGCCGACGAAATTATCCGCGCGCGCGGCGACGGGCCATACAAGGATTTCATGGATTTTCTCGACAGGATAGACATAAAAGTTGTAGGCAAAAAAGTTGTGGAACTTTTGGTAGAGACGGGGGCCTTTGACAGTTTTGGAATAAGCCGTTCTACACTTGTCGAGAATCTGGAAAGGGCTGCCGAGTACGCCCAGAAAAAAAAGGAAGACAAAAATTCTGCGCAGGGAAGCCTGTTTGAAGATTCCGGAGAGAAGGAGTACGACGACTTTAAATTCATCCCCGCACCGGAATGGGCGCGGAACGAAAAACTTCGCATGGAAAAGGAACTTATAGGATTTTATTTTTCCGGCCACCCGCTTGATCAGTACAAAGAAACATGGCGGCGTCTTGTTGCAGTTGATCTGTCAAAACCGCAGGACATAACTGCCGGCCTTGAATACATTTTTGCCGGTGTAATAAAAACGCTGCGTCCGATCCAAATCAAGAAAGGCCGGAACGCGGGCGGCTTCATGGGCTCCGGCTTACTTTCCGACTACAACGGCGAGATAGAGCTTACATTTTTTACCGATACATGGGAAAAGTACCGCAATACGATTGCCATTGACAGCGTAGTGGCGGTGAAAGGAAAGTTTGACATTCGCAATGAAAAGCCGTCGGTAGTTGTTAAAGAGGTTTTTGACATAGAGTATGCGGCTGCTTTGGCGGCGGCGGACACGCCGGCGACGGTTTCGGCGGAAGGATCAAAGTCAAACAGCGCGGGTTCGGCAAAACTTGCCGACGCGCCAACATCGCTGTTGGACCGGTATAAAGACTTCTGGGAACGTGCGGTAAAGGTAAACCTTGCGCGCATTGAAACGGCGAAGGAGGGGGAGACGTTTACGCTTGTGGGGATCCTTTCATCACTTAAACCGTACCAAATAACAAAAGGAAAAAACAAAGGCCGCATGATGGGTTTCGGCAGCGTTACGGATTACAACGGCAGCGCGGACATAACATTCTTTTGCGACGAATGGGAAAAGTACAACGAAAAGCTCACCGTCGATACCGTGGTTGCGTTTAAAGGAACTTACAACAGGCGTGATGACAAACAGGGGTTTATATTCAAGGAATTGCTCGATATTTCACGCGCCGGGGAGATGGCGTGGCGGGAACTTCATATACGTTTACAGAAGGACGCGATAAAAAAGATAGAAGACCTGTACCCGCTGCGGGACTGCATCTGTGAATACTCAGGCCCATGTTCCGTTTACTTTCATCTCCCGCTTGATGATCACGAAGTCAGGCTCCGCAGCATGGCGTTAAGCGCAGCGCCAAAGAACGAACACCTTAACGCGCTGAAAGGCTGCGCCGTTGTTGATGATGTATGGTTGTCTTAATTTTAAGAGGAAAAAATGCTGCGAACTTTAATGAATATATTAAGCGGCGCGCTTAATATATTTTCGATATTGATTTTTATACGGATATTCCTTTCATGGTTTGACAGGAGCGTCTATTTTGGACGCCCTTTCGATATACTCTGCGGAATTACGGATCCTTACTTGAACTATTTTCGGAGATTTACGGGCCTCCGCGCCGGCAGCATAGACCTTTCACCCATCGTCGCGCTCGCCGTTCTTTCAGTCGTAAACAGTATTGTATCAACCGTAATACATTTTGAAAGGATAAGCCTGGGAATAGTTTTTGCGATATGCCTCAGCGCCTTCTGGTCGGCGGCATCCTTCATTATCGGCTTTCTTACAATTGTTCTGGTGCTGCGCCTCGTTGCCTACCTTGTAAGCGCAAATACGTACGCTGCTTTTTGGCGAATTATCGACGCCATCGCATCCCCCATTCAGTTCCGTATAAACAGAATCCTGTTTAAAAACAGGATCGTCAACTATTTGACCGGTTTAATCGCGGCCATAGCCGTGTTCGTATTTTTGGGCGCCGCTCTCGGCACAATTACGCATTTGCTGCAAAAATTTTTTACCGGTCTTCCAATTTAAGGAATCGCATAGTTGTTTTTACGGGAATTAACGGCGTCACTTAATCATGTAAAAGGCGCGGGCCCCGCTAAAATAAAACCGCTTCTTAGTATGGGCCTCCATAATATTGGCCGTCTCTTGTGCCATTACCCGCGTTATTGGGAAGACCGCAGCCGCCCTGTCCCGCTCCGTGATTTTGAGAAAGGAAAGGTCTGTACCGTTGTAACTGTAGTTAACAATGTCTGGGTTAAATTGGGAAGGGTGGAAACGCTGAAGGTGTATGTGAAAGACGGTACGGCACAGGCGGTCCTCGTCTGCTTCAACCGCCCGTTCCTTGAAAAGCAGCTTATACCGGGAAACTGCTACCGGATGTTTGGCAGCTTTTCATACAGGTACGGGGAACTGCAATCAACATCGTTTGAATTTGAGGCGTTAAGGCCGGATCCAGAAACGGACTTTTTCCGGATACTTCCCGTGTACCCGCTCAGCGCAGGGCTTACGCAGAATTATATCCGAACACTCATGCGGAACGCGCTCCGTCAGTATGCCGCGCCGCTTGAAAACGAACTGCCCGATTTGATAGTAAGACGGGACGGCCTCCTCTCAAAACCGGACGCGCTTTGCGCCATGCATTTCCCAAAAAGTGTTGAGGAACTTACGCTCGCAAAAAAAACCCTGATCTACGAAGAACTTTTTTACCTGGAAATCATTGTCGGAAAACGTTTCTTTGAACGGAAAAGCCGGGGTATCGGCGTTGGCGTCCCGCGGAACGGGGCGGCGCGGAATCAGGCGGAGGACGGCGGTAAAAACATGACTCCGTTGCAGAAGCGGCTCCTGGAGCGCCTGCCGTTTGCGCTGACAAAGGGGCAGGAGGGGGCGCTACGGGACATTAACCGCGACATGGACGGCGCCTATCCGATGGCGCGGCTGCTACAGGGGGATGTCGGCTCCGGCAAGACGCTTGTGTCTTTTTTGGCGGCGCTCAAGGTGCTTGATTCCGGCGCTCAGGCCGCGGTGATGGCCCCTACCGAACTTCTGGCGCAGCAGCACGCTGACAATGCCGCCCGCCTCCTTGAACCGCTCGGCGTCCGTGTAGCGTTCCTCGCCGGCAATATAAAGACCGCTGAACGAAACCAACTGTTGAAATCGCTTGCATCGGGCGATACCGGTATAATTCTTGGAACGCACGCGCTGTTTTCAAAAAATGTCGTTTACAAAAAGTTATCGCTTGTCGTGATTGACGAGCAGCACCGCTTCGGCGTTACCCAGCGTCAGGCAATCCTCGACAAGGGTGAACGCTGCGATCTGCTGATGATGAGCGCGACGCCAATACCGCGCACGCTTGCGCTGACAGTTTTCGGCGACATGGATGTTTCCGTGATTCCCGATCTGCCGCCCGGACGAAAGCCCATCGAGACTCACCTTGCAAGGGAATCGAATGAAAAAAAGGTTTACGACTTTGTGCGGCGCGAACTTGGGGCGGGAAGGCAGGCATACTTTGTCTACCCGCTGATCGAGGCGGGTGAGGACGGGGAAGATGGGGAACTGCCGCTACGGACGTTGAAAGACGCCGAGTCGATGGCCTCCCGCCTTGCCTCTGAAGTTTTTCCAGGTATACCGCTTGCGCTCATTCACTCAAAAATTGACGACGGGCAAAAAAAACAAATCATGGAATCGTTCCGTAACGGCGTTACAAAGATACTCGTAGCGACAAGCGTTGTCGAGGTGGGCGTTGACGTGCCTAACGCGACGTGCATGGTGATTGAACACGCGGAACGTTTTGGCCTTGCCGCGCTGCATCAGCTTCGCGGGCGGGTGGGACGCGGCGAGGCGCAGTCCTTCTGCTTCCTCGTTTATTCGGACGAGCTTACGGAGGACGGCAAACATCGCCTCAAGGTGATGCTGGAAAACAGGGACGGTTTTGTGATTGCGGAGGAGGACCTGAAACTGCGCGGCCCCGGCCAGATAGTGGGCACTGAACAGTCGGGGTATCTCAAACTCGGCGTCGCGGACCCCGTCCGGGACGCCGTCGAGCTTGCCCGCGCCCGTGCGGACGCTTTCGCGATCCTGGAAGCCGATCCGGATCTCCTCCTGCCTGAAAACCTATGCGTGGGCGAAGTCCTTCGCCGCGCTCCGCCCTTTTCCGATGCCGGGGTGTAGATGAACCGCGTGGACATCGGAGCGGAAGGCCTGGAACTGCCCGGCTGGGCGGAACGGGCAGCGGAGTTCGCCGCCGCCGTCTGCGACAAACTCTCCTGCGATAACTGGGACCTCTCCGTACTCTTCTGCGATGACGGTTTTATCCGCGGCCTTAACCGGCGTTTCCGGGGCAAGGATGAGCCTACCGACGTGCTGTCGTTCCCGTTGGGCGAAACGTTTACCGAAGACGGCGAGCGGCGTTACGCGAGCGGCGACATCGTCATATCGCTGGAAACCCTTGCCTCCAACAGCAAAGCGTTCAACGTTGACAAAGACGAAGAACTGCGCCGCCTCCTGATTCACGGCATACTCCACCTGAAAGGCTATGATCACGCGACAAACGCGCCGGAAGAAGAAATGCTGCTGTTGCAGGAACGCCTTCTTAAAGACAACTGGCGGCTATTGACGTAGACTACCACATGTTTACGCTGCAACTCGAAGCCAACGTGGTGAGTAATAGCCGCGGGGACAATGAAATTTATAACAACGGCGTGGTTGAGGATGACGGCAGCGCCTATTACCCAAACTCCGAGGAAGCTAAAATACGCGACCTGGTTACCTATATGTCCCTGGACATTCCGCGGCTCTCCCGCCTATTGATAAGCACATAACCTCAAAACGCAAAATATTACGATCGTTTATAAATATCGCGGAAAAATAAAAATTTATTGGATTCCGAATCAAAGTGATGCAAAAATAATTCCACAACTTTTTTAAAGGAGTAAGATGATGAGCGAAGCTTCAAAATTATCGTTATTTTACCGGCGCTACGTTGATGGAAATTTGAGTAAGCATGAGCTTGAAGCGCATATTTTTAAGTACGTGCTGTGCTGCCCCAACGGATACTATGGGCTGGTTTTCAAAGATGAGGGCGATCGTATTGATTTTTTATGCTGGGTTTACCCAATAATGCGGCGCGCAATAGATCGCTATAACAGCCGTCTTGCGTCATTTGGAGTTTACATCGCGACAACGCTTGGTTTTTCATTCCGCTATTACAAGCGGCATAAACTGAGGCGATCCATTGCGGAGATTGACTGTTGGAAAGCAAGCGGCGATGGATCGTATGTCTGTGAACCCGAAATAGATGATGAATCCGCTAACGGAATGTATGTGAATTGCGGCTCAAATTTACAAAAACATATCATGCTTGTACTGCTGAAGTCTTTCTATTACGTATCGGACAGCCTGGTCGACAAGGCTGCCGCCGCAATCGGTATGGCTCCTGAGGAACTGGGCGAAATGGTGGCTATGCTGCGCCGCCTGCAAATAAAAAAGATTGAAAAGCTGCAAAATCTGGCCGATGCCGCACACTGTCTTTACTACCGTTGTCTTGCCTACGAGAAAAAGTTGTCCCAAAAAAATGAAAATACGCATTTAAACAAATTTTTTTCACGGCGTCTGGATAAAGGCCGCAAGCGTCTTGCGAACATGAGGGAACGGATCAGTGCAATGCGAATCGAGGCGACAAACAACGAGTTATCTAAGGTGATGGGCATCCCAAAGGGAACTGTGGATTCAAGATGGGCGCTTATCAAAAACAAGCGGACGCTTAACAAGCTGATGCCGCAGATGCGGCGTAACGGTTCGGACTACTACGAAGATGTAGACACAGATTTTTTGTGGCAGGGCCGGGCTTGGCCTTAATAGCCGCCTCCGGGCAGCATAAAATGCCCGTAAAGGCGTTGAGCCCGCTTGTCTGAATCAACCGTCTATGGCACACTTTGAACGCTATTGCCTGGAACTCCGTGGACAGCCTGGAGTCGCTGTAGGTATTATATGTGTCCATGCGGTGTACTTTTGGGTAAATTTATATGAATAGCCTTGACTATTAAATGAAATTCAAGTTATTATCTTGACTTTGTGACATGGAGGGTAGAACCGTGGATAAAAAATTTTTAGATAAGATGGAAAAATCCCTTGCGAAGTTAAAAAAAGAGATCATCGATAATCTTGTTATTAGTAATAATGACTTTAAGGATATAGTCGAGGGTATGGACCCCAAGGACTTAGCCGATATTGCGTCAGATGATATAGACAGGAAGATGATTGAAGCTATAGGCGCCAAAGAACTAAAACGGCTCAAGCAGATAGATGCCGCGCTGACTCGTATAAAACAGGGTAAGTATGGACGTTGCGTTAAGTGTGGAACCATGATACCTCAGGACAGGCTGGAAGCTATCCCCTATGCCCTGATGTGTATCAAATGTAAAAGCGCGGACGAAAGACGCTACCGTTAGAGGCGTAGGGCTTTGATGACGGACAATGGTGCGTACTGCCGTTCAACCTGTGAAGGACTTGCGGGGCTTGCGGTATTTTCCGCTCTTAAAGAAGATCCGTTGGTGCACGCATTCGTTGAGCTGCTTGAAATTGCGGGCAGGAATCGCGGGTCGTCCGCGCTGATACCGGCCTGGGCGCGTTTTACCGCGGTTTTTGCCGGTTATGCCGGGAGAGAGCCGTTTTGTCGTGTCCTTTACCGGCTCGCGCTTACAGACGTGAACGGCTTTACGCTTGCCGCCGAACGTGGTGATTTGGATCAGGGCGGCTTTTTGGCGGCGCTTGCCGCCAATGACCTTGCCGCCCTGTCCCGCGCCGCCGCGTTCGACTTCGGGCGCCTTGTCCATCTTTACGCGGAACTGTTTGACGGCAGTGGGGGGGCTGCCTTTGAACGCATAGAATCGGAGGCGCGGCTGTTGATGGAGGCGGGAGGCCGGGCGGACGCCGGTATTGCACCCTGCGATTGGACGCCCGCCGCCTTTGCCGTTTTCATACAAGGTAATGGCGCGGGCGACCTTTCGGGGCATAAGATGTTTTGCATTGCGGATGGAAAACTGCATCCCGCCGGCAACCGCGATCCGGTGCGCCTGGCCGATCTGTCAGGCTACGTGGAAGAACGGCAAGTTGTAATCTCCAACACGCTCCGTTTCATGTCGGCGCGAGGGAAGGAGGCGGCAAACATGCCTGCGGCAAATTTGCCACAGGCAAACAACATCCTGCTGTACGGAGACAGGGGTTGCGGGAAGTCCGCCACCGTAAAGGCGGTCTGCAACGAGTATGCGGAACGCGGGCTCAGGCTTGTTGAACTGCGGAAGGCTGAGCTTGCCTCCCTGCCCGCAGTGACGGCTATGCTTGCCGGGCGCGGCCTGCGCTTCATCCTGTTCATCGACGATCTGTCGTTCGAGGCGGGCGACGGTGATTTTATGATGTTAAAGGCGATGCTGGAAGGCGGCATCGAAACGACACCGCCAAACGTTGTTATCTACGCGACGAGTAACCGCCGTCATCTTGTCAGGGAACCGCGCTCGGACAGGCCCGCCTCCTCAGGCGACGTGCGGGCCTTCGACACGATGCAGGAGCAGCTTTCCCTGGCCGACCGTTTTGGCATTACCGTGATTTTTAGTTCCCCGTCCCAGGACGAGTACCTCCGTATCGCCGAATTCATTGCGCGGAAGCATGGACTCCTGCCGGAAAATAGCGGTGCGGACCAGCTTCAGCGCTTCAGGGAAAACGCGGTACGTTGGGAGCGTTGGTTTAACGGACGATCCCCCCGCACCGCCGTCCAGTTTGTTGAGTGGCTGGCAGGCGGTGACGACTTTCCCTGGGACTCCACGGCGGGTCAGTTATAGTAAATAATGAATCGTAACGGACGGAACGCCGTCCTTTGATGGCCCCGTAAGCTGTAGGGGGCATTCCTGTTGCGGCTTTACAATGCTTTTTGGACTATTGACACGGTTTGCAAAGTGTTGTAAAATATCCTGTATGAATGTCGTGAAAGCGGCAGTAGCAGCCGTTCTCGTTTGGCCCTATTCGTACACGCCGGCAAGGACCCTTCTAAAGCGTCCCCGCTTAATTGCCAGGCTGTCAGGGGCTTTCTTCAAACACTGGCTTTTAACGCGGCCGCCAGGGGCCCTCTCTGCCTGCTCCCGCCCAACTATTAACGATATCGATAGCATCTACCCCCCCCCCCCCCAGTGTCATGAAAATTTACTGACATATACCGCGTATACTGGACTTTTCAGGCTGTTTACGGGCTTGTTTGGCCTGTTTTTCATATATTTTTCCGATGAGCCTCCCCGACGCGGAGACGCAGGCTTGTTTGCGGCGAAGCATCCGCGGAGGCGCATAGCTGTTTTTTACGGCGGGGTATTAAACCCGGCCGCGAATGAAAGCCGAAGACTTTTGTGCAAATTTTCCCGGAATTTTGACGGGTCTCCTGTGGGTATCAAGGGGGAATCGGCTACGCGCCCTCCTAAGTGCGGAAAACGAAATAAATCCAACGCATATTTTCGCTGCCCTTCCCCCTTCTTTTATAACAAAACGATGCCTTTTGGCGGGCTGACGATAAGGAGGAGTTGCCTATGAGATGAAGATGGGTGCCCCTCTGTGATCGATCAACGGTCAGGGCATCCTTTTTTTGCGGCATCCTTGTGGGGGTGTTTTTAGGGAACCTGCATGGGAAAATCCGGCATGGTTCATGGAATTTAGCGGCTTTCTGGTATGGAAGCCACGCCTTCCTGTTATGGAAGGTTTGAATCATACAAAGTAGGAGAACGATTTATGAAAAAAATTTCAAGTTTGGTTGTCTGCCTCGTCTTGCTGTCAGCGGGCTTGGCATTCGCATTGGATCTGCCGGACGCACTCAAAATACCTGGCCTGACGGTTACAGGCGATGTTAGGACCGGTTTGCTTGTTGACGGCAGTACTGTTGACGATGTTGGCGAGGGTGGCATATTTGCCGACGGAAGATCAACCGGCGCGCAGACTCCCAGTGTGTACGCGTTCAGCGACGACATCGGGGACGGCACCTCGTTCCGGGCCCAGTTGCAGCTTGTCTGGGAGAGGGACAACCTCGGCGTAAAGACCCGCTTCCGTTACCGGCCTGATAAGGCGGATGGTGCGCTTAATAATAAGTTGTCCGGCTTGAACAACACGGTAAACAAGGCCTTTGTCTATGCCAACATCCTGGACAGCAAGGTCAAGGTAAGCGTTGGTAAGGGTACGGATGAGGCTTGGGGGCTCTTTTATTCGAACTTTCAAAACAATACCGGCTTTGACGGCAATGACGGTGTAAAGATCGAGGTAAAGCCTATAGACGGCTTGAATCTGGGCGCGCATTACGGTACAAAAGACCTGTTTGCCAATGCAATAAACGACGGAGGCGCCTGGAATGACCAGAGTAATACTGAAGATCGCCGTTTTGTTGTCGGCGCCAAGTACACAAGCGATCTTTTCTCGGTGGTGGCCGCCACGTCTCACAATGTCGTTAACTTCTGGGGGGAGGAAGAGGGCTACGATCAAGCTTGGATATCGCAAGCTGGTGGTGAGTTGATACCGTATGGCGCGAGTTTTCCCAATACCATATATAACTCATCCAGCCTGTTGGTAGGCTTGCAGGTAAAGCCGATCGATCCGTTGCAGATAGACCTTTCCTTCGCGGCCGTCAACCTGGGTTCCAAAACAGTGAAAGGCGCATACCTCGGTGGAGAGGACTCCCCCGGTTCCTATAAGAAAGGCGATTTTAATCCTTTCTGGAAGGCCTGGCTTAAATTCAAGGCCGACTTCGCTGTGAACGACCAGCTTAGTGTCGCCCTTGGGATTTCCGATGTTGAGTTTGCCGATGCGTGGTATACGACCGTAGCGGATGCTGATGATCCTGAAGATGAAGGCTTGGGCTATCTGTTCCCGATAACGATCAGCCCCTCCGCCGCCTACGCGATCAACGACGATCTTACCGCCGGCCTTGAGCTTAATTTAAAGATCAACTCGGGCGGCAGCGACCAGTTCGGCATTGGCATCAAACCCTCCGCCGAATTCAGCCTCGGCAGCGGCGCGACCTTTGTCGTGTTCGACGAGATTACCTTCTGGGGCAAATCGAACGATGACGTAGATTTCCTTGCGAAACATCCCGGCATATATGAGCAGGGTGGTAATAAAGGCGCGAGCGGCACCACAAACGCCCTCCAGTTCGACTTTGTCTGGACATTCTAGCCTTTACAGCGTTTTGACGATGGCGTAAAAAGACGCCCCGCCGCAAGGCGGGGTTCTTTTTTTGGCGGGCACTCCTGCCGTTGAGCCGGTACCGGCTTGCTATTTTCCCTTTACGAAACGTCTTTTTCGGTATACTATAAAAGAGATGGGCGCTCTCGTCCTCAAAATTAAATCATCTTGTACATTTGGAGGTTTCCATGAGTATTTCTACGAAAACAATACCGGATTTTGTATCGGTGCTGGCAAGCAAGGCCGCGGTTCCGGGCGGCGGCGGGGCGTCGGCGCTGGTTGGCGCTGTGGGAACGGCGCTCGGCAACATGGTCGGCGCCC
>JAITIR010000014.1 GCA_031279285.1 Spirochaetaceae bacterium | reverse complement strand
GTGCATCCGTCTAGGGCGAACCGTTCTGCGCCGATTAATCCCAGAGCGTAACATTTCAGCCATACCTGTGCAAAAAGGCCCTTCACCGCCTCAGCCTGGCTGCTGATGAAATGAGCGATGGTGTCGTGGTCCGGCTCGACGTCCCGGGCAAGGGCTTTTACTCCAATATTGGTTTTGCAGGCGTATTCTATGTGAATAACAAGAGAAGATTATTTTGAGCATCCCCTGGGGGGAGTAGGCGGGCAACGCCCGTCTTCAATTAACGTTAGGGGGCTTTTGCGCCCCCTAACAACCCCCTTCACAGGCGGGGCAAGCCCCGCCCGGCTTGCGGAAGCGCTTCGTACACCCGCAAGCCGCCCTTATCTATAAAAAACGCCCTCTTGACCCTTTTGTTTAAAATAACTAACATAGTCTTATGCGTCTAACAAGGCAGTTACCCATAAGCGCAGACTTCTCGCAACAGGCAACAGGCAACAGGCAACAGGCAACAGGCAACAGGCAACAGGCAACAGGCAACAGGCAACAGGCAACAGGCAATTATGGGGCCGAATTCGCCTTTGTCAAGTGTCTAGCGCATAATTTTACTTTTTTTTCACCCATTTTTCCCCTCAAATACCATACAACCGCCGCTGATGTTTCCCCATACATTTTGGCCCGAGGCAAATCCACCGCAAAGGGGAGCAATTTCACCACGGACGGGGGCAATCCCGGCGGAGAAACCATAATGTCAACCACAAGAGACTGGCTCCCGGCAGGCCGGGAACAACAACTGGAAATGGTCGATGACTGGATTTTAGTTTGTACCGCCAAACAAACTTACGGGGATACCGCCAGAACCGCCCTCGAAACCGCCAAAAACGAGACCACCCGCACCCCCGTAGCCACCGCCCAATGCAAAGAAGCCTTTGACGCATTGACCGCCTTTATGCGGGACTTCAAGCGGCGGTATTTTTTATCGCCTCCCCTGCTCGATTCAGACTACATCTCTCTGGGCCTTAAACCGCACGATCCCACATCCACGCCCAGCGGGGTCCCCACCGCACAAGTAACCGTAGAAACCTACCTTGGAGGACGGCACGAACTCGGCGTAAGGATCATTTATGTAGTTGGCGCCGCGACCGATCCCACCAACAAGGGCTACCGAATCTGGTACCGCGTAGTTGCGCCGGGTGAAACGCCCCCCGCAAATCTCCTAACGATCTGCACCAATTCTTCTATACCAAACGGAAAAAGGACGTGATCGAATTCGAGTTTGGGGACAGCGGGAAGACGGCCTATTTTGCGGTACAAATCGAGAACGAGGGAAAGAAAGGCCCCTGGGGGCCGCTGGTATCAGCGCTTATTCCGTAAGGAACAAGAGATACCCTAACAAAGGTGTTACCCGCTTGGGCGGTTAAACATAAAAATTTTGTTGGCGGGACAATAAAACCGCAAAGGAAACAGATATGAGGAAGAGACATGGTTCTTTACTTCATGGAGTTTGCGTAGCAAACTCCGAAGCTAAAAGCCGCAGGCTTTTAGCCGGTTTCGCCGTTCTGATCATAATGGCGATATTCACATTAGCAGGATGCGATATGGGCGGCGGGGACGATGGCGGTGGCTCTACGCCCAATGTCGAGGTTCCGGTGACAGGGTTATCCAATGTGCCGGACACGGCCTATGTGAATGGAGAGACGGATTTGTGCAGCGTGACGGTTGCTCCAGCGAACGCCGACCGGAAAACGATTGACTGGACGGTGAAGAATGCGGGCAACACAGGGGTAACGGACACCGACCTTGCGGACAAGAAATTTACGCCCACGAATGTGGGGACGCTGGTGCTCACCGCGACGGTTAAGGGCGGCAAGGCCGACGGAACCGACTTTACCAAGGACGAGACCATTACCGTCAAGGCGGACGACCGCGAGGAGTTGTCGGGTACAGTAACTATCTCGACGGACGCGATCAAGGGGGTAACCCTTGAATGGGTGAATCCCGCGAATACCCTCACCAACGCATCCGGCGTACCCGTCTATCACTGGCAGCGGTCCAGCAACGCCAGCGGTAACTGGACGGACATAGAAGGGGCCTACAGCCTGACGTATACGCTGGGCGATGCGGATGTGAACCAGTATATCCGTCTCGTAGTCAGTTACAGCGGGGCGAAAGGCTCTGTGGCAAGCAACGTCGCAGGTCCAGTCGCGGCATCACTCCCAAGTCTCTGGAAACCGGAGACGCCGATTGACCTGTCAACTGGTTGGGCCAGCCTTTTAACCACCATACAGCAAGCGGGCAATTTAGTCTCCCTGGACTTGTCCGACTGCACCATGGGTAACGGGGTTACGGTCTTTGATCCCGGCACGAACAACACCGGGGAAAGCAAGATACTGTCCCTGGTGCTGCCGGACGTGGCGACAAGTATCAAGGACGACGGCGAAGACCCGGCCTTCAAGAACTTTACCTCCCTGACCAGCGTCAGCGGCAAGAACATAAGCACGGTCGGCAGCTCTGTCTTCAGCAATTGCGTCTCCCTGACCGAGGCGGACTTCCCCAAGGCGGAAGCCATCGGTATGTGGGCCTTCGACAACTGCATCGCCCTGAAAACGGTGAACCTCCCTAAGGTGAAAACCATCGGCGGATTCGCCTTCTATGCCTGCGTCTCCCTGACCGAGGCGGACCTCCCAGCGGCGGAAGCCATTGATACATGGGCATTCAGTCGCTGCACCGCCCTGAAAACAGCGAGCTTCCCCAAGGTGAAAACCATCGGCGACGAAGCCTTTCACTACACCGCCTTGGAAACGGTGAACCTCCCGGCTGCCCTGACCACCATCGGCGACGCGGCGTTTGCCGGCTGCGCCGATCTCACCACCATAACAGTCGATTCGGGAAACACCGCCTATAAAGCCCAGAACGGTATGCTGCTGAATTATGCCGGGGACACCCTGGTTGCCTACCCCTCCGCGAAGGGTACGGTTGCCTTGGATACGGCGATAACAAGCATCGGCAGCTCCGCCTTTTACGAAAACACCGCTCTGACTACGGTGAACGCCCCGGGGGCGGAAAATATCGGGGGTTACGCCTTTTACGGGTGCGCCGCCCTGACTACGGCGAGCCTCCCAAAGGTGGAATCCATCGGCTCAATGGCCTTCGACAGTTGCGTCTCTCTGATCGCATTGAACGCTCCAGAGGCGAAAAGCATCGGCAGCTACGCCTTTGAAAAATGCGCCGCCCTAACCACGGTGAGCCTCCCAAAGGCGGAATCCATCGGCGCCTTGGCCTTCGCCTACAACCCCGCGCTGAAAACAGTGAACTTCCCTAAGGCGGAAACCACCGGCAGATCCGTCTTCTACGGCTGCACGGCCCTGACCTCGGTGAGCCTCCCTGCGGTAAAAACTATCAAGGCCTACGCTTTCCAGAACACCGGCGGAACAGCCTTGGCTGTTACTCTGGGGAGTACGGCTCCCGCGCTGGAATACTTGCTATTTGCCAGGGCCACCGACACCGGAGCCGCCGAGAAAACTGTTACGGTGCGGATTCCTACTGGAGCGACGGGCTACGGCTCATCACCCACAGATACCACGGCGGTCAACTGGGGCAACGGTTTCCGAGGCGGCGGCTGGGACGTCGCTAACGATGGCACGGCAGCGGGCTTCCCTGCGA
Organism: Spirochaetaceae bacterium; assembly: GCA_031279285.1. Classification (GTDB taxonomy): domain Bacteria; phylum Spirochaetota; class Spirochaetia; order Treponematales; family Breznakiellaceae; genus JAIRMY01. Next base: position 2,051 of record JAITIR010000014.1, on the reverse strand, counting down.
AAAACGGCGGCGCGTCCTTCATCAACAGCAACATCACGCTGATGATTATGGAGGAGCAGCATCACTGACGATTGAGACTGTTCAGGAATGAGCAGTGAATAGTAAGTAGTACGGAATGGACGATGGGGAATGAATAATTCCTTATCGTCCATTGACTTGTTCAACTGGTTCGAAAACGACTGAAGTTATGGAATAACTCTATTGTTAGGCCGAATGTCGAGTTTCGACTAATTCGCTTTTATTTATTCACCGCAAGGTTGAATTGAACCGAGGTTCGCAGTCAAAGAAGGAAGGAAAAAAGAACGTTGCCTGTTGCCTAATGTGGCGCTAAAAACTTATTCGCCTTCTTCGCCTTTGCGGTGAAATTTAAAACTCGAAGTTCGGCCTATTAATTTTTTATGGAGAGGAATTATAATCCTATGAACAACATACAGGAGAAGCGGCAGGCCGCATATCCAATGAAAACAGGGAAACCGGATATCGCCCGGCTGAAAATACGCAAAAGGTTTTTTTTATTGCGAAAGAACAAATGGGTTTTGGCGGCATTCGCGGCGGCCATAATCCTTTTCGGATGTTCAGATGGCGGTGGCGATGAGGATGAATTTAACGATGAGGATGCTGATGTTACGGACCAGGTTGTTAGTTCATCGGCAAATAAGGCGGGGCTGCATTTCATGGCAACACCGGATATACCCAAGTTTGCGGAACAGATAGAAAACGCCCGTGCTAATGGTTTTGTCTGGTCTGTAGGGAATTGGGCGCAAATACCGGGAAGTTCCACCAATTTCATTACCGGAAAAACCAATCAGTTGGCGGCGGCGGGCAGCGGGTTTCAGTTTACTCTTAACACAAAAGCCGCCAATGCAGACACGCTTCGTCCGGCGATTAGATTTAATGCTATGTTTTATTTTACGGCTGATAATAACAATTTGGGTAGCGATACCTATCCTAGTTTACGCGCGGCGTTAGAAGCCTTGCCAAACCATGAGGGCTGGGTCATGCCGGAATCTTCGGTATTAACCGATTTAGGAATCAAAGTATTTACCACATATAACAATAAGCCTCAAGATATTACAGACCGTATTTCTTTTGGCTTGATGGTGGATGAGGGTAAAATTTTAATTTCTTATGGGGCTGTTATGGTTGACCGCGCTATTTCCGATTTTTCCCAGGAAGGGCGCTCCCTTCTTGTATCTGACGAAGAAGAACTGATTTGGAGCGATGGGGCCGCTGACAATATGATCACGGCGGCATGGTGGATCGGTAAAGCCAATGATCCGGCGCGTTATAAACCAGGTGTTTATACATCAAGCGCAAATGGGTTCAACGGGAATATAAAAGTATCCGTCTCTTTCTCGGAAGAGAAGATTAGCAGTATTACTATTGACGAGCATAACGAAACAATTGGGCGCAGCAAGGTAGCGTCTGCGATTAAAAGTATTCCCGATGCGATAGTGCAAAGTCAATCGCTTGAAGTAGATGTTGTCTCCGGCGCAACCTACACCAGCAAGGCTATTAAAGACGCTGTAAAAAAATGCGTATTGGAAGCTACAAAGGATACATAAGTTGGCCGGACACCCTTTACTGAACCTTACCCAACAGTCGGAGGGGCCGGTTGCTACGGCAACAGACCCCTCATATTTTTTAGCAGATGAATGATTGGCAAGAGAGCATTGATACCACGCCTTCCCGCCGTCCATTGCGGGAAGACGATTTGTTAATGGAGGCAAAAAAACTTTAAATTTGGGTATAAAAATTATAAAAATAATTATTCAAAACGTAAATAATAATAAAATTGTTGTAAAGGGGGGCACTTCGCATAACGAGACTGTCGAATTATTCGGTTTCAGGCGGAAAATGTCCCCGCCAGAGGCCGGGGCAGAATTTATCATGCTTCGGCTTTGCCATGATGTGGGGGCGTTTTCCCGTTTTGGGAAAAGCGCTGGAAAACCGGCGAGGGCGCCCTCGGCCTGTCCGGGGGCGCCCCGCTAACCATGTGCCGCAAGCCGGCGGCTTCCTCCTGTCAACAGGTTAAGCCTTGAACACTATGC